>NZ_JACVBS010000012.1:0-221493 GCF_014852545.1 Variovorax sp. VRV01
GGCTGGCCAGCGCCTCGGGCGGCTGGCGGTAGTCGGGGCCGACCGCCGCGCAGGCCGCCAGCCCCGCCGCAACCATGAGCGAAGCCATGCGAAAAGCAGGTGACATGGCGCTCATCCCTTCTTCGGCTCGGCGGCCGGTGCACCCGCATGGCGCGCCGGCGGATGCTCGAGCACTTGCACGGTCACGGTCTGGCCGGCCACGAGCCGCGCGCCCTGCGGCAAAGGATCGAGCCTGATGCGTACCGGAATGCGCTGCGCGAGCCGCACCCAGTTGAAGGTCGGGTTGACGCTGGGCAGCAGGTTGGCGCTGGTCGAACGGTCATGATCGGCAATGCCGGCGGCCACGCTGTCGACCGCGCCTTCGAGCACTGCGCCGCCGCCCATCGGGGTCACGCGTACGCGATCGCCCAGGTGGATGCGCGGCAGCTTGGTTTCCTCGAAGTAGCCCTCGACGAAGAAGGAATGCGCATCGACCAGCGCCAGCACCGGCCGCCCGGCCGATGCATAGCTGCCGGTGCGCAGGTCGAGGTTGGTCACCAGGCCGTCGGCCGGCGCGCGCACCTCGGCGCGCTGCAGGTTGAGGCGCGCCGCATCGAGTGCCACCTCGGCCTGTGCGACGGCGGCGCGCGCCTGCTCCGCGCGGGCGCGGGCCTGTTCGCGGGCCTCCTGCGACACCAGCGCATCGAGCCCCGCGTTGCGCGCGTTCTCGCGCTGCGCCTGTGCGCTGGCGGCACGCTGCGCCGCCAGCGCGGCCTGGGCCTGGCGCACGGCAAGGTCGTAGCGCGCGCGGTCCACCTCGAACAGCAGGGCCCCGGCCTGCACGGCCTGGTTGTCCCGCACAGGCACCGCGGTGACCAGCCCGGACACGTCCGGCGCGATCTGGACCACGTTGGCGCGCACGCGGCCGTCGCGCGTCCAGGGAGCGAGCTCGTAATGGTCCCAGAGCTGCAGGCCGGCCCATGCGGCGGCCGCCACCACGGCCGCGGTGAGAAGAATGCGCCCGAGGCGCATCGGCCAGGAGCTGTCGATGGGAAAAGGGGCTTTCATCTGGATCTCGTCATTGAAGGAAGGAGGCCGCGCGGCTGATGCCGTAGAGCAGCAGCAGATAAAGCGCCATGTCGAACAGCGCGGGATGCCACACCCAGCGGTAGAGGCCGGCCAGGGCCAGCAGATGGCGTACGCCCCAGAGGGCGGCCAGCGCAATGCCGGCCAGCACCAGCAGCCATGGCACGTAGAGGCCGTAGAAACTTGCTTCGCCAATCATCTGGAGGCTCCTTGTCCGGCCACGGCGAGGCGCGGCGGTGCATCGGGGAAAAGATTGCGGCGCAGGCCCACCAGCGCGGTCACTGCGCTGCGCGATGCGGATGACGGCGCATGCTGCGCGCCAAGCACCGCCGACAGCGCCTCGTCGATCTGCGGCAGCAGGCTGGCGGGGCGCGCTTGCATGCGGCCCCTGCCGCGCTGGAGGAAGAACTGCGAGATGCCGCCCAGAAGCGCCGAGGCCGACGCCGGCGGCAGCTGCGCGCGCACCCGCTGCAGCACGTCGATGTCGGCGCCGGTGCGCAGGTCGCGCAGCGCGTCGTTGGCGGCCACACCCTCGATGCTGCCGCCGGCCTGCGCGATGCGCGGTGCGAGCAGGCCGATGCGGTCGAGCATGCGCACGGCGTAGGCGTCGCCCTGCGCGCCCTGGCGCTGCGAGACGCCGGCCATCTCGCCGAGCTCGCGCCAGGTGGCGCGCTGGATGCGCCGTGCGCTCCAGTCGGCGCCCACCGAGCGCACCAGCCGCGTGACGCGCGCAGCAACCACCACGCCGATGACCTGCCCGAGCATGCTGTTGATGAAGCTCACCAGGTCGGCATTGGCGGTGTCGTGCAGGGCCAGCGTGCCGGCCACGCCGAACAGCAGCGCCATGGCCGCCATGAAATGCGCCGGCCGCGCCATGTAGACGCCCAGCAGCAGGAAGACCGGCGCGCACACCGCCACCAGCATGCCGAAGTCCTGCACCAGCGGCATCAGCACCAGCACATAGAGCGCGGAGACGGGAATCGACCACAGCGTGTACTTCAGGAAGCCGTGGATCGCGGGCACCGGGTCGTCCATGGTCGCGAAGAAGCAGCAGAACACCGCGGCCATCATGGTGGCGGCCGAGCCCATGGGCCAGCCCGTCACGATCCAGAAGGCGCCGCACAGGCAGATGGCGAGCACCGCGGCCAGCGCAGACAGCAGCGCCATGCCGTAGTCGCGGTGCAGCACGCGGCTGCCGAGCGCGGCCGTGCGGCGCGGCGGCAGCGCGCCCTGGAGGCCCTCGTCGATGTCCATGCGCAGCCGCGCGCAGGCGCGCCATCCCTCGACCAGTTCCTCGAGCCGGCCCGCGAGCCCGATGCGCAAGGCGCGACTCCAGGGACTGTGCTGCGGCGTGGCGCCCAGCGCCTGGATCGAGCGGCGCAGCAGTTGCAGCGACTGCGCGCGCGCGGCATCGTCTTCCTGCAGCCATTGCGCGGCCTGCGCAAGCACCGCCGCAACGTCCGGCGCGAGCGCCCCTTCGGCCTGTTCCAGCGCCAGCAGCCGGTCCTCCACGGCCGACAGCGCGGGCGTGAGTGCCGCCACGCGGTCCTGCATGGCCCGGATGGCGCCGGCGGTCCAGCGCAGGTGCGTGGTGTCGAACGGCACGTGGGTGGACAGCAGCCGCAGCTGGGTGATGTCGCCGGCCAGCCGGCGGCGGTCGGCAGCAAGCGTTTGCGGATCGGCGTCGGTGCTGCGGCCCGCGGGCTGCAGCAGGTCGGTGAGCCACTGGCGCGCATCCAGCAGCGTGCGGTCGAGCAGGCCCAGCACGGTCGGCGCCAGGCCCGTGGGCCACGCAATGCTGTGGACCAGCGTGGCGCACAGGATGCCCAGGCCGATTTCCTCCACCCGCGCCACCGCGGTGTCGAACAGCGCGAGCGGCGTCTGCACCGAAGGAAAGCCGATCAGCGCGGCGGTGTAGCCCGCGAGCATGAAGACATACGAGCGCGGCGTGCGGTCGAACAGCGAAATGCACAGGCACAGCCCCACCCACAGCGCGAGCACCAGCGTGAGCAGCTCCGGCGCATTCGACAGCGCGGGCACCAGCAGCACCGTGGCCACGCATCCGATCAAGGTGCCGCAGAAGCGGTAGAGGGCCTTGGAGCGCACCGCGCCGGCCAGCGGATGGGCCACGACATAGGTGGTCATCAAGGCCCAGAACGGCCGCGGCAGGCCGGCGCGGCTGGCCAGGTACATGGCCAGCATCGCGGCGGCAAAGCTCTTGGCAGAAAAGAGAAGCTCCGCGCGGCTGAAGCGCGGCAGCCGGAACGCGGCCATCTACCTGCGCCCTTCCTGCGGCCCCGGCGCTGCGCGGCCGAGCCGTTCTCCGAGCACCGCGAACACGCGCAGGCAGGCGGCGATGTCCTCGTCGGCCACGCCTTCGAACAGCGTGGCGCGCATGCCGCGCAGCGCGGCCTCGATGGGCTGGCAGGCGGCCTCGCCGGCCGGCGTGAGGTGCAGCGTCTTGGCGCGGCGGTCGGCCGGGTCTTCGCGGCGCTCCACGAAACCGGCCTCCACCAGCTGGTCGATCGAGCGCACCAGCGAAGGCCCCTCGATGCCCAGCGCCTCGGCGAGCACGCCCTGGCGCACGCCGCCGTGCATCCGGCCGATCATCACGATCGGCCACGCCAGCGACTGCGAAAGTCCGACATGCGCCACCGCCTTGTCGGCCGCGGCCCGGTAGCCGCGCTGCAGCAGCGAGAGCGCCATGCCGAGCGACATCAGCGCGGCTTCGCGCGTCTTCGAGACATGGGCCATGGCTTCTCTCCAATTAGTTAGCTTGCTATCTATTTTAGGAGAAAAGCCGCGGCACCGCTGCTGCCCCATGGAAGAACCCCACGGCGAATCAGGGAGAAGGAAAAAGAAAAGTGTGAAGCCCGCCGATAAGCCGGATTCTGTGCGTTGGAGTTGCCCCCAACGTGACCGCCATTACTCTGGGCCGCTTGTCGCCAAACGGCTCGATGCCACCTACCCGCCAGCTCAGCGGAACCACCTCGATACTGGCCTACTTGGTGTTGCTGCGCGCAGAGATTGCCCGTTTCACCCGAACTGAATCGGCTCGTCTCTGTTGCTCTGATCCTCACCTCACGGTGGAGAGTCGTTAACTCCTGCGCTGTCCTGTGCAGTCCGGACGTTCCTCCAGTGCGGTCTTTCGACGCGGCGCCTTGCGGCGTCGCCCCTTGCGGGCTTGCACCAGCGGCGGTCTGGCGTGCTTCACGAGGGGGATTATCGCTCGATACCCTCGCAGGCGCCGGCCGTCCGCTCCACAATGGCGCTTCGACCGACCAGCCCTGCCCCGACAAAAGCCCAAGGAGATCCCATGAAGGCCCAGAACATCCTCCAGACCATCGGCAACACGCCGCATATCCGCATCAACCGCCTGTTCGGCAATGCGAAGCAGCAGGTGTGGATCAAGTCCGAGCGCGCCAACCCCGGCGGCTCCATCAAGGACCGCATCGCGCTGTCGATGGTGGAAGACGCCGAGAAGTCCGGCGCGCTGAAGCCCGGTGGCACCATCGTCGAACCCACCTCGGGCAACACCGGCATCGGCCTGGCGATGGTCGCCGCCGTCAAGGGCTACAAGCTGATCCTCGTGATGCCCGACAGCATGTCGGTGGAACGCCGCCGCCTCATGCTCGCCTACGGCGCCACCTTCGACCTGACGCCGCGCGCCGGCGGCATGAAGGCCTCCATTGCGCGGGCCGAGGAAATCGTGGCCGGCACGCCGGGCGCCTGGATGCCGCAGCAGTTCAACAACCCCGCCAACATCGACGTGCACGTGCGCACCACGGCCGAGGAAATCGCGGCCGACTTCCCCGACGGCATCGACGTGCTGATCACCGGCGTGGGCACCGGCGGCCACATCACGGGCGTGGCGCGGGTGCTCAAGAAGAAGTGGCCGAAGCTGCAGGTGTTCGCGGTGGAGCCGGTGGCCTCGCCGGTGATCTCGGGAGGCCAGCCCTCGCCGCACCCGATCCAGGGCATCGGCGCGGGCTTCATCCCGAAGAACCTCGACACCTCGCTGCTCGACGGCGTATTGCAGGTCGACGCCGAACCGGCGCGCGAAATGGCCCGCCGCTGCGCGGTCGAGGAAGGCATGCTGGTGGGCATTTCCTCCGGCGCCACGCTCGCGGCCATCGCCCAGAAGCTGCCCTCGCTGGCGCCCGATGCGGTGGTGCTGGGGTTCAACTACGACACCGGCGAGCGCTATCTCTCGGTCGAAGGCTTCCTGCCAGCCTGACCCAGCTATCCCTTTCATAGCGCCTCGGCGCGTAAAATCCGTGGCCTGCTTGATAAACACAAGCCCCACGACATGCTGAGACTCTCCGAACTCAAACTCCCGCTGGACCACGCCCCCGACGCGCTGGCCGCCCTGATCGCCCGGACGCTGGACGTCCCGCTCGAAGCGATCGCTTCCCACACCGTCTTCAAGCGCAGCTTCGATGCGCGCAAGGCCGACCTGCTCACGGTCTACATCGCCGACGTGCAGATCGCCGACGCCGGGCTCGAAGCCGCGCTGCTCGCAAAGCACGTTGCGCATCCGCACATCCAGGCCGCGCCCGACATGCGCTACACCCCGCCCGCGCAGGCGCCCGAAGGCGCGCCTCGGCCTGTGGTGATCGGCTTCGGCCCCTGCGGCATCTTCGCGGCGCTGATGCTCGCGAAGATGGGCTTCAAGCCCATCGTGCTGGAGCGTGGCAAGACCGTGCGCCAGCGCACCCGCGACACCTGGGGCCTGTGGCGCAAGAGCGTGCTCGACCCCGAGTCGAACGTGCAGTTCGGCGAAGGCGGCGCCGGCACCTTCTCCGACGGCAAGCTCTACAGCCAGATCAAGGATCCGCGCTTCCTCGGCCGCAAGGTGATGGAAGAGTTCGTGAAGGCCGGCGCCCCGCCCGAGATCCTTTACGTCGCGCATCCGCACATCGGCACCTTCAAGCTGGTGAAGGTGGTGGAGAACATCCGCGAGCAGATCGTGGCGCTCGGCGGCGAGATCCGCTTCGAGCAGCGCGTGACCGACGTGCAGATCGAGAACGGCCAGCTTCGCGGCCTCACCGTGCTCGACCAGGCCACCGGCCAGGCGAGCGAGCTGCGCGCCGACCACGTGGTGATGGCGCTCGGCCACAGCTCGCGCGACACTTTTTCGATGCTGCATGCGCGCGGCGTGCACATCGAGGCCAAGCCCTTTTCCATCGGCTTTCGCGTCGAGCATCCGCAGGGCCTGATCGACCGCGCGCGCTGGGGCCGCCATGCGGGCCATCCGCTGCTCGGCGCGGCCGACTACAAGCTGGTGCACCACGCGAGCAACGGCCGCTCGGTCTACAGCTTCTGCATGTGCCCGGGCGGCACCGTGGTCGCGGCCACCAGCGAGCCGGGCCGCGTGGTCACCAACGGCATGAGCCAGTATTCGCGCAACGAGCGCAACGCCAACGCGGGCATCGTGGTGGGCATCGACCCGCGCGACTTTCCCGGCTGGACGCCCGAGGCCGCGGGCGACGCGCTCGCCGGCATCGCGCTGCAGCGCGAGCTCGAGTCGAAGGCCTTCGTGCTCGGCGGCGGCGACTACCGCGCGCCCGGCCAGCTGGTGGGCGACTTCATCGCGGGCCGGCCCTCTACCGCGCTCGGCAGCGTGCTGCCTTCGTACAAGCCCGGCGTCACGCCCACCGATCTGAACCAGGCGCTGCCGGCCTACGCCATCGAGGCGATGCGCGAGGCCTTCCCCGCCTTCGGCCGCAAGATCAAGGGCTTCGACCTGCACGATGCGGTGCTCACCGGCGTGGAAACGCGCACCTCCTCGCCGATCCGCATCACGCGCGGCGACGACTTCCAGAGCCTCAACGTGCGCGGCCTCTATCCTGCCGGCGAAGGCGCGAGCTATGCAGGCGGCATCCTGTCGGCCGGCGTCGACGGCATCAAGGTCGCCGAAGCCGTGGCGCGCAGCGTCGCCGGAACATGAGCAAGGAACCGATGGCCGTGCCGAACGACGATTTCCACTTCTACGAACCCGCCAAGGGCCACGGCCTGCCGCACGATCCGTTCAATGCGATGGTCGGCCCGCGGCCGATCGGATGGATCTCGTCGCAGGACGAGAACGGCAGGCTCAACCTCGCGCCCTACAGCTTCTTCAACGCCTTCAACTACACGCCGCCCATCGTGGGCTTTGCGAGCATCGGCGCCAAGGACAGCCTGCACAACATCCGCCAGACGCGCGAGTTCGGCTGGAACCTGGCCACCCGGCCGCTGGCCGAGCAGATGAACCAGTCGTGCGCCCCCGTGCCGCCCGAGGTGAACGAGTTCGAGCTCGCCGGCCTCACGCCCGCGGCGTCGCGCCGCATCGCGGTGCCGCGCGTGGCCGAGAGCCCGGTGTCCTTCGAATGCCGGCTCACGCAACTGCTGCAGCTCGAGGGCGTGGACGGCGTGCCGGTGCCCACCTGGCTGATCCTCGGCGAAGTGGTGGGCGTGCACATCGCGCGCCACCTGCTGAAGAACGGCATCTACGACACCGCCGCGGCGCAGCCCATCCTGCGCGGCGGCGGCCCGGCCGACTACTTCGAGATCAGCCCCGACAATCTCTTCAAGATGTTCCGCCCGCGCTGAACGCGCGGCATCCATTTTTTCCGCCGCTGCCAGCCAACCAGACAAGACCGACCGATGACCGACACCGCCACGCCCCAAGAAGAAATCCAGGAAGTCCAGCCGGCGGAAGCCGAGGGCACCGCTGCGCAGCAGCAGCCGAGCGCCGACGGACGCCCGCCCCGGGCGCCGCGCGCGCCGCGCCAGCCGCGGCAGCAGCAGACACAAAAGCAGAAGCCCAAGCAGGCGGCACAGCAGCAACAGCCGCAGCGCGCGCGCAAGGTGCACCCCGCGCTGGAGAAACTGTTCGAGCTGTACCCCAACATGTTCGGCGCGCGCTTCCTGCCGCTCAAGCTCGGCGTGTTCCAGGACCTGCTCGAAAAGCACCCCGACGACTTCAAGAAGGACGAGCTCAAGGTTGCGCTGGGCTTGCACGCACGCTCCACGCGCTACCTCGAGGCGGTGGCCGCGGGCCTTGCGCGCCACGACCTCGACGGCAACGCAGTGGAGCCGGTCGCGCCCGAGCATGTGCACCACGCCATCCTCGAGCTGCACCGCCGCCGCGTGCAGCGCAAGCCCGGCGAGGACCTGCGTGCGCAGCTCGTGGCGCGCATCGCCCGTGCCGTGGAAGCCTCGGGCCTGGACCGCGAGGCCTACGCGGTGCTGGTGCGCTCGCGCGACGAGGAAACCAACGCCGTGCTCGACGAAGCGCTGGCCGAGCTGGCCCGCCAGGCCGCCAAGCGCGAGGCGCTGCTGCGCGCCTTCGAGGCCAGCGGCCGCAGCAGCGAACACGAGTTCGCCGAGATGTACGGCATGGATGCCGGCGAAGTGGGCCGCACGCTCGCCCGCGCACGGGCCGAGCGGCAGCCGGCGGCTCCGGCGGCCTGATCGCCCGGGCCGCCACGCCCGCGCCGGCCCCAATGAAAAAGCCGCCACGGCAACCCGTGGCGGCTTTTCTTTTGCTGTTGCAGTGCGATTCGATCGATCAGCCGCGCGCGTTCTGCAGCGCCGCAATCCGCTCTTCGATCGGCGGGTGCGTGGCAAAGAGCTTGCCGATGCTGCCCGTGATGCCCATGGCTTCCACCGCCTTGGGCAGTTCGCCGGCCGGCAGGCCGCCCAGGCGGGCCAGCGCATTCATCATCGGCTGCTTCTGCCCCATGAGCGCGGCCGAGCCGGCGTCGGCGCGGAATTCGCGCTGGCGCGAGAACCAGGCCACCACGATGGCGGCGGCAAAGCCCAGCACGATGTCCAGCACGATGGTGCTCACGTAGTAGCCGATGCCCGGGCCCGACGAACGGTCGTCGCCGCGGCGCAGGAAGCTGTCGACCGCATAGCCGATCACGCGCGACAGGAACACGACGAAGGTGTTCATCACGCCCTGGATCAGCGTCATGGTGACCATGTCGCCGTTGGCGATGTGCGCCACCTCGTGGCCGATCACGGCCTCGACTTCTTCGCGCGTCATGTTCTGCAGCAGGCCGGTGGACACCGCCACCAGCGACGAGTTCTTGAACGCGCCGGTCGCGAAGGCATTAGGCTCGCCTTCGAAGATGCCGACCTCGGGCATGCCGATGCCGGCCTTGTCGGCGAACTTGCGCACCGTGCCGACGATCCAGGCCTCGTCGGGCGACTGGGGGTTGTCGATCATGTGCAGCTTGGTCGTCCACTTGGCCATGGGCTTGCTGATCAGGAGCGAAATGATCGCGCCGCCGAAGCCCATGATGAGCGCGAAGCCGAGCAGCGCCGTGAGGTTCAGCCCGTTGGCCGTCAGAAAGCGGTTGACGCCGAGCAGGCTGGCGACGATGCCGAGCACTGCAACGACCATCACATTGGTCAAAACGAACAGAAGGATACGTTTCAAGTTGAATTCTCCGTGGGGGAATGCTGCCGCCTAGATGAGGACCGGATGGCCCTCTTCAAGCCGTGCAGGAATGGCGCTCTTCCTGTGTTGTTGTTTGGATTCTGGAGGAGCCGCACCGCGGCTCGCGGGTAGAGCGATGATAGGAGCAAAAGTTCTACGGACCGGGCCTGAAGACCTTGGGATCGTCGTAGAAATTCGCCTCCTCGTTGCCGGCCCACCAGCCCGGCACGCCCAGCACGGGCAGCGGAACGAAGGGTTTTTGCGCCAGCTGATGCGGATCGAGGCTGCGTGCCAGCGCCCGATCGCAGGGCGCCGCCGATCCGCCGGCAGCGGGTGGCGGCAGCCGCAGCACATGCGCGGTGAGCGCCTTGCGCGGGGTGGCGAGTTTCTCGAGCAGCGCATGGCCGAAGATCCAGAGGCGCGCCCGGGACCACAGCGCGCGCTGCGCCACGAAAAGGGTGTGCCAGTCGCGCGCGGCCAGCGCCTGCCACAGCGGCTCGGGCGCATCGAGCACGGCGCCGTTCTCGTCGAACAGCGTGAGCGCGTCGCGCAGCGGGCCGCGCGTGGCGCCGATGCCCGCACGGGCGATCTCGGCGGCCTGCAGTTCGTTCAGGCGACGCTTGGCCTCCGGAAAGGCGAGCCAGACGAGGCCGTTGAAGAAGTCGTGCAGGTTGTCGCGCGTCGGCACGGTGCCGGTCTGGAAGATGTGGGCCTCGTAGGCCTGCCCCGCGGGCAGCGCCGACTGCGGCACGAAGGCGGGCCTGAAACCCGGCGCTGCTTCCCGCTGCAGCGCGGCAGCGACCGAGGTGTCGAGCGCCGTCTGCGCCGCCGCCTGGCCGATGGCGCGATAAGGCGCGAGCCAGGGCTGCGCCCAGTCGACCGCCGCCAGGCTCAAGGCGTGGCGGCTCCGGTCCAGCGGATGCGGTCGGGGTGCTGCAGCACGGCGAACTCCGCCGGGAGCTTGTCGAACAGCTTGAGCGAACTGCCGTGTTTGCCGAGCAGGCCGGCCGCGCGCAGGGCCTGGGCCACGTCGTTGAGCGGCACGTCGGCACCACTGCGCAGCGCAGGTGCCGCCCGCAGGATGAATTCGGCGGCTTCAGAAGGCGGCTGCGGCGCGAGCGGCTTCGCTGCGGCCTTGGCGGTTTTTCGGACCGGGGCCTTGGCCGCGGTCTTGCGGGCCGGCGCGGCCGCACTCTTCTCCGTCTTTTCCGTCTTGGCCGGCGCACGCTTCGCGGCCACCTTGGCCGCGGCCTTCTTCGCGGGCGCGCTGCGGGGCGCGAGCGGCGCGCCGTGGTGCTGCAGGTCGGTGAACTCGTCGTAGACCGCCACGGTCTCTTCGCCGGTCTTGCCCTGCTGGCCGAGGCCGCAGACGCGGCAGCCCTTCTCGCGCAGCCGGATCACGAGCGGCGCAAAGTCGGAATCGGAAGACACCAGCACCACCACGTCGGGGCGCTCGGCGATCACGAGATCGATGGCATCCACGGCGAGCGCGATGTCGGTGCTGTTCTTGCCGGCCGAAATATTGACCATCGGCCGCACCGACAACCGCTTGAAGAGCGCCTGCTGCTTGACCGCCGTCTCGGCGTTGCAATAGGCGCGGCGCACGTGCACGGCGCCGTGCTCCGTCAGCGTGCGCTGCACGGCTTGCTCGATCACGTCGGAGGAGACGTTGTCGGCGTCGATCAGGAGCATCACGCACGGCGTGGAAGTCATATGAAGTTCCTATCAAAGTCGAAGGACGAGTATCTCCCGCTTCCTCTATGCAGACCCACCTGCGCGGCCCATGAGGCAGTCCCGCGCAGCATGTCGCATCCATCAAAGACATTCAGTTACGATTGATCGGATAAATCTCAAAACGGAGGAAGCGTGCAAGTGCATCGCATACTGTTTGGCGGGTTCTCGGCGATATGTCTCACAAGTTGTGGCGGGAACGGCGGAGGGGATGGTTCCGTGCTCCCCGCTTCAATCACAGCGTCAGGGCAGACGCAGGCTAGCGCGCTCATCGAGGATCCCGTTGCCAACAAGGAACTGGCCACGCCTCTGCGTCCGCTCGCGAAAAGTCCCTTTAAGCGCCGCTATCGGGTTTTTTCCGCCAACGGAGGGCAGTACACCCTTGACCTCGATTTCAGCAATCGACGCTACGTATTTGCTCCAAGCGATGGAGGAAATAGCAACGTACTACAGCCGATCAACTCGCCCGTTGTTGGCATGATCGCATCTGGTGAGTTTTCTGATGATCCTATGCAGCCAGGCACCTTTGTGCTTCAGCGTAGCAAAGTCAATTCCGTAGTCAACCTCGCTCGCTTTCGTCTTCTCGGTGATGCCATCGTCGGTACGTTTCCATTGGCTCGGACAGCCTTGGAAGGCACGGTTGGCATCTCCTATCCCTTCTTGGGCGTTACGAACCTGGTTAGCGCCCAGTCCGCAATGGACGGCACCTACAACCGCTTCACCTACGGTACACCGTTTCAAAACGTCGCTTACTCGCTGGCACACCAAATCAGCATTTCCGGCGGCGGGACGCAACTGCGGGTGTGCCGCTCGGATACCGGTTTCTACCGACTCGAGGTTTGTCCCACGCAGCTCTTGAAGACCTATGCCATCGTCGCTACAGAGCGTCCCGGCATCTGGCGTCTAACAACGGCCGACACAACAGAGCAGATCGTTTTTTCAGTGGCCCGAGTGGGGGGGCAGAACGTCTATTTGGCTGCCGGCCGGCTGCCGAACCTTGATCTCCAGTTTCGTATCGGCTTGCCAGAAACTACCGAATGGACAGCCGCCACGATGTACGGCGCTTTTACCGCGAGTAGCACCAGCGGAAACGAGCCTGCGCTCCAAGTCGGTGACGCGTGGACCCGAACAAGCGTGCGTGCGGACAGTGTCCGACAATCCGCTGTGTATGCAGACGGTAATTGGACCGTCGAACAGCGCCCGCTGGTCACGCTAGCCAACGATGCACCGATCGGTGCGCGCGGACTCCAATCGGGTAACTCGACGCTGTACGGTGCACGCGGCGCCGGACTGTGGGCCATGGTAGCCCTCCCGCGGCCGGGTACTAGCGAGCCTTACCAGAATGGAGTGATCGGCTTATGGGGAACCGGCGAAGGGGTGGCCGTGGATCCACGCAACGACAGCTACACGGTGTTCGCCTCCAATGGCACCAAGCAGCGCTTGCGACTTGATTTCGACATGCATCAATACGAGATGGTGGATGAGTCAGGCCACTCGGTTCGCGGGCCCTTCGCTGCCGATCCGGTGCAAAAAAATGTCTATGTATTTGCCACAGATAGGGTAGCCCCTTCGTCAGCTGCGCGCTTCCAGGTCACTATTGACGCTGTCATCGGCGCCTTTCCATTTCTGGAGTCGAACGGTTCGGGTCGCTATGCGCTCCAACCATTCGTCGCGGCTCGCAATCTGGTCATTGACGCAACAGAATTTCATCTTGTTGGCAGTCTCCCGCGTTTCAACATGTTTAGCGTGGCGCGTGGCGCAGGAATAGCCGACTCGACGACCAGCACGTTCGATCTGTACTACAGCGGTGCCAACACGCCCACGCTTGGCGTCTGTTCCACAGATCCGTTGAAGCCAATGTGTACGCCAGATCGGAACTACTCAGTCACCAAGGGCTCGGAAGCCGGAGATTGGGTCGCCACCAACACGGCGAACGCGAGCGACAACTTCCATTTCTCCGTGGCACGCATCGGGGGCAAAAATGTTTACCTGCGCGCCGCCGTTGATTCATCGAACCGCGCGGTCTTTGAGGTTGGCCTCACGACTTGGGCACCCTTCCAGTGGCCGGCAAACTCATTTCCGCTGACGGTATCGACGCTCGGCGGCTATGGTAGCGGTGGAACTTCCGTCAACGCGATAAACACGGTTTTCAATCAGCCCGACGGCAGCTCACTTCCCTTTTCCATCACCCTTGAGCCCATATCAACCTACCCTACTGCGCGCCCCCACGCGAGCGGCATTCGCATCGGATGGGACACTGCCTCGCCCGCAGACCAATACGATGCTACCGTCGAGCCCAGTGCATTGCTGATGGTGGTGGGCCGTTCCGGCAATCCAGCCACGCAAGGCTATCTGCAACTTGTTATGGGGGGCCGGCAATTGAGCGATCCCCCCTGACGCACGGGGCGACGGTCGAACTCAGCCCATGCGCCAGTTCAGCGTTTCACCACCGCGCAGCGGCTTGAGCGTGGCGTCGCCGTAGGGCACGGTTTCCGGCACAGTCCAGCTTTCGCGCTTCAGCGTGATGGTGCCGCTGTTGCGCGGCAGGCCGTAGAAGTCGGGGCCGTGGAAGCTCGCGAAGCCTTCGAGCTTGTCGAGCGCGCCGGCGTTGTCGAAGGCCTCGGCATAGAGCTCGATGGCGGTCAGCGCGGTGTAGCAGCCGGCGCAGCCGAGCGCATGCTCCTTCAGGTGGGCCGGATGCGGCGCGCTGTCGGTGCCGAGGAAGAAGCGGTCGCTGCCGCTGGTGGCCGCCTCCACCAGCGCCACGCGGTGCGTCTCGCGCTTGAGCACGGGCAGGCAGTAGTAGTGCGGGCGGATGCCGCCGGTGAAGATGGCGTTGCGGTTGTACAGCAGGTGGTGCGCGGTGATGGTGGCGGCCGTGAAGCGGTTGGCATCGCGCACGTAGTGGGCGCCCTCTTTCGTGGTGAGGTGCTCGAACACCACCTTGAGCTCGGGAAAGTCGCGGCGCAGGGGGATCATCACGCGGTCGATGAAGACGGCCTCGCGGTCGAACAGGTCGACCGCCGGATCGGTGACCTCGCCATGCACCAGCAGCAGCAGGCCGTGCTTCTGCATGGCCTCGAGCGTCTTGTAGGTGTGGCGGATGTCGGTCACGCCGGCATCGCTGTTGGTGGTGGCGCCGGCCGGGTAGAGCTTGAGCGCGCGCACGCCGGCTTCCGCGGCCAGCGCGATTTCCTCGGGCGGCAGCCTGTCGGTCAGGTAGAGCGACATCACGGGCTCGAAGGCCGTGCCCGGCGGCACCGCCGCGCGGATGCGGTCGCGGTAGGCCATGGCCTGCGCCGCGGTGGTCACAGGGGGGCGCAGGTTGGGCATGACCAGCGCGCGGCCGAACTGGCGCGCGCTGTGCGGGACCACGGCTTCGAGGGCGGCGCCGTCGCGCACATGCAGGTGCCAGTCGTCCGGGCGGGTGATGGTGAGGGTGTCTGTCATGGGAAGGCCATTGTCGCATCGCGGCCTTGCGGCTGGCACACGTCGTGCTTCACCACCGGTTTGATCCCTTCGCCCTTTCACCCCTAGGAGCTCCTGTGAAGCGTGCCGCCCCTGCCTCGATCCTGAAACCCCTGGCCGCCTGCGCGGCGCTCGCCACCCTGGCCTTCGTGGCACCGGCCCTGGCCCAGGAGAAAACGCTGCGCATCGCCATGACCGCGGCCGACATTCCGCGCACGCTGGGCCAGCCCGACCAGGGTTTCGAGGGCAACCGCTTCACCGGCATCCCGATCTACGACTCGCTCACGCAGTGGGACCTGTCCAAGGCCGATGCGCCGAGCGTGCTGATCCCGGCGCTGGCCGCCTCGTGGGCCGTCGACGCCAAGGACAAGACCAAGTGGGTCTTCAAGCTGCGCCCCGGCGTCAAGTTCCACGACGGTTCCGCCTTCAATGCCGACGCTGTGGTGTGGAACGTGCAGAAGGTGCTCGACAAGGACGCCCCGCAGTTCGACCCGAGCCAGGTCGGCGTGACCGCTTCGCGCATGCCCACGCTGCGCACCGCGCGCAAGATCGACGACATGACGGTCGAGCTCACCACCAGCGAACCCGACGCCTTCCTGCCGATCAACCTCACGAACCTGTTCATGGCCTCGCCCGCCCACTGGCAGAAGAAGTTCGACGCCGCGGCCGGCGCCACGCCCGCCGACAAGTCCAAGGCCGCATGGACCGCCTTCGCGGCCGACCCCGCGGGCTCGGGCCCGTTCAAGGTCACCCGCTTCGTGGCCCGCGAGCGCCTGGAACTGGCCGCCAACAAGGCCTACTGGGACGCCAGGCGCGTGCCGAAGATCGACAAGGTCGTGATGCTGCCGATGCCCGAGGCCAATGCGCGCACCGCCGCGCTGCTCGGCGGCCAGGTCGACTGGATCGAGGCGCCCGCACCCGACGCCATGGCGCAGATCACGCAGCGCGGCTTCAAGATCTATTCGAACGCGCAGCCGCACGTGTGGCCGTGGCAGCTGTCGTTCGCCGAAGGCTCGCCCTGGCTCGACAAGCGCGTGCGCCAGGCGGCCAACCTCTGCATCGACCGCGGCGGCATGAAGCAGCTGCTGGGCGGCATGATGGCCGAGCCCAAGGGCACGGTGCCGCCGGGCCATCCATGGTTCGGCAAGCCGGGCTTCGACATCCGCTACGACGTGAAGGCCGCGCAGGCGCTGATGACGCAGGCCGGCTACTCGGCCGCCAAGCCGATCAAGGTGAAGGTGCAGATCTCGGCCTCGGGCTCGGGCCAGATGCAGCCGCTGCCGATGAACGAGTTCGCGCAGCAATCGCTCAAGCAGTGCTTCTTCGACGTGCAGTTCGACGTGATCGAATGGAACACGCTCTTCACCAACTGGCGCAAGGGCGCGAAGGACCCGTCGGCCAACGGTGCGAATGCGGTCAACATCAGCTTTGCGGCGATGGACCCGTTTTTCGCGATGGTGCGCTTCGTGAGCACCAAGGCCTTCCCGCCGGTGTCCAACAACTGGGGCTACTATGGCAGCGCAGAGGTCGACAAGCTGGTGGCCGACGCGCGCACCAGCTTCGACGACAAGGCGCGCGACGCCGCGCTCGCCAAACTGCACACGCACATCGTGGACGACGCGCCCTTCGTCTGGATCGCGCACGACGTGGGGCCGCGCGCGATGTCGGCCAAGGTCAAGAACGTGGTGCAGCCCAAGAGCTGGTTCATCGACATCGCGACGATGGCGATGGACTGACCTCATCCCAGCCAGCCACCATGCTCGCCTACCTCTTGCGCCGCATCATCTACGCCGTGCCGATCATGGTCGGCGTGGCGCTCGTGTGCTTCCTGCTGGTGCACATCGCGCCCGGCGATCCGCTGGTGTCGATCCTGCCGCCCGACGCCTCGGCTGATCTGCAGGCGCAGCTGCGCGAGCTCTACGGCTTCAACCGATCGCTGCCCGAGCAGTTTGCGATGTGGGTCTGGCGCGCGCTGCATGGCGACCTCGGCGTGTCCATCGCGAGCAACCGCGCGGTGGCGGGCGAGGTGTTCACGGCCGTAGGCAACACGCTGCGGCTCGCGGTGGTGGCGACCTTCATCGGCTTCGTGCTGGGCTGCCTGTTCGGCTTCGTGGCGGGCTACTTCCGCAACTCGTGGCTCGACCGCTTGGCCTCGATGCTGTCGGTGCTGGGCGTGAGCGTGCCGCACTACTGGCTGGGCATGGTGATGGTGATCGTGTTCTCGTCGCAGCTCATGTGGCTGCCGGCCACCGGCGCGGGCCCGGGCGGCTCCAGCGACTGGGCCTGGGACTGGGCGCACGTGCAGTTCCTGATCCTGCCGGCCCTCACGATGTCGGTGATCCCGATGGGCATCGTCGCGCGCACCGTGCGTGCGCTGGTGGCCGACATCCTCGACCAGGAATTCATCGTCGGACTGCGCGCCAAGGGCCTCACGCACCTGGGCGTGTTCCGCCACATGGTGAAGAACGCGGCGCCCACGGCGCTCGCGGTGATGGGCCTGCAGCTGGGCTACCTGCTGGGCGGCTCGATCCTGATCGAGACCGTGTTCTCATGGCCCGGCACCGGCTTTCTGCTGAACTCCGCGATCTTCCAGCGCGACCTGCCGCTGCTGCAGGGGACCATCCTGGTGCTGGCGCTGTTCTTCGTGGTGCTCAACCTGCTGGTCGACGTGCTGCAAACGCTGCTCGACCCGCGGATTGCAAGGGCCTGACGACCATGAGCGCACTGCCCCTCCCCTCTTCTTCCTCGGCCACCGCCGACGTGAAGCCGTTGCTGCCGATGCAGCGCTCGCGCGGCTACTGGACTTCGGCGCTGCTGCGCTTCACGCGCGATCCGGTCGCCATGGGTGCGGCGTTCGTGGTGCTGCTGCTGATCGGCCTGGCCGTGTTCGGGCCGTGGCTCGCGCCGGCCGACCCTTACGCCTCCTCGATGCTCAAGCGGCTCAAGCCGATCGGCACCGAGGGCCTGCCTCTGGGCAGCGACGAACTGGGCCGCGACATGCTGTCGCGCCTGATCGTCGGCGCGCGGCTGTCGCTGTTCATCGGCATCACGCCGGTGATCTGCGCCTTCGTCTTCGGCACGGTGATCGGCATCGTCGCGGGCTACGCGGGCGGCTTCACCAACACGCTGATCATGCGCACCATCGACGTGTTCTACGCCTTTCCCTCGGTGCTGCTGGCGATTGCGCTGTCGGGCACGCTGGGCGCGGGGGTGGTCAACTCGCTGATCTCGCTGACCATCGTGTTCATTCCGCAGATCGCGCGCGTGGCCGAGAGCGTGACCACGCAGGTGCGCACGCGCGACTACGTGGAGGCGGCGCGCGCCTCGGGCGCGAACCCGTTCACGATCGTGCGGGTGCACGTGCTGGGCAACGTGCTCGGTCCGATCTTCGTCTACGCCACGAGCCTGATCGCGGTGTCGATGATCCTGGCCTCGGGCCTGTCGTTCCTGGGCCTGGGCGTGAAGCCGCCGGAGCCGGAGTGGGGCCTGATGCTCAACACGCTGCGCACCGCGATCTATGTGCAGCCGTGGGTCGCGGCATTGCCGGGCGCGATGATCTTCATCACTTCGATCTCCTTCAATCTTCTGTCCGATGGGTTGCGGTCGGCGATGGACAACAAGGGGTAGGGATGGGGTTTCTTTTTGTTCTGCGCGTTGTGTTTGATGCGGGTTATTCAGGGCGCGCTCCCGCCGATGGGGTACCTTGCTCCGCGAATGTCCCCCGCCCTTCGGGCTCCTCCTTGATTTCGCTGCGCAAGGCACCCCATCGGCGGGATCGTTGGACAAAGCGGTGGTTGATCCGCCAGCACAAGCGCCGCGCCCATCGTGCACAGGGCATCGGGTGCTCCCCGCAGCGAAATAAAGGAGGAGGGCGAAGCCCGGGGGACATTCGCGGAGGGGAGTACCCGGTGGCCTGTGCACGCGCCCTGAAACAACAGCGCCAAGAACAAAGCAACGAAGGAGCGTGACAACATGGACGCACTGAAAGACATCGGCGGCCCCGCACAGCCGCTGCTCACCATCACCGGCCTGGTCAAGCACTTTCCGCTCAAGAAGGATCCGCTGGGCCGCGGCGGTGGCGTGGTGCGCGCGGTCGACGGCGTCGATTTCGAAGTGCTCAAGGGCGAGACGCTCGGCGTGGTCGGCGAATCGGGCTGCGGCAAGTCGACCACCGCGCGGCTGCTGATGCAGCTGATTGCCCCCACGCGGGGCGAAGTGGTGTTCGACGGCCGCGAGGTCGGCGGGCGCGAACTGCCGCTCAAGGAATTCCGGCGCCAGGTGCAGATGGTGTTCCAGGACAGCTATGCCTCGCTCAACCCGCGCCTGACCATCGAAGACTCCGTTGCCTTCGGCCCGCAGGTGCACGGCGTCGGACGGCGCGAGGCCGTGGCGCGTGCGCGCGACCTGCTCGCGCGCGTCGGGCTCGAACCGCAGCGCTTTGCCGAACGCTATCCGCATGAACTCTCGGGCGGCCAACGCCAGCGCGTCAACATCGCGCGCGCGCTCGCGCTGCAGCCGCGCATGGTGATCCTCGACGAGGCCGTGTCGGCGCTCGACAAGTCGGTGGAGGCGCAGGTCATCAACCTGCTGCTCGACCTCAAGGCCGAGTTCGGCCTGACCTACCTCTTCATCAGCCACGACCTCAACGTGGTGCGCTACGTGAGCGACCGCGTGATGGTCATGTACCTGGGCCAGGTGGCCGAGATCGGGCCGGCCGACGCGCTCTACGATGCGCCGGCGCATCCCTACACCCGCGCCCTGCTCTCGTCGATGCCCTCGATGGACCCCGACCACCGCACCGAAGAGGCAGCGCTGGCCGGCGACCCGCCGAATCCGATCAACCCGCCCACGGGCTGCCGCTTCCATCCGCGCTGCGCGCTGGCCGCACCGGTGTGCAGCCAGGTGGTGCCCGAGCCCATCGCCACCGGGGCGCGGCATGCAGCGAGCTGCCTGGTCCATGAGGCCGGCAGCGGACATCCGATGGCCGTGCCGCTGGCCAGGGCGGCGTGAACGCATGACGACCATGAACAACCCGACTTCTTCCTCCTCCGAGCCGATGGTCCGCCTGCGCGATCTCAGCGTCAGCTTCAGCGGCGGCCGCAAGCCCGTGCAAGCGGTCAGCAGCGTGAGCCTGGAGGTGCGGCGCGGCGAGGTGGTCGCGCTGATCGGAGAATCGGGCTCCGGCAAGAGCGTGACCCTGCGCACGCTGCTGCGCCTGCATCCCGAGCGCCGCACGCGCATCGGCGGGCAGGTGCAGGTGGCCGGGCGCGACGTGCTCGCGATGCCCGCGCGCGAGCTCGACGACTTCCGCGGCAAGGTCGCTTCGATGATCTTCCAGGAGCCGCTGCTCGCGCTCGACCCGGTGTATTCGGTCGGCGCGCAGATCGTCGAGTCGATCCGCCGCCACGAGTCGGTGAGCAAGGCCGAGGCGCATCAGCGTGCGCTCGCGCTGTTCGAGCGCGTGCGCATCCCGAGCCCCGAGCGGCGCCTGGCGGCCTATCCGCACGAGATGTCGGGCGGCATGCGGCAGCGCGCGATGATCGCGCTCGCGCTGGCCTGCAAGCCCCAGCTGCTGCTGGCCGACGAGCCGACCACCGCGCTCGACGCCACGGTGCAGATCCAGATCCTGCTGCTGCTGCGCGAGCTGCAGCGCGACCTCGGCCTGTCGGTGATCTTCGTCACGCACGACATCGGCGCCGCGGTCGAGGTGGCCGACCGCATTGCCGTGATGTATGCCGGCCGCATCGTCGAGGAAGGCACCGCGCGCGAGCTGATCCGCTCGCCGCGCCACCCCTACACCATCGCGCTGCTCAAGAGCCGCGCGCATGGCGCACTGGCGCGCGGCGCGCGGTTGGAGACCATCGGCGGCGCGCCGCCCGATCTCTCGGCGCTGCCGCCCGGCTGCGCCTTTGCCGAACGCTGCACGCTCGCCACCGATGCCTGCCGCGCCGCGCAGCCGCCGGTGGTCGAGCTCGCGCCGAACCACCGCGCGCGCTGCATCCATACCGATGCCGCCGCCGCCATCGCACCCACGCTGGTGGCCTGACCCGCCCCTGCACACACACGACAACACGCCATGCCCCTGCACGACCCCGCCCACGCCTTCGTTCCCTACCCCGACGCACCGGTGCCGCATGCGCCCACCGGTCCGCTGGCCGACCTGCGCTTTGCAGCGAAAGACCTGTTCGACGTGGCCGGCTATCCCACCGGCGGCGGCAGCCCGATCGTGCTCGCGATGTCGGGCATCAAGACCCGCACCGCGCCCACCGTGCAGAAGCTGCTCGATGCGGGCGCGCGCTTCGCGGGCAAGACCGTGACCGACGAACTCGCGTTCTCGATGAACGGCAACAACGCGCACTTCGGCGCGCCGGTCAACGGCGCCGCGAAGGACCGTATCACCGGCGGTTCGTCGTCCGGCTCGGCCTCGGCCGTGTCCTCGGGCCTGTGCGACTTCGCGCTCGGCACCGACACCGGCGGCTCGGTGCGCGCGCCGGCCAACCACTGCGGGCTGTACGGCCTGCGGCCCACGCACGGCCGCGTGAGCCTCGAAGGCGCGCTGGACCTCGCGCCCAGCCTCGACACCTGCGGCTGGTTCGCACGCGACATCGGCACCTTCGCGCGCGTGGCGGACGTGCTGCTGGGCGCCGACACGGCCGCGCTGCCCGCGCGCGTGCGGCTGCTGCGCCCCGAGGACGTGTGGTCGCTCGCGGTGCCGGCCGCGGCCGATGCGCTGGCGGATGCCGCCGCGCGCGTGCAGCGCGTGCTCGGCGATGCGGCAGGCATCGAGGTCGCGCTCGACTCCTTCGATGCGATGTACTGGAACTTCCGCTACGTGCAAGCGCACGAGGCCTGGCTGACCGACGGTCCGCTGATCGAGCGCTACGCGCCGCCGCTGGGCCCGGGCGTGGCCGAGCGCTTTGCCTGGTCGCGCGGCGTGACCGATGCGCAGATCGTTGCCGGCCGCGCCTTCCGCGCCGCCTTCCGCAGCCATCTGGCCAAGCTGCTCGGCAGCGACGGCGTGCTGCTGATGCCGACCATGCCCGACATCGCGCCGCTGCGCAGCGAAGGCGAGGCCGGCCTGGAGGACTACCGCAACCGCGCGATCCAGATGCTGTGCATCGCGGGCCTTGCCGGCTTTCCGCAGCTGTCGATGCCGCTCGCGCAACGCCACGGTGCGCCGCTCGGCATTTCGCTGCTCGGGCCGGCGGGGTCGGACCGGTCGTTGATCGCCCTGGCGGAGCGCATTGCCGGCGGCTGACGAGCCGATTGCGCCCTGAACTGGGCGACACTGCTGCCTTCCATCATGCGTTGAGCGCAGGAACAGCAACATGTCGCAGGCCTCGCCGCAATTCGTGGATTTCATCGTCGACCGGCTCTCTGGAATCGGCGGCATCACGACGAACCGCTTCTTCGGCGGCACCGGCCTCTCGGCCCACGCCACGCAGTTCGCGATGGTCATGGGCGGCAGCCTCTACTTCGTCGTGGACGAGAACACCCGGCCCAGGTACGAGAAACTCGGCAGCACCTGCTTTGCCTACGACACCAGGGCGCGGCGGGTCCAGGTCAGGAAGTACTTCGAGGTGCCCATCGAGATCATCGAGGACCATGAGGCGCTGGCCGCCTTGGCAAGGGAATCCGTTCTCGCGGCGCAAGGCCTGAAGAAAAAGAAACCGGCCGGCAAGAGCGCCTAGTTGTGCCAGTCGACGACCACCTGCGCCGCCAGCGCGCAGGTATCGCAATCGACACTCGCCGCAGCCCGCTCCACCACCACGAAGTCGCCCGCATCCACCGCCAGCAGCGCGTGGTGCCAGGTGCCGGGCGCGAGCGTCACGCCTTGCAGCCCGTCGGTGACGAACGCAGCAAGCGCACCAGGCGCGGGCGCTTCGCCGGCCGGCGCCACGACGATGACGAAGCGCCGCTCGCCCAGCGGCACGAAAGTCTGGCTGCCCAGCGCGTGGCGCTCCAACTCCGCGACTTCGTGCGGAAAACGCCGCGCCTGCGCGCGGAACAGCGCAAGCATCGGCCGGCCGCCCTGCGCGCCGAGCTGCAGGTCGCCGACGAGGTCGAAGCGTTCGGCATTGCCGCCATTGATCAGGCGTCCCGCGCCGGCGGGCGCGGCCAGTACCGTGCCGTAGGGCGCGAAGGCCTCGGGTGTCAGCGCTTGCGCCGCGAGCATTACCGGGGCTTGGGGAGCAGCATCGTTCATGCGGCGGAGTACAGCAGAAAACATGCCGATGGTCACCAGGCGCTACAGTCCGCGGGCCCCTTTTCTCTTTCGCCCTCACCTGCGCAGCCAGCGCTTCCCGATGCGACGCTCCCTCATCCTTTGCCTCCCCGTTCCAGCCGCTCTTCTTGTCGCAGCGTGCGCATCGGGCCCCGCGCCGCGCGTCAGCTGGCTCGGCGACGGTGTATTCGAGTCGCCCACCGTGCAGGAGGCCGAAGCCTACTGCCGCAACTTCGGCGCGCCGATGCGCTTCCTCGATCCGAAGGCGGCGGCAACCGGCGCGCCGGCGGGCGAAGTCAGCTACCGCTGCGACTGATCGCCCGGTTCCGTGCCGGGCGCCCGCACCTGCTCCAGGATGAAATCGATGAAGGTGCGGATCGCCCGCGTGTGCTGCCGGTTGGGCATGTAGAGCATGAACATCTGCGTGCCGAAGATCGAAAGGCGCCAATCGTCCAGCGTGGTCACCACGTCGCCCTTGCGCACGTCCTCCTGCACCACGTAGTCGGGCACCAGGCCAATGCCCAGGCCCGCGAGGATGGCCTGGCGCAGGAATAAAAAATTCTCCGAGATCAGCGTCGGCTCCAGGATCACCTCGCGCCGCACCTCTCCCAGATTCTGGCCCTGGTAGGCCGACACGCGCAGCTGCCGGCCGATGACCGCGGCGGTGACCACGGGCGCGCCCTGCAGTTCGTCGAGCTGCACCGGCAGCGGATGCTTCTGCGCATAGCCGCTTGACGCGCAGGCCACGTAGCGCACCGGCCCCATCTCGCGCGCCACCAGGTTCTGCGGCGGCTCGGGAATCACGCGGATCGCGATGTCGACCTCGTCGCGCAGCAGGTCCTCGATGCGGTTCTCGAACACCACGTCCAGCACGATGCCGGGGTACTGCCGCTTGAAGTCGATCAGCCAGCCGGCCATCACCAGCTGCCCGTAGCCGCTGGGCACGCTCAGCCGCACGCGGCCCTGCAGGCCCTGGCCCAGCGTCGTGACCGATTCCTTTGCGGCCAGCAGCTCGGCCTGGATGGCCACGCCGTGCTGGTACAGGCGCAGGCCGATCTCGGTCGGTTCGGCGCGGCGCGTGGTGCGCCGCACCAGCTGGGCGCCGACCGAGCGCTCCAGCTGGTTCAGGTGGTAGCTGACGTTGGCGCGGCTCATCTTGAGCCGGCGCGCGGCCGCGCTCAGGTTGCCGGCGTCAAGGATTTCCACCAGCAGGGTCAGCGATTGGAGGTCCATGCAGCGGATTGTGTCAAAAATCCTTTGACAGTCTGTCAATGGCCTATGCAATTGTCAAAGCACCGGCACGGGCCAAGAATGCGGGGTTCACCCCAGAGCCTCGGGCCCCTCGCGTTTGCAGCAGGGCTCGCCACGCAAGAGACAAAGCACATGGCCACCACATCCTCCAGCCCCTCCACGTCTTCCGGTCCCGTCAGCTTCGAGCGTCTTGGCGACGTGTTCGTGGTAACCATCGACAACCCGCCCGTCAACGCCCTGGGCGTGGATGTGCGCCGCGGCCTCGTGGCCGCCATCGAGGCGGCCGAGGCCGACGGCGCCGCTGCCGCGGTGCTGATCGTCGGCGCGGGCCGCAACTTCATCGCCGGAGCCGACATCCGCGAGTTCGGCAAGACGCCGCAGCCGCCTTCGCTGCCCGAGGTGTGCCTGAAGATCGAGAACTGCAGCAAGCCGGTGGTCGCCGCCATCCACGGCGCCGCGCTCGGCGGCGGGCTCGAAGTGGCGCTGTCGGCGCACTACCGCCTGGCCGCACCGTCGGCCAAGCTTGGCCTGCCCGAAGTGCAGCTCGGACTCCTGCCCGGCTCGGGCGGCACGCAGCGCGCGCCGCGCCTGATCGGCGTGAAGCCCGCGCTCGAACTGATGCTCAGCGGCCGCCATGCGGGCGCGAAGGAAGCGCTGTCGCTCGGCCTGGTCGACCGCCTCGGCAACGACGCCGACGCGCGCGCCGAAGGCCTCGCCTATGCGAAGGAACTGGTCGCCGCCAAGGCGCCCGTGCGCCGCACGCGCGAGGCCGCCGGCCTGGTCGACAAGGAAGCCAGCCGCGCCGCCCTCGAAGCCGCTCGCGCCGAAACCGCCAAGAAGAGCCGCGGCCTGTTCTCACCGATGAAGATCATCGAGGCCGTCGAAGCCGCGCTCACGCTGTCCTTCGACGAAGGCATGGCGCTGGAGCGCAAGCTGTTTTTGCAATGCATCGACAGCCCGCAACGCGCCGGCCTGATCCACGCCTTCTTCGCCGAGCGCGAAGTGCTGAAGGCGCCCGAGACCCGGTCCGCCGCGCCGCGCGCGCTCGCATCGGCCGGCATCGTCGGCGGCGGCACCATGGGAGCGGGCATTGCGGTGGCGATGCTCGACGCAGGCCTGCCCGTGACCATGATCGAGCGCGACGATACCCAGCTCGCGCGCGGCCGCGCCAATGTCGAGAAGGTGTACGACGGCCTGATCAAGAAGGGCCGCATGACGCCCGAGGCCAAGGACAGCGTGATGGCGCGCTTCTCGGGCTCGACGAGCTATGACGCGCTGGCACAGGTCGACATCGTGGTCGAGGCCGTGTTCGAAGAGATGGGCGTCAAGAAGGCCGTGTTCGCCGAACTCGACCGCGTGTGCAAGCGCGGCGCGGTGCTCGCCACCAACACCTCGTACCTGGACATCGACGAGATCGCCGACAGCATCTCGCGTCCGCAGGACGTGGTGGGCCTGCACTTCTTCTCGCCGGCCAACATCATGAAGCTGCTCGAGATCGTGGTGCCCGCCAAGGTCAGCGCCGACGTGGTCGCCACCGGCTTCGAGCTCGCGAAGAAATTGAAGAAGGTGCCGGTGCGCGCCGGCGTGTGCGACGGCTTCATCGGCAACCGCATCCTCGCGGTGTACCGCCAGGCCGCCGACCACATGATGGAAGACGGCGCGTCTCCCTACCAGATCGACGAGGCGGTGCGCAACTTCGGCTACCCGATGGGCCCGTTCCAGGTGTCGGACCTCGCGGGCGGCGACATCGGCTGGGCCACGCGCAAGCGCAAGGCCGCCACGCGCGATCCACAGGCGCGCTACGTGCAGGTGGCCGACCGCATCTGCGAGCGCGGCTGGTTCGGCCAGAAAACGCAGCGCGGCTACTACCTGTACCCCGAAGGCGCGCGCACCGGCCAGCCCGACCCCGAGGTGCTGGCCATCATCGACGCCGAGCGCGAGCGCGCCGGCATCACGCCGCGCGCCTTCACCGAGGAAGAAATCATGCGCCGCTACATGGCCGCGATGATCAACGAGGGCGCCAACGTGGTGCTCCAGCGCATCGCGCTGCGCCCGCTCGACGTGGACGTGACCTTCCTCTATGGCTACGGCTTTCCGCGGCACCGCGGCGGCCCGATGAAGTACGCAGACACCGTGGGCCTGCCGAAAGTGCTGGCCGACATCCGCGAGTTCGCGAAAGAAGACCCGATCTTCTGGAAGCCTTCGCCGCTGCTGGTGGAACTGGTCGAGCGCGGTGCCGATTTCGCCAGCCTGAATCAATCCGAGTAACCAGAGCCAGCCGTCCAGGAGCCATCCCCATGCGCGAAGCCGTCATCGTTTCCACCGCCCGCACCCCGCTCACCAAGGCGCACCGCGGCGAGTTCAACATCACCCCGGGCCCCACGCTCGCGGCCTTTGCGGTGAAGGCCGCGGTCGAGCGCTCCGGCCTGGACCCCGCGCTGATCGAGGACGCGATCCTCGGCTGCGGCTACCCCGAAGGCACCACGGGCCGCAACATCGCGCGCCAGGCCATCATCCGCGCGGGTCTGCCGATCTCCATCGCCGGCACCACGGTCAACCGTTTCTGCGCCTCGGGCCTGCAGGCGATCGCGATGGCGGCGGGCCGCATCGTGGTGGACGGCGCGCCGGCCATGATCGCGGGCGGCGTGGAAAGCATCTCGCAGATCCGCTCGCGCAGCGCCACCGATGCCGGCGACAGCGGCATGGACCCGTGGATCGTCCAGCACAAGCCCGCGCTCTACATGGCGATGATCGAGACCGCCGACATCGTGGCCCAGCGCTACGGCATCAGCCGCGAAGCGCAGGACCGCTTCTCGGCCGAGAGCCAGCGCAAGACCGAAGAGGCGCAGCTGGCCGGCCGCTACAGGGACGAGATCGTCGCCTGCACCACCACCATGGCGGTGACCGACAAGGAAACCAAGGAAGTCAGCTACCGCGAAGTCACCGCCACCGAAGACAACTGCAACCGCCGCGGCACCACCTACGAGGCGCTCGCCAAGCTCAAGCCGGTGATGGGCGACGACAAGTTCATCACCGCCGGCAACGCCTCGCAGCTGTCCGATGGCGCCTCGGCCTGCGTGCTGATGGAAGCGAAGGATGCGGAGCGCGCCAACCTCCAGCCGCTGGGCGCCTTCCGCGGCCTTGCGGTGGCCGGCTGCGAACCCGACGAGATGGGCATCGGCCCGGTGTTCGCGGTGCCCAAGCTGCTCGCGCGCCACGGCCTGAAGGTCGAGGACATCGGCCTGTGGGAACTCAACGAAGCCTTCGCTTCGCAGTCGATCTACTGCCAGGAGAAGCTGGGCATTCCGTCGGAACTGCTCAACGTGAACGGCGGCGCAATCTCCATCGGCCACCCCTTCGGCATGACCGGCGCGCGCCTCACGGGCCATGTGCTGATCGAAGGCAAGCGCCGCGGCGTGAAGTACGCGGTGGTCACGATGTGCATTGCCGGCGGCATGGGCGCCGCGGGCCTGTTCGAAATTTATTGAGGAGCCTGCGATGGACCTGAACTTCACGACCGAAGAAGAAGCCTTCCGCAGCGAGGTGCGCGCCTTCCTGGCGGCCAAGCTGCCGGTGCGGCTGTCCGAGAAAGTGCGCAGCGGCAAGATCCTCGCGAAGGCCGACATGCAGGAATGGCACGCCATCCTCAACGAACGCGGCTGGCTCGCCAACCACTGGCCCGAGCAGTACGGCGGCCCCGGCTGGACGGCGGTGGAGAAGTTCATCTTCGAGCACGAATGCGCGCTGGCCTTCGCGCCGCGCATCGTGCCCTTCGGCGTGAACATGCTGGGCCCGGTGCTCATCAAGTACGGCAACGAGGCGCAGAAGAAGTACTGGCTGCCGCGCATCCTGAACGGCGACGACTGGTGGTGCCAGGGCTATTCGGAACCCGGCGCGGGCTCCGACCTGGCTGCCGTGAAGACCTCGGCCGTGCGCGGCATCGACGCGCAGGGCGACCACTACATCGTGAACGGCCAGAAGACCTGGACCACGCTGGGCCAGCACGCCAACATGATCTTCTGCCTGGTGCGCACGAATCGCGAGGCGAAGAAGCAGGAAGGCATCAGCTTCCTCCTGATCGACATGACATCGCCCGGCGTGGAAGTGCGGCCGATCATCACGCTCGATGGCGAGCATGAAGTGAACGAGGTGTTCTTCTCCGACGTGCGCGTGCCGGCCGAGAACCTCGTGGGCGAAGAGGACAAGGGCTGGACCTGCGCCAAGTACCTCTTGACCTACGAGCGCACCAACATCGCGGGCGTGGGCTTCTCGGTGGCTGCGCTCGAACAGCTCAAGGGCATTGCGGCCACGCAGACGAAGAACGGCAAGCCGCTGGCCGAAGACCCGGCGTTTGCCGCGCGCATGGCGCGTGTCGAGATCGACCTGGAAAACATGAAGACCACCAACCTGCGCGTGATCGCGGCGGTGGCCGGCGGCGGCGTGCCGGGCGCGGAAAGCTCGATGCTCAAGATCCGCGGCACCGAGATCCGGCAGGATATCTCGTCGCTCGCGCGCCGCGCGATGGGCGTCTACGGCCGGCCCTTCATCGAGGAAGCGTTGCACGACGGCTTCGAGGGCGAGACCGTCGGCCCGGCCTATGCATCGGCCGCAGCCGCGCGCTACTTCAACAACCGCAAGCTGTCGATCTTCGGCGGCTCCAATGAAATCCAGAAGAACATCATCTCCAAGATGATCCTGGGCCTGTAAAGGAGACATGCAGTGAACTTCGAACACACCGAAGACCGGCGCATGCTCGCCGACAGTCTGAACCGCTTCATCGCCGAGCAGTACGCCTTCGATGCGCGCGACCGCATCGCGAAGTCCGAGCACGGTTTCAGCAAGGAGATCTTCCAGCAGTTCGCCGAACTGGGCGTGATCGGCGCGCTGTTCAGCGAGGCCGATGGCGGCTTCGGCGGCGGGGGCTTCGACATTGCGGTGGTCTTCGAGGCGCTGGGCCGCGGGCTCGTGGTCGAGCCGCTGCTGGGTGCGGTGATGGTCGGCGAGGCGATCAGCGCGGCCGGCAGCGATGCGCAGAAGCAAATGCTCGGCGACATCATCAATGGCGCGACCGTCGCGGCCTTCGCACATGACGAGCCCGACACGCACTACGAACGCACGCGCGTGGCAACCCGTGCCGAGCGCAGCGGCGAGGGCTGGGTGCTGCATGGCGCCAAGGCCGTGGTGCCGCAAGGCGAGCAGGCCGACCTGTTCCTGGTCTCGGCCCGCAGCTCGGGCAAGGTCGACGACGAAGCCGGCATCTCGCTGTTCCTCGTGCCCGCGAAGACCGCAGGCCTTTCGGTACGCGGCTGCCCCGCCATCGACGGCGGCCGGGTCGCCGAGCTCACGCTCGACGGCGTGAAGCTGGGCGCCGATGCGCTGCTGGGCGCCGAAGGCCAGGGCCATGCCACGCTGGAACGCGCCATCGGCCGCGGCGTGCTCGCGCTCTGCGCCGAAGCGCTGGGCGCGATGGAAGCCGCCAAGGCCGCCACGCTCGACTACCTGCGCACGCGCAAGCAGTTCGGCATGCTGATCGGCAGCTTCCAGGCGCTGCAGCACCGCATGGCCGACCTGCTGCTCGAGATCGAACAGGCCCGCTCGGCCGTGATCAACGCCGCCGCCGCCATCGACGGCACCGACCGCGTGGCGCGCGAGCGCGCGCTGTCGGCTGCCAAGTTCAGCATCGGCCGCATCGGCGCGCTGGTGGCGCAAGAGAGCATCCAGATGCACGGCGGCATCGGCATGACCTGGGAGCTGCCGCTGCCGCACTACGCCAAGCGGCTCGTGATGATCGACCATCAGCTCGGCGACGAAGACCACCACCTGCAGCGCTACATTGCGCTGGGCAAGGAGATGAGCGCATGACGGACAAGACCGTCCTGATCTCGCAGCAGGGTGCCGTCCGCATCCTGACCAACAGCAATCCCGGCGCGCGCAATGCGATCACGCCAACGCTGTACGCGGAGCTGAGCGCCGCGCTCGCCGATGCCGCAAACGACCCCGAAGTGGGCGCCGTCGTCTTCACCGGCGCGGGCGATTTCTTCTGCTCGGGCGGCGACCTGAACCTGCTGGCCAAGCGCCGCGAACTGCCCGCTGCGGAACGCCGCGAAAAGCTCGAAGGCCTGCACGACCTGATCCGCGACATCCGCGATTTCGGCAAGCCGGTCATTGCGGCCGTCGAAGGCGGTGCAGCGGGCGCGGGCCTGTCGATGGCGCTGGCCTGCGACATGCTGGTGTCGGCGCGCGACGCGTTCTACACGGTCGCCTATGTCAAGGTCGGCCTCACGCCCGACGGCGGCGCCACCGCCTTCCTCGCGGAGTTCGTCTCGCGCCAGGTGCTGACCGAGATGTGCCTGACCGGCGACCGCATGACGGCCGAGCGCCTGCATGCGCTGGGCGCCGTCAACCGCCTGACCGACAAGGGCGCCGCGCTGGCCGAGGCCATCGCGCTCGCGGCCAAGGTGGCCGACGGTCCCGAGCGCGCAAGCGCACGCATCAAGGCGCTGTGCCGCCAGGCGCACCGCGCCACGCTCGAGCAGCAGCTCGAAGCCGAGGCCGTTTTCATGGTCGAGTCGCAGGCCGACGACGAGGCGGCCGAAGGCATCGGCGCCTTCCTCGGCAAGCGCCGCGCGGACTTTTCCGCGCTGCGCCGCAAGAAGCAGGACGCACCCTGACGCCGGCCGCACGACCCCACTTTCACGCCTCGCGCACGCCGCGGGGCTTTCTCGTTTCAAGGGAGCTGCTCTCATGCCCATGCTGAATTCCTCGCTGCCGCTGGCCGGCGTGCGTGTCCTCGATCTGTCCCGCATCCTTGCGGGCCCCTGGTGCGGCATGGTGCTGGCCGACATGGGCGCCGAGGTCATCAAGGTCGAGCATCCGGGCCGCGGCGACGACACGCGCGACTGGGGGCTGCGCGTCGGCAAGACCGAGACCGCCTACTTCAACAGCGTGAACCGCAACAAGCGCTCGGTCACGCTCGACCTGCAGACGCCCGAAGGCCAGCAGATCGCGCGCGACCTCGCCAAGCAGTGCGACGTGGTGATCCAGAACTTCAAGTTCGGCGGCATCGACAAGCTGGGCCTGGGCTACGAGCAGCTCAGCAAGGAGCATCCGGGCCTCATCTACTGCTCGATCTCGGGCTATGACCGCACCGGCCCCGAGGCCGCGCGCCCGGGCTACGACCTCGTGGTGCAGGGCGAGGCCGGCCTGATGGCGCTCAACGGCGAGGCCAGCCAGCCGCCGCTGAAGTTCGGCGTGGCCATGGTCGACCTGTTCACCGGCATGTACTCGGCGCAGGCCGTGCTCGCGGCGCTCTACCAGCGCGAGAAGACCGGCAAGGGGCGCCATGTGGAGATGGCCCTGTTCGACTGCGGCCTGATGATCACCGCCTACTACGGCCTCGAAGCGCTGCTGATGGGCGAAGACCCGCCGCGCTACGGCAACTCGCATCCGTCGATCGTGCCCTACGGCGTGTTCGATGCGGCCGACGGCCCGCTGGTCATCACGGTGGGCAACAACGCCCAGTTCGCACGCTTCTGCACCGAGGTGATCGAGCGGCCCGACCTTGCGGCCGACGAGCGCTTCAAGACCAACATCCTGCGCTCGGCGAACCGCGCGGTGCTGCTGCCCGAGCTGCACGCCGAGCTCGCCAGGCGCCCGCGCGCCGACCTGCTGGCCAAGCTCAGCGCCTCGGGCATTCCCTGCGGCGAAGTGCTGGGCCTGCTCGAAGCGCTCAACTCCAGGCGCGCGACCGATGCCGGCCTCGTCACCGAGCAGCCGCATCCGGTGGCCGGCAAGGTCAACGTGCTGGCGCCGCCCTACCGCTTCGACGGCGAGCGCCTGCCCGTGCGCAGCGCGCCGCCGCAACTGGGCGAAGGCACGCACGAGGTGCTGCAGTCCCTGCTCGGCCTGTCGGACGAGAAGCTGGCGGCATTGAAGACAAGTGGTGTCGTCTGAACAAGACAGGCGCCCGCATTTCCAAAGTAGACAAGACCCAATGGCATCCCTTTCCTCCCCCCGCAGTCCCGTTCGCCGCGCCCTTCTCGCACTCGCCCTTCCGCTCGTCGCCGGCGCTGCCTTCGCGCAGGCCTGGCCGGCCAAGCCGATCACCGTCATCGTGCCCTTTCCGCCCGGCGGACCGACCGACGTCGCCACGCGCATCGTGGCGCAGAAGATGTCGCAGGGCCTGAAGCAGAACATCCTGATCGACAACCGCAGCGGCGCCTCGGGCACCATCGGCGCGGCGGCGGCCGCCAAGGCCGCGCCCGACGGCTACAGCTTCGTGATGCTGGCCACGCCCACGCTGCTGGCCGCGCACCTGTACGGCCAGACGCCCTACGACATCTTCAAGAGCTTCACGCCCGTGGGCACGGTGTACGACCTGCCGATCGTGATGGTGGTCAACCCCAAGGTACTGCCCGGCGTGAACGGCCTGCAGGACCTGATCGCCAAGGCCAAGGCCGAGGGCGGCAAGCTCAACTACACGACCGCCGGCGCGGGCAGCTTCGGCCACCTGACGACCGAGCAGCTCAAAAACATCGGCAAGTTCGAGATGCAGCACGTGCCCTACCGCGGCAGCGCACCGGCGGTGACCGACCTGATCGGCGGGCAGGTGCCTGCGATGTTCTCGGACCTGGTGGCGGTGATGCCGCACATCCGCTCGGGCACGCTGCGCGCCATCGCGGTCGGCTCGGGCAAGCGCGTGAGCCTGCTGCCCGATGTGAAGACGGTCGCCGAGCAGGGCTTCCCGGGCTTCGATGCGACCTCGTGGGGCGGCCTGCTGGCACCGGCGGGCACGCCCAAGGACGTGGTCGATCGCATGAGCGCCGAGCTCAAGGCCGCGCTCGCCGACAAGGAAGTGCAGGACAAGCTCGAGGGCGTCGGTTCCTTCGCGGCCTACGGCACGCCGGAGCAGACGGGCACGCGCATGCGCCAGGATTTCGAGCGCTGGGGCAAGGTCATCCGCGACAACAAGATCACGAACCAGTAGAACAGCGCTTTTGCGCGCGGCCGGCAACACAACAATATCCAGGAGACACGCCATGGCAGACAGCAACAAGACGAACGCGGCCGGCGCACCCTTCCGCCCGACGCTCCCGGTCCGCAGCCTTGCCGACATCCGCAAGCTCGAGGAGACCCCGCTCGAAGAGGCGCTGACGGTCCGCAGCACCTACGAGATCTTCCGCAACGCGGGCGCGGCCTTCGGCGGCAAGACCGCGCTGACCTTCCTGCGCACCGGCAACCCGGCCGACGCGCCGATCCGCTGGTCGTACGCCGAACTGCTGGCGCGCATCCACCAGACCGCGAACATGCTGCACGCCCTGGGCGTGGGCCCGCAGGATGCGGTGGCGGTGCTGCTGCCGGGCTGCCTCGAATACCACCTCGCGCTCTGGGGCGGCGAGGCAGCCGGCATCGTGCAGCCGCTCAATCCGCTGCTGACCGACGAGAAGCTGGTGGCGCTGATGACCGCCGGCCGCGCCAAGGTGCTGGTCGCCTACGGTTCGGACGGCGAATCGGGCATGTGGTCGAAGGCGATGCGCCTGCGCGGCCAGGTACCGACGCTGACGACCGTGCTGCGCGTGGCGCCGCATGACGAAGCGCCGGGCGGAGCAGGTCCCTTGCCTGAAGGCGTGGCCGACTTCGACCTGCTGCGTTCGGCACAGCCGGCCGACCGCCTCGTGAGCGGCCGCGACATCGCGCCGGCCGACATCGCCGCCTACTTCCACACCGGCGGCACCACCGGCGCGCCGAAGCTCGCGCGCCACAGCCACGGCGCGCAGGTGTTCACGGCCTGGGCCAGCGTGCAGGTCGCGGGCATGAACGAAGAGGGCATATCGATCAACGGCTATCCGCTGTTCCACGTGGCGGGCGTGCTGCCGGCCTCGCTGGCCTCGCTCTCGGCGGGCATGGAAGTGATCATTCCGACCACCTCGCTGCTGCGCAACAAGGAGGTGCTCGCCAACTACTGGAAGCTGGTCGAAAAATTCCGGCCGACCTCGCTCTCGGCCGTGCCCACGGTGCTGGCGGCGCTCGCGAACGTGCCGCTGGACGGCGCCGACATCTCCTCGATCGGCTACTGCCGCACGGGCGCCGCCGTGCTCTCGCCGGAGCTGGCCGCGCGCTTCGAGCGCCTGTTCGGCCTGCATGTGCACGAGAGCCTGGGCATGACCGAGATGGCCGGCATCTCGACCATCACGCCGCCGGGCGTGGACGGGCCCGCGGGCTGCGTCGGCTTTGCGCTGCCCTACATGCGGATGCGCATCGTGGCGCTCGACGAGAACGGCAACGCCAGCGACCGCGAGCTGCCGCCCGGCGAGCAGGGCATGGTGCTGTTCAAGTCGCCCAACCTGTTCTCGGGCTTCGTCGATCCGGCCGACAACGCCAAGGCCTTCACGGCCGACGGCTGGCTCGCCACCGGCGACCTGGGCTGGATCGACGGCGAGGGCAGGCTCAACCTCAGCGGCCGCTCGAAGGACCTGATCATCCGCAGCGGCCACAACATCGACCCGAAGGTGATCGAGGACGCGCTGGGCGCGCATCCCGCGGTGCAGCTGTGCGCCGCGGTGGGTGCGCCCGATGCCTATGCGGGCGAGCTGCCGGTGGTCTTCGCCACGCTGGTGCCCGGCGCCTCGGCCACCGAGGACGAACTGCTGGCCTTCACCGCCGCCCGCGTCGACGAGGCGCCGGCCAGGCCCCGCTCGGTGACCGTCATCGAGCAGATGCCGATGACCAACGTCGGCAAGATCTACAAGCCCGAGCTGCGCGCCATGGCCGCCAGCCGCGTGGTGGCAGACGCGGTGGCGCAGGTCTGCAGCGAGCTCGGCGTGGCGCCGGCCGCCCGGCCGCGCGTGCGCAGCGAGGGCGACAGCCTGGTGCAGGTGCGCATCGATGCCGCGGCCGCGGGCGCGCTCGCGGCGCCGCTGCAGGCGCGAATCCGCACGGCGCTCGAGGCGCTTCCCTTCAAGACCCAGGTATTGGCCGAATAGCCGCGCGCCCGCTTCTTTTTTTCGACAGACAACAACGACAGCCGGAGACATCGAACATGAGCGCAACTTTCACCACCACCATGCGCGGCGTCACCCGCCGCGCCCTGCACTGCGGCATCGCCTCGCTCGCGATCGCGGCCACTTCCACGGCCGCCTGGGCGCAGGCCTATCCGAGCAAGCCGATCCGCATGGTGGTGCCCTTTGCCGCGGGCGGCGCCACCGACGTGCTGGCCCGCGTGATCGGCGAGAAGATGGCGGCGGGCCTGGGCCAGCCCGTGATCATCGACAACAAGCCGGGCGCCGCCGGCATCATCGGCACCGACGCGGTGGCCAAGGCGCCGGCCGACGGCTACACCCTGGTGCTGGCGCTGAGCAATTCGCTGCTCACCAACCAGTTCCTCTACCAGAAGCTGCCCTACGACACGCAGCGCGACCTCACGCTGGTCTACCAGATCGCCACCGCGCCGCTGGTGCTGGTGGTGCACCCCAGCGTGCCCGTGAAGAGCGGGGCCGAGCTCCTGAAATACGTGGCCGCCAACAAGGGCAAGGTGGCCTACGGTTCGTACGGCGTGGGCGCCTATCCGCACCTGGCCGGCGCGCACATGAGCCTCACGCAGAAGGCCGAGATGAACCACGTCGCCTACAAGGGCGAGGCGCCGATGCTGCAGGACCTGATCGGCGGCCAGATCCAGATGGCCTTTGCCAGCGCGCTGGTGGCCAAGCCGCACATCGAGGCCGGCAAGCTCAAGGCCATCGGCGTGAGTGGCGAGCGCCGCATGGCCACGCTCCCCGGCGTGCCCACGCTGGCCGAGCAGGGCCTGGACGACGAGGCCTACCGCGTGGCCGGCTGGCTCGCGATTGCCATGCCGGCCGGCACGCCCAGGCCGATCGTGCAGCGCATTGCCGAAGAGGTGGGCAAGGCCACGCGCCAGCCCGACGTGCAGGCGCGCGTGGCGGCGATGGGCTTCGACCTGAAGGAGAGCTCGCCCGAGGCCTTTGCCGCCATCTACAAGAAGGAAAGCCCGGTCTGGGAGCGCCTGATCAAGGAGTCGGGCGCCAAGCTCGAGTAGCCCGTTCCGGGAGGGCCGGAGGGGAGCGGAGCGGGGCCGCAGCTTAGGAAAACCCCGATGAACGAATGGGCATGGATCGTTACCATCCATAGCTGCTTTCCCCCTCCCTCTCGATGACCACTCCCAACGAGTCCGGCCCCCTGCTGGACGCCGCCAGCCCCCTTCCCCCCGACATCGAAGCCGCCGACGAGCCCACCCGGGTGCCGCTCGCCATCGAGGACTGGCTCACCGTCATCATCATGGGCGCGCTGGCGCTCATCACCTTTGCCAACGTGCTGGTGCGCTACTTCACCGACTCTTCGTTCGCGTGGACCGAAGAGTTCTCGGTCTTCCTGATGATCATGCTGGCGCTGGTGGCCGGCTCGGCCGCGGTGGCGCGCGACCGGCACATCCGCATCGAATACTTTTCCGAAAGCGGCTCCATGGCGAGGCGCAAGCGGCTCGCGCAGTTCGGCGCGCTCATGATCGCCATCCTGTTCACGCTGATCGGCGCGCTCAGCATCCGCATGGTGTGGGACGACTACCGCTTCGACGAGACCACGCCGGGCATCGGCCTGCCGGCCTGGTGGTATTCGATCTGGCTGCCGGTCGTATCGTTCGCCATCGCGCTGCGCGCGGTGGGCCTCATGGTCCGCCGCGGCCGCAAGGAATACCGCAGCGACACGAAGAACCCGGGCGGCAAGGGCGACGCATCGTGATCCCCACCCTGCTCTTCGTCGCCTTCGTCGCGATGATGCTGGTGGGCGTGCCCATCGGCGCCGCGCTGGGCCTGGCGGGCGCCGCCTGCATCGCGCTGGCCAACAGCGACGCCCAGTGGTTCGGCCTCTTGGCCGTGCCGCAGAACTTCTATGCCGGCCTCGGCAAGTACCCGCTGCTGGCCATTCCGATGTTCGTGCTGGTGGGCTCCATCTTCGACCGCTCGGGCGTGGCGCTGCGGCTCGTGAACTTTGCGGTCGCCATCGTCGGGCGCGGGCCCGGCATGCTGCCGCTGGTGGCCATTGCGGTGGCGATGTTCCTCGGCGGCATCTCGGGCTCGGGCCCGGCCAATGCCGCCGCCGTGGGCGCGGTGATGATCGCGGCCATGTCGCGCGCAGGCTACCCGGCCGCCTTCTCGGCCAGCGTGGTGGGCGCCGCGGCGGCCACCGACATCCTCATTCCGCCTTCGGTCGCGTTCATCGTGTATTCGGTGCTGGTGCCAGGCGCCTCGGTGCCGGCGCTGTTCGCGGCCGGCATGATCCCGGGCGTGATGGCCGGCCTGGCGCTGATGATACCGGCCGTGCTGCTGGCCCGCCAGCACAGGATGGGCGCGCTCGAAGCGACGCTGCCGCGCCCGCCGTTCTGGAAGAGCTTTCGCGATGCAAGCTGGGGCCTGGCGGCGCCGGTGCTGATCCTGGGCGGCATGCGCGCGGGCTGGTTCACGCCGACCGAAGCCGCGGTGGTGGCGGTGTTCTACGGCCTGTTCGTGGGCATGTGCGTGCACCGGACCATCAAGGTGCGCGACCTGTTCGTCATCCTGCGCGAATCGGGCGAGCTCTCGGCGGTGATTTTGCTGGTGGTGTCGCTCGCGGGCATCTTCGCGTACTCGCTCTCGACGCTCGGCATCATCGACCCGGTGACGCGCGCCATCGTGAATTCGGGCCTGGGCGAATACGGCATCCTGGCGCTGTTGATCCTGCTGCTGATCACGGTCGGCATGTTCCTGGACGGCGTATCGATCTTCCTGATCTTCGTGCCGCTGCTGCTGCCGATCGTGCAGTACTACAAATGGGACCCGGTGTGGTTCGGCGTGATCCTCACGCTCAAGGTGGCGCTCGGTCAGTTCACGCCGCCGCTCGCGGTCAACCTGATGGTGTCGTGCCGCATTGCCAAGGTGCGCATGGAAGAGACCGTGCAGTGGGTCGGCTGGATGCTGTTCTCGATGTTCGTGGTGATGGTGCTGGTGATCGCGTTCCCGGAACTTGCCTTGTGGCTTCCGAGGAAGCTGGGGTACTGAAATGGGGCGGTGCGTTTGGATGCTTTGTTCAGGGTGCGATCACGCCGACGGGGTGCCTTGCTCCGCGAATGTCCCCCGCCCTTCGGGCTCCTCCTTGATTTCGCTGCGCAAGGCACCCCATCGACGTGATCGTTGGTCAGAGCGGTCGTTGATCGGCCAGCACCAGAGCCGCGTCCACTGTGCACAGGGCATCGGGTGCTCCCCGCAGCGAATCAAGGAGGAGGCCGCAGGCCGGGGGACATTCGCGGAGGGGAGTACCCGGTGGCCTGTGCACGCGCCCTGAACAACACCGCCAAGAACACCTCCAGCCCCTACCGTTCCCGAAAACATCCATCGCTTAGTTGTGTTCAGAAAACAAGGAGACCTCTCATGAAATTCCGCCGCACCCTGCTCGGCCTTGCCGCCGCAGCAATCGCCCTGGGCATGTTCTCGACCGGCGCCATGGCGCAGGCCGCCTACAAGCCCGAGTACAAGATGTCCCTGGTGCTCGGCCCGCCCACGCCCTGGGGCCAGGCCGGAAAGATCTGGGCCGACCTCGTGAAGGAGCGCACCCAGGGCCGGATCAACATCAAGCTCTACCCCGGCGTGTCGCTCATCCAGGGCGACCAGACGCGCGAGTTCAGCGCGCTGCGCCAGGGCGTGATCGACATGGCCGTGGGCTCGACCATCAACTGGTCGCCGCAGGTCAAGCAGCTCAACCTGTTCTCCATGCCCTTCCTGATGCCCGACTACGCGGCCATCGACGCGCTCACCCAGGGCGAGGTCGGCAAGGACATGTTCAAGACCCTCGACAAGGCCGGCGTGGTGCCGCTCGCCTGGGGCGAGAACGGCTACCGCGAGATCACCAACTCGAAGAAGCCGATCAAGTCGCCGGCCGACCTGAAGGGCATGAAGATCCGCGTGGTCGGCTCGCCGATCTATTCCGACATGTTCACCGCGCTCGGCGCCAACCCCACGCAAATGAGCTGGGCCGACGCGCAGCCCGCGCTCGCCAGCGGCGCCGTGGATGGCCAGGAGAACCCGCTGTTCCTGTTCACCGTGCTCAAGATGCACACCGTGGGCCAGAAATTCGTGACCACCTGGGGCTATGTGGCCGACCCGCTGGTGTTCGTGGTCAACAAGGAGATCTGGGCCTCGTGGACGCCGGCCGACCAGGCCATCGTGCGCCAGGCCGCCGTCGACGCCGGCAAGCAGGAAATCGCGCTCGCGCGCAAGGGCCTGGTGGAAGCCGACAAGCCGGTGCTCAAGGACATTGCCGCCATGGGCGTCACCGTGACCCAACTCACGCCCGCCGAGCGCGACGCCTTCGTGAAGGCCACGCGGCCGGTGTACGACAAGTGGAAGTCGACCGTGGGCGCGGACCTCGTGGCCAAGGCCGAGAAAGCCATCGCGGCGCGCCAGAAGTAAAGCCCGCGTCCCCGTGGACCGGGGCGGGGGCGGGGGCGGGGGCCGCGACAATGCGGCCATGCACACCCTGATCATCGACACGGACCCCGGCGCGGACGACGTGATCGCGCTGCTGTTCGCTTTGGCGGCGCCCGAATCGCTCGCGGTCCAGGCGCTGACCACGGTGGCCGGCAACGTGCCGCTGGCCAAGACCTCGCGCAACGCGCGGCTCGCCTGCGAATGGGCCGGCCGGCCGGAGATTCCGGTGTATGCGGGCGCCGAACGGCCGCTGCGGCGCACGCCGATCTACGCGGCCAACATCCATGGCCGCGAAGGCATCACCGGCGTGAAGGTGCACGAGCCCGCCGCACCGCTGGCCGAAGGCCATGCGGTCGACTACCTGGTCCGCACGCTGCGCGCCGCGCCCGAAAAGAGCATCACGCTCGCGATGCTCGGGCCGCAGACGAACCTGGCGCTGGCCCTTGAACAAGCGCCCGACATCGCGCGCGGCCTGCGCGAACTGGTGCTCATGGCCGGCGCGCACTTCAACGGCGGCAACATCACGCCCACGGCGGAGTTCAACGTGTTTGCGGATCCGCATGCGGCCGAGGCCGTGCTGAAGTGCGGCGTGCCAATCACCATGCTGCCGCTCGACGTCACGCACAAGATCCTCACGAGCGACGAGCGCATCGCGCGGCTGCGCGGCCTCGGCAACCGGGCCGGCGCCATCGTCGCCGACATCCTGGACGCCTACGCGCCGCAGGAAATGCAGCACTACGGCATGCCCGGCGGGCCGGTGCATGACGCCACCGTCACGGCCTACCTGCTGCGGCCTTCGCTCTTCAAGGGCAGGCCCATCCACGTCGAGATCGACAGCCGCGAGGGCATGGGCTTTGGCCAGACGGCGGCCGACTGGCACGGCAGCCTGCATCGCACGCCCAACGTGAACTGGATCGCCGATGGCGATGCGCAGGGCTTCTTCGACCTGCTGACGGAGCACATCGCACGGCTGCCGTAGGCATTAAAAAAAAGCCACGCTGCAAAACAGCGTGGCTCTTGTCCTTGCGCCGCAGCGGATCAGTGCTGCAGGATCTTGTTCAAGAAGTCCTTGGTGCGCGGCTGGCGGTTCTCCGGATGGCTGAAGAACTCGTCCTTCGGGCAGTCTTCCAGGATCTTGCCGCCCACGTCGATGAAGATCACGCGGCTCGCCACCTTGCGGGCAAAAGCCATTTCGTGCGTGACCACCATCATGGTCATGCCGTCCTTGGCCAGGCTCACCATCACGTCGAGCACTTCGCCGACCATTTCGGGGTCGAGCGCCGAGGTGGGCTCGTCGAACAGCATCACGATCGGGTCCATGCTGAGCGCACGGGCAATGGCCACGCGCTGCTGCTGGCCGCCCGAGAGCTGGCCCGGGAACTTGTCCTTGTGCGCCATCAGGCCCACGCGGTCGAGCATCTTGAGGCCGCGGGCCTTGGCTTCGTCGGGGCTGCGGCCGAGCACCTTGATCTGCGCGATCGTGAGGTTCTCGGTGACCGACAGGTGAGGGAACAGCTCGAAGTGCTGGAACACCATGCCGACCTTGGAACGCAGCTTGGGCAGGTTGGTCTTGGGGTCGTGCAGCGGAATGCCGTTGACGGTGATCTCGCCCTTCTGGAAGGGCTCGAGCGCGTTCACGGTCTTGATGAGGGTGGACTTGCCCGAGCCCGAGGGCCCGCACACCACCACCACGTCGCCCTTGGAGATGCTCACCGAACAATCGTTGAGCACCTGCACCGGGCCATACCACTTCGAGACGTTCTTGATTTCAATCATTTTTTCGGACATTTCTTTCTCTCCGGTTCAGCCACTCGATCAGCGAATGATGGCAATCTTCTTGTGGAGGCGCTTGACGAGCCACGACAAGGCATAGCACATGATGAAGTAAACCACGGCCGCGAGCAGGTAGGCCTCGATCGGGCGGCCGAAGTTCTTGCCCGCGGTCTCGAAGCCCTTGAGCATGTCGTAGGCGCCGATGGCATAGACCAGCGAGGTGTCCTGGAACAGGATGATGGTCTGCGTGAGCAGCACCGGCAGCATGTTGCGGAAGGCCTGCGGCAGCACCACCAGGCGCATGTTCTGGCCGTAGGTCATGCCGACCGCCTGGCCCGCATACACCTGGCCGCGCGGGATCGACTGGATGCCGGCGCGCATGATCTCGCTGAAATAGGCGGCCTCGAACGCGATGAAGGTGATCACGGCCGAGATTTCCGAGCGGTAGTTCGAGCCGACGGAGCCGAAGGCCGCGTAGAACGAGGCCGGCACCAGCAGGAAGAACCACAGGATCACCATCACCAGCGGAATGCTGCGCATGCCGTTGACGTAGATGGCGGCCGGCGCGTCGAGCCACTTCTTGCCCGACAACCGCATGAGCGCCAGCACGGTGCCGAAGAGCACGCCGCCGATGGTGGCGACGATCGTCAGCATGATGCTGAAGTAGAAGCCCTTGACGACGAAGTTGCTGATGACGTCCCAGTTGTAGAACGACAGGTCGAGATTCATCATGTCAGTGCCCCCCGCCGCCGCTGGCCGAGACGATGAAGCCCGGCACGCGCGTCTTCTTCTCGATGAAGGCCATGATGCGGTTGATCGCAAAGGCCGAGATCACGTAGAGCCCCGTCACCGCCAGGTACACCTCGATGCCGCGCGAGGTTTCTTCCTGCGCCTGCATCGCGAACATCGTGAGCTCGGTCACCGACACGGCAAACGCCACCGACGAGTTCTTGAAGATGTTCATCGTCTCGCTCGTGAGCGGCGGAATGATGATGCGGTAGGCCATCGGCAAAATGACGTAGCGGTAGTACTGCGGCGTGGTGAAGCCCACCGCCATGCCCGCGTAGCGCTGGCCCTTGGGCAGCGCCTGGATGCCCGAGCGCACCTGTTCGGCAATGCGCGCCGAGGTGAAGAAGCCCAGCGCCAGCACCACCAGCACGAAGCTGGGCACGCCCTTCATGACCGGCACCAGCGCCGGGATCACGTGGTACCAGAGGAAGATCTGCACCAGCAGCGGAATGTTGCGGAACAGCTCGACCCAGGCATTGCCGAAGCGCACGAGCCACGGGCTGTCGGGCAAGGTGCGGATGATGCCGATGAGCGAACCCAGCACCAGCGCGACGATCAGTGCCAGCAGGGCCACGGACACGGTCCAGCCCCATGCGGACAGCATCCACTGCCAGTAGGTCGGGAACTTCCCGCCCGGGTCTTGCAAGAAGACCTGCCAATCCCAGTTTGATCCCATCGGGGACTCTCCTTTTTTCAGATTTCCAGACTGCTGGCTAGCTAAGGCCGTGCCCGCGCGCCGCATTTGCGAAAACAAACGCCCGCCGGGGGCGGCGGGCGTTGCGCAGATGACCTTGCCGTGCTTACTTCTTGGCCGCGTAGTCTTCCATCGGCTTGTCGTTCGGGTTGGCCCAGGCCGCCTTCGTGGCTTCGGACAGCGGCAGGTTCACCGTGACGTTCGACGGCGGAATCGGCTTCAGGAACCACTTGTCCCAGAGCTTGGCGAGGTCGCCGTTCTTGATCTGCGCCTTGATGCTGTCGTCCACCACCTTCTTGAAGGCGGGGTCGTCCTTGCGGATCATGATGGCGATGGGCTCGACGCTGAGCACCTCGCCGACGATCTTGTAGTCGGCGGGCGACTTCGACTTGGCGATGTTCGACGCCAGGATGGAGCCGTCCATCACGAAGGCGTCGGCGCGGCCCGATTCGAGCAGCAGGAAGCTGTCGGAGTGGTCCTTGCCATAGAGTTCCTTGAAGTCGATGCCGCCGGCGCGCTCGTTCTTGCGCAGGGTCTGCACCGAGGTGGTGCCGGTGGTGGTGGCCACGGTCTTGCCGTTGAGGTCCTTGATGGAGGTGATGCCCGAGTTGGCCTTGACCGCGATGCGCACTTCTTCCACGTAGGTGGTCACCGCGAAGGAAACGTCCTTCTGGCGCGTGGCGTTGTTGGTGGTGGAGCCGCACTCGAGGTCGACGGTGCCGTTCTGCACCAGGGGCACGCGGTTCTGCGAGGTCACGGGCTGGTACTTGGTTTCCAGCTTGGCAAGGCCCAGGTGCTTCTGGATGTCCTTGATGATGTTCGCGCACACGTCGTAGTGGAAGCCGGTGTACTGGCCATTGCCCAGCGTGTACGACAGGCCGGAGGATTCCCGCACGCCTTCGGTGATAGCGCCCGAGGCCTTGATCTTGGCCAGGGTGTCATTGGCCTGTGCAAAGGCGCCGCCGGCAGCCAGGGCTGCGATTGCCAATGCCAATACTTGCTTGTTCATACGGAAAACTCCTGAGGTGACTGGAAGATACAGATACAACGAAATTCTAGACATTCACGTCATGGGGAATACCCGGACCAACCCGGTGCATTCTCGATGGCGACAGCACCGACCACGCGCATCGAAGCGCCGTCGTGGTGCAGGTGGACCCATTGGCATTGTCCGACTTTCACTAAGCAGCCTTTGTGCCCGAGGGCTCGGCAGCCGGCGGCACCGGCGCGGACAGGCGCACGGGCTGGGTCAGGTTCTCGGGCACGAGCAGCGCCTCCATCTCGGCGCGCGTCATGATGCCGAGCGATTCGGCCACCAGGTCGATCGGCCCGCCAGTGGCCAGCGCGGTTTTGGCGATCAGCGCCGCCTTCTCGTAGCCGATCAGCGGATTGAGCGCTGTGACCAGCGTGACCGATTCGCGCACCCGCTTGGCCAGGAATTCGCGGTTCGCCTCGATGCCGTCGACACAGTTCTGCCGCAGCGTGGTGCAGGCATTGCCCAGATGCTTGATGCTCTTGAACAGGCTCCAGCCCATGATCGGTTCGAAGGCGTTGAGCTGAAGCTGGCCGGCTTCGGACGCCATGGTCACGGTGATGTCGTTGCCGATGACCTCGAAGGCCACCTGGTTCATGACTTCCGGGATCACCGGGTTCACCTTGCCCGGCATGATCGACGAGCCCGCCTGGCGCGCGGGCAGCCGGATCTCGCCGAAGCCAGCCTGCGGCCCGCTGGAGAGCAGGCGCAGGTCGTTGCAGGTCTTGCTGAGCTTGGTGGCCACGCGCTTGAGCACGCCCGACAGCTGCACGAAGGCACCGGTGTCCTGCGTGGCCTCGATGAGGTTGGCCGACTGCTTGAGCGGCACGCCGGTCTGCTCGGCCAGGTACTGGCAGGCCAGGTTGGCGTAGCCGTGCGGCGCGTTGATGCCGGTGCCGATGGCGGTCGCGCCCAGGTTGATTTCCTCGATGAGCGCGCGCGCCTCGCCCAGGCGGGCCTCGTCCTCGCCGATCATGATGGCGTAGGTCAGGAACTCCTGGCCCAGCGTCATGGGCACGGCGTCCTGCAGCTGGGTGCGGCCGATCTTCAGGATGTCCTTGAACTCGAGCGCCTTGGCCTCGAAGCTCCGGCGCAGCGCGGCCATGGATTCGAGCAGCTTGTCGATGGCGAACCACAGCGCCAGCCGCACCGCCGTCGGGTAGACGTCGTTGGTGCTCTGCGAGGCGTTGACGTGGTCGTTGGGATGCAGAACGTCGTAGCGGCCCTTTTCGTGGCCGAGCTTCTCGAGCGCGAGGTTGCAGATCACCTCGTTGGCATTCATGTTGGTGGAGGTGCCGGCGCCGCCCTGGATCACGTCGACCACGAATTCGTCGAGCAGCTTGCCCTCGATGAGGTCCTCGCAGGCCAGGATGATGGCGGCTGCGCGCTCGCGGTCGATGGCGCCGAGGTCGGCATTGGCCCGTGTGGCGGCCTTCTTCACGAAGGCCAGCGCACGCACCAGGTCGGGCATGGCCGACACCCGGGTGCCGGAGATGGCGAAGTTCTCGACCGCGCGCGCCGTGTGCACGCCCCAGTAGGCAATGGCAGGAATCTGCTTCTCGCCGAGAAAGTCGTGTTCGGTCCTGAAATTGGGGCTCATACAGGTTCCTCGGCTAAAAAAAAGCACGCGGATGGCGCGTGCCGTAAAGATTGCTGTGTGACAGCGGCAAAAAACTGCCGCGACTGTAGTACCGCCCGGCCCGCGGCGCCAATGCCGTTTGCGGGGAGTGTTATGCGCTGCATTTATAGATTGTGCAGCGCACAAATTCCGCGCGTCAATCGATGGATGTCAGCGTCCGGGCTGGGCGCCAACCAGATACGACCATAGCGCATCGGCCGTGCGCTTGGGCTGCAGGCCCTCGGAGGCCGAAGCCTTCGCGGCGCGGCCTGTGCCGGTCTTCACCGGCGCGGGCGCGCCGGGCCGCTCGCGGTAGGCGCGGATCTCCATCGTCGCCTCCAGGCTGTCGATCTCGGGCGGCAGCGCGCTCACGAGCTTGCGCGCCTTGATCTCCTTGCGCACCGCGCTCTGCGGCAGGAAGGCGATGCCGTGGCCTTCGAGCGCCATGACCTTCAGGCCTTCGGCCATGTCGGTTTCATAGACCCGGTCAAGGTGGATGGCGGTGCCCGACTCCTTCAGCAGCTGATCGACCACCCGCCCCAGGTAGGCGCCGGGCGCATAGCCCAGGTAGGGCAGCGGCTGGCCGGGCCGGCCGGGCAGCCGGAAGCGCGGCGCGCCGTCGGCATCGGCCTTGACCCAGGGCGCCACGGTTTCCTCGCCCAGGCTGACCATCTCGTACTTGTTGGCGTCCAGTTGCAGCGGCTGGGACGGATGGTGGTAGGCGATCAGCAGGTCGCAGCTGCCCTCGACCAGGCGCAGCACGGCGTCATGCACGTTGAGCGCGATGAGCCGGCTCTTGATGGGGCCGAAGTGCTCGCGCAGGCTGGTCACCCACGAAGGAAAGAAGGTGAAGGCCAGCGTGTGCGGCACCGCGATCTCGATCACGTCCTGCCCGGCGGCCGAGTGGCCGCGCAGCATGGCGCGGGTGCTCTGCAGCGACTGCAGCATCTCGATGGCCTGGCTGTAGAGCGTCTGGCCCGCAGGCGTGAGGCGCGTGGGGTAGGAACTGCGGTCGACCAGGTCGGTGCCGGCCCAGCCTTCGAGCGCCTGGATGCGGCGCGAGAACGCGGGCTGGGTCACGTGCCTCAACTGGGCCGAGCGGCTGAAGCTGCGCGTTTCCGCCAAACTGATGAAGTCTTCGAGCCACTTTGTTTCCATACGCGGCGATTATGCGAGCGCCGCGCCATACTGGGCTCCCCCTCCTTTTCCCGCATTCGCCATGCCTTCAGCCGACCTGCTCGACCTCAGCGCCACCGAACTCTCGCGCCGCATCGCGGCCCGCAGCGTGTCTTGCCAAGAACTGATGCAAGCCTCGCTGGCGCGCATCGAGGCGCTCAACCCGCGCTTCAACGCCATCGTTTCGCTGCGCGAGCCCGCGGCCCTGCTGGCCGAAGCCCGCGAGCGCGATGCCGAGCTGGCGCGCGGCGAACGGCGTGGCTGGATGCATGGCTTTCCGCTGGCGGTGAAGGACCTGAGCCACGCGGCCGGCCTGCCGACCTCGATGGGCTCGCCGCTGTCGCCGCGCTCGCCGGCGCGCACCGACAGCCTGCACGTCGCGCGCATGCGCGCGGCCGGCGCCATCGTGATCGGCAAGACCAACACGCCCGAATTCGGCCTGGGCTCGCACACCTACAACACGGTGTTCGGCATCACGCGCAACGCCCATGCGCCCGAGCGCAGCGCCGGCGGCAGCAGCGGCGGCGCGGCCGTGGCGCTGGCCCTGGGCATGCTGCCGGTGGCCGACGGCAGCGACATGATGGGTTCGCTGCGCAACCCGGCCGCGTTCAACAACGTGATCGGCATGCGGCCCTCGCGCGGCCGCGTGCCTGGCGATCCCGAGCAGGAGCTGTTCTTCCAGCAGCTGGGCACCGAAGGCCCGATGGCTCGGACGGTGGAAGACGCCGCGCGGCTGCTCGCGGTGCAGGCGGGCTTCGACACGCGCGTCCCGCTGTCGTCGCCGCAGGCGCTGCCCTCGCCCGACGCCATCGCGCTTGACGGCGATGGAAAAGGCCTGCGCATCGGCTGGCTCGGCAGCCTCTGGCCCGAGTTGCCGCTCGCGCCCGGCATCCGCGAACTCGGGGAGAAGGCGCTGGACACCTTCCGCGCCATCGGCTGCGAGGTCGAGCCCTGCACGCTCGACGTGCCGCGCGAGCACAACTGGAGCGCCTGGCTGCGGCTGCGCCAGCTGCTGGTGGGCGGCAAGCTCGGCGCCTACCTGAGCGACCCTAAACTGTTCGCGCAGCTCAAGCCGGAAGCGCAGTGGGAAATCGAGCAGAGCCGGCATCTCGATGCGGCCTCGCTCTACCAGGCCTCGCTCTACCGCTCGAACGTGTACCGTGCATTCCTCAAGTTGTTCGAGCGCTTCGATTTCGTGCTGGCGCCGACCGCGCAGGTGTTCCCGTTCGACGCGGAACTGCACTGGCCGAAGGAAGTCGCTGGCGTGGCGAGCGACACGTATCACCGCTGGATGGAGATCGTCACGCCGTTCACGCTGGCCGGGTTGCCGACGCTGAACGTGCGCGCCGGCTTCGGCGAAGGCGGGCTGCCGATGGGGCTGCAGCTGGCGGGGCCGATCCATGCGGACCTCGATGTGCTGCGGCTGGGGCATGCGTACGACCAGGCCTGCGGCTGGGGCTCTCATCGCCCTTCAGTATTGGCGTGACTCCCTCCCCTCCCGGGGGAGGGCAGGGGTGGGGGCAAGCGGCGCGTCCATCGAGCGCCCTGCCCGCCCCCATCCCAGCCTTCCCCCAGCGGGGGAAGGAGCAAGGCCTCAGACCGGGGTCAACACGCCGCGCCCCGCGAAGTGCCCTTCGGCATTCGCAAGGAAATGGTCGACCGACTTCTGCGTGGCCTCGGGCGACCAGCCCGCCATGTGCGGCGTCAGCAGCACGTTGTCGAGGCCAATCAGCGGCTCGGGACGATTCGGCTCGCTCTCGTACACATCGAGGCCGGCCCCGGCAATGCGGTGCTCGCGCAGCGCCGACGCCAGCGCCTCGGTGTCGACCACGCTGCCGCGCCCGATGCTGACCAGGTAGCCCTGCGGCCCGAGCGCATCGAGCACCTCGGCATTCACGAGATGGCGCGTGGCAGGCCCGCCCGGCGCGGCCAGCACCAGGAAATCGGCCCAGGCGGCCAGCGACTTCAGGTCATCGAAGTAGCGGTGCGCTGCGCCTTCGCGCGGCTTGCGGTTGTGATAGCCGATCTCCATGTCGAAGGCAGCCGCGCGCTTCGCGATCTTCTGGCCGATGGTGCCGAGCCCCAGGATGCCGAGCTTCTTGCCCGACACGTTCGGCGGCTGCGGAATGGCTTCGCGCCACACGCCCTCGCGGCACAGCCGGTCGAGCTTGCGGAACTCGCGCACGATGCCGATCAAGAGGCCGAAGGCATGGTCGGCCACGCAGTCGTCATTGGTGCCCGCGCCGTTGGCGGTGGCGATGCCGCGCGCGCGCGTCACTTCGAGCGGCACGCCTTCGTAGCCCGCGCCCAGGCAGCAGATCAGCTCGAGCGCCGGCATGGCCGCGATCTCTTCGGGCGTGATGCCGATCACCCCGATGGTCAGCACCGCGCGGAATTTCTTGCCGTGCTCGGCAATGGCGGCGGCGCGCGCGGCGGGGTCGAAGGCATAGGTCAAGTCGTAGACCTCGGCAATCTGGGCCTGGTGGGCGCTCGAAAGGCTGTTGAGCACCAGCAGGGGAATCTTGGTCGACACGTCTGAACTCCTCGATATCAAAAAATGGTCGGGCTACATCAGCGGCGTGGCTTCGCTCTTCTGCAAAGCCCACATCTGCGCATAGCGGCCCTGCTTCGCAAGCAGCTCGGCATGCGTGCCGCGCTCGACGATCACGCCCGCTTCGAGCACCAGGATCTCGTGCGCGTCGACCACGGTCGACAGGCGGTGCGCGATCACCAGCGTGGTCTTGTCCTGCGCAGCGCTCCTGAGCTCCGACTGGATGGCGCGCTCGTTGGCCGAGTCGAGCGCCGAGGTGGCCTCGTCGAAGATCACGATCGGCGGGTTCTTGAGCAGCGTGCGCGCAATGGCCACGCGCTGCTTCTCTCCGCCCGACAGCTTGAGGCCGCGCTCGCCGACCGTGGTTTCATAGCCCTTGGGCGTGGCCGAGATGAAGTCGTGGATGCGCGCGGCGCGAGCTGCGCCTTCCACCTCTTCGCGCGTGGCGCCGGGGCGGCCGTAGGCGATGTTGTATTCGACCGTATCGTTGAACAGCACCGTGTCCTGCGGCACGATGCCGATCGCGCGCCGCACGCTCGACTGCTGCACTTCGCGGATGTCCTGCCCGCCGATGGTGATGCGGCCCTGCTGCACGTCGTAGAAGCGGTAGAGCAGCCGCGCGAGCGTCGACTTGCCCGAGCCCGAGGGGCCCACCACGGCCACCGTCTTGCCGGCCGGGATCTCGAAGCTCACGTGCTTGAGGATGGGCCGGGCGGGCTCGTAGGCAAAGCTCACGTCCTCGAAGCGCACGGTGGAGTCGGCGCCAGCGAGCGGCGGCGCGCCGGGCGCGTCGCGTACCTCGCGCTCCTTTTCGAGCAGCACGAACATCTTGTCGAGGTCGGTCAGGCTCTGCTTGATCTCGCGGTAGATCACGCCCAGGAAGTTGAGCGGAATGTAGAGCTGGATCATGAAGGCGTTGACCATCACCAGGTCGCCCAGCGTCATGCGCCCTTCCACCACGCCCGAGGTCGCGCGCCACAGCATCAGCACCAGGCTGGTCGCGATGATCAGCTGCTGGCCGGTGTTGAGCATGCTCAGCGTGCGCTGGCTCTTGATGGCGGCCTTGCGGTAGCGGTCCAGGCTGGCGTCGTAGCGCCTGGCCTCGAACTCCTCGTTGTTGAAGTACTTGACGGTTTCGTAGTTCAAGAGCGAATCGACCGCGCGGCTCTGGGCCATGGAGTCGAGCTCGTTCATGGTCTTGCGGAACTGGGTGCGCCACTCGGTCACCGTGACCGTGAAGGTGATGTAGAGCACCAGCGCCGCGCCCGTGATCCAGACGAACAGCGAATCGAACTTCACGCCCAGGATGGTGAGCACCAGCGCCAGCTCGATGAGGGTCGGCACGATGCTGTAGAGCGACATCGAGATCAGCGAATGCACCCCGCGCGTACCGCGCTCGATGTCGCGCGTCATGCCGCCGGTCTGGCGCTCCAGGTGGAAGCGCAGGCTCAGCGAATGCAGGTGGCCGAACACCTCCAGCGCGATCTGCCGCGCCGTGCCCTCGGTGGCCTTGGCGAAGATCAGCTCGCGCAGTTCGCCGAACAGCGCGGTCGAAAAGCGCAGCAGCCCGTAGGCCAGCAAAAGCCCGATGGGCACGATCAGCAGCGCCTGCGCCATGTCCGGCTTGGGCGTCATCGTGTCGATCAGGTTCTTGAGCAGCACCGGCACGCCCACGTTGGCCACCTTGGCGCCCACCATGAAGCCGAGCGCGGCGATCACCCGCCACTTGTACTGCCAGAGATAGGGGAAAAGGCGGCGCAGCGTCGCCCAGTCGGAGCGGTCGCTGCGCGCCGGCGCATGGCCGGTGGCGCTGTGGGGGGGAGGAGGTAGGGCTTCGCCGCTGCGGCGCATGAGGGACAATCGTGGTTGCTTCGTTTGTTCCAGATTGTGCCCATGTCCGATATTTCCAGCACCGCCGCTGCCGCAACCCTCAAGAGCCTGCCCACCGACATGGAGCTGGTGCTCAAGGTCATCCCGATGCCGGCCGACGTCAATGCCAACGGCGACATCTTCGGCGGCTGGGTCATGGCGCAGTGCGACCTGGCCGGCTCGGTCATTCCGGCACGCTACGCCAAGGGGCGCATGGCCACCGTCGCGGTGAATGAATTCATCTTCAAGCAGCCGGTGCGGCTGGGCGACATCCTGTCCTTCTATTCGAAGCTGGTGCGCATCGGGCGCACCTCGATCACCGTCACGGTCGAGGTCTTCGCCGAGCGCTTCAAGGCGCAGGGCGAATACGTCAAGGTGACCCAAGCCACCTTCACCTACGTGGCCATCGACGACAACGGCCGGCCCCGGCCGATCGAGCAGCAACCCTGAGCGCGCTCACAGCGCCGGCTCGCGCACCCGCTCGAAGCGTTCGAACTCGCGGTTGACCCAGCGCCCGTCGAGCCGCTCGGTGCGGCGGATGTAGACGGCCTGCACGATGTCCCGCGTGTGGGCGTCGATCTCGATCGGGCCGCGCGGGCTCTCGAGCTGGAGGCCCCGGAAAGCGTCCACCAGCCGTTCGCCGCTCAAGCCGCTGCGCGCGGCCGGCGAACTCATCGCGGCATCGGCCGCCGCGAGCGCATCGTGCGCCGCCACCGCGAAATAGCCGGGCCGCAGGTGGCTGCCGTACTCGGCCCCGAAGACGTCGGTGAAGCGGCGGTTGGCCGCCGACTCGTGGGCAAACGAATAATGGTGGCTGGTCACGAGGCCATCGGCCAGCTCGCCGATGCCTTCGAGGTAGTGGTCGTCGGTGGCGTCGCCGGTCGCGAGCAGGCGGATGCCGGTGTCGGCCATGCCGCGGTCGCGCCAGAACTTGAGGAAAGTCGCGGGCATCTGGCCCGAAGGCAGGAAGAAGAACACCGCCTGCGGCCTGAGCTCGCGCAGCCGCAGCATGTAGGCCGAATAGTCCAGCGTGTTGAGCGGCACGCGCAGCATCGCGCCGACGCGCCCGCCGCCGGCGGTGACGGCCGAGACGAAGGCGCTCTCGGCATCGACACCCGAGGCATAGTCGGCCACCACGGTGCAGACGTCGCGCAGCCCTTGCTGGATCGCCCAGCGCGCCAGCGGCATCGTGACCTGCGCGATGGTGAAGGACACCCGCACCGCGAACGGGCAACGCGCCGTGATGCCCGACGACGCCGCATTCATCACCAGCAGCGGCACCTTGGCCTGCGTGGCCACGGCACCCACGGCATAGGCGTTGGAGCTGAAGTCCAGCCCCGCGAGCAGGTCCACGCGTTCGCCCTCCACCAGGTCCTGCGCGTGGCGGCGCGCCTGCTCGGGCGCGCTGCCGGGCACGTCGCGGCGCAGCAGCTCGACCGGACGCCCGGCGATGCGCTGGTTGTGGGCGGCGAGCCAGACCGACATGCCGGCATCGAACTGGCGCCCCCCGGCGGCATAGGGGCCGGACCAGGAACCGATGACGCCGATGCGCAGCGGCCGCACGCGGGCCAAGGCCAGCGAAGGCGCGGCCAGGGTGCCTGCGAGCAGGCCTAAAGTACGCCTGCGCGTGGTGTCGATTGCTACTTTTTCAGTAGCATCATTCGTGCGCCGGGTGGACGTTGCCGGCGATCTTGTCTCGAAAACTTGCACGGCGACAGTGTACGCATGCACCGTTTTCGGGCAAGCGCGAAACGCGCCTCAAACCTTGGAGAAATCGGGCTTGCGCTTTTCCATGAACGCGCCAAAGGCTTCGCGTGCGGCGGGTTCGCGCAGCATGCGGCCGAAGCTCGCGCCTTCTTCGTCCATACGTTCGAGCACGGCAGGCATCTGCGCCTTCTTCAGCAGGCGCTTGGTCTCGACCAGCGCGCTCAGCGGCTTGGCCGCGAGCTTGCGGGCCTGCACCTGCGCGATGGCATTGGCTTCGGTGGGCGGCACGATGCGGTTGACCAGGCCCACTTCGAGCGCGGCCTCGGCCATGAAGGGCTCGCCCAGCAGCAGTGCCTCGGCCGCGCGGTGGTAACCCAGCATCTGCGGCACCAGCAGGCTCGACGCCGCCTCGGGGCACAGGCCCAGGTTCACGAAAGGCATCGAGAAGGCCGCGTTGTCGCCCGCGTAGACCAGGTCGCAATGGAACAGCATCGTGGTGCCGACGCCCACGGCCGGGCCGCACACGGCAGCCACGATGGGCTTCGGAAAGGCCGCGATGCCGCGCAGGAAGCGGAACACCGGCGAGTCCTTGCCGGCGGGCGGCGCGTTCAGGAAGTCGCCGATGTCGTTGCCCGCGCTGAAAATGGTGGGGTCGCCCTGGATCAGCACGCAGCGCACGGCCGCATCGCCCTCGGCTGCGGCCAGTGCATCGGCGAGTTCGCCGTACATGCTGCTGGTGATGGAGTTCTTCTTGTCGACGCGGTTGAAGGTGAGGGTCATCACCCCGGCTTCGGTGTGGACGAGGATGTCGCTCATGGGAATGGTCCTTGGATAAAACGGTTTTGATGGCGGCGCGATCAGGCGTCGAGGGCTTCGCGCACGAAATCCAGGCGGTCCTGGCCCCAGAACATCTGGTCGCCGACGAACATGGTGGGCGCGCCGAACACGCCGCGCGCCACCGCTTCCTGCGTGACGGCCTTCAGGCGGTCCTTCACGTCCTGCGTGCCGGCCAGCGCAAGCAAGGCGGCGGCGTCGAAGCCCGCATTCTGCAAGACGGCGGCCACGGTGGCCGGGTCGTTCATGTTCTTCGGCTCGACCCACATCGCATGGAAGACGGCATCGACATACGCGCCGAAGCGTGCCGGCTCCGTCATCTGGATGCCGGTGGCGCCGCGCATCAGCAGCAGCGTGTTGATGGGAAAGTGCGGGTTGTGCACGAAGGGCACGCCGTAGCGTTTAGCAAAGCGCTGCAGGTCGATGGTCATGTACGGCGCCTTGGGCACGACCTCGGCCGGCGACCGGTTGCCGGTGGCCTGGAACACGCCGCCCAGCAGCATGGGCTTCCACACCAGCTCGGCGCCGGTGTCGGCGCACACGTGCGGCAGCTGCGTGGCGGCCAGGTAGGCGGCGGGGCTGCCGAAGTCGAAATAGAACTCGACTTTTTTTGTCATTGGGGTCTCCTTATGAGGTGCTCTTGTTCTTGGCGCTGTTGTTCAGGGCGCGTGCACAGGGCACGCTGCTAATGATCTTGCGATCAACGACCGCTCTGTCCAACGCTCCCGTCGATGGGGTGCCTTGCGCAGCGAAATAAAGGAGGAGGCCGCAGGCCGGAGGACATTCGCGGAGCAAGGTACCCCGTCGGCGGGAGCGCGCCCTGAAAGAAGAACTTCAAACACAACACGACGAATCGAACAGCACGAAATCATCTCAGAACTTCTCCGACCAAGGCCGCAGATCAAGCTCATGCGTCCAGGCGTCGCGCGGCTGCGAGTGCAGCATCCAGTAGCTGTCGGCGATGTGCTCGGGGTTCAGGATGCCGTCGCTTTCCTTCAGCGCATAGCGCTCGGGAAAATTGCTGCGGATGAACTCGGTGTCGATGGCGCCGTCGACCACCACGTGCGCGACGTGAATGCCCTGCGGCCCGAGCTCGCGTGCCATCGACTGGGCCAGCGCACGCAGCGCCATCTTCGCGCCCGAGAAGGCACCGAAGTTGGCCGCGCCGCGCAGCGAGGCCGTGGCACCCGTGAAGATGATCGTGCCGCGATGCCCGCTCTTCGGCATCTCGCGCGCCACCATGCGCCTGGCCACCTCGCGCCCGTTCAGAAAGCCCGAGAAGCAGGCCATCTCCCACACCTTGAAGTACTTGCGCGCGGTCTCGGCCAGGATGCTCTCGGGCACGTTCGCGCCGATGTTGAACACCATCACCTCGATCGGCCCGATCGTCGATTCGATCTGCTCGACGAGCGCGACCACTTCCTCTTCCTTGCGCGCATCGCAGCCGAAGGCGTGGGCACGGCCGCCCACGGCCTCGATCTGCGCGACCAGCGGCTGCAGCTTGTCGAGGCTGTGGCGCGTGACGCAGGTGGCATAGCCCTCGCGCGCGAAACGGCGGGCAATGGCGCCGCCGGTGGCGTCGCCGGCGCCGACGATGAGTGCGGTCTTTTGCATGGAAGTCATCGATCGCTATTCTTTGTAGTAGACGATCTGGTTCGAGGTGACGAGCAGCACGCCCTGCTCGCTCCACAGATGCGCCGCCTGGTCGAAGAAGCCGTTGAAGAACTGCTGCCCCGCCGCCCGGCACAGCAGGTAGCCCGTGCCGACCTCGGCCAGCTGCGCCGGGCCGGCATGGAAATACGTGGTGATCGACACCGTACCGGCCGGCACATGCTTGGCGCGGCGCAGCCAGACGCGCGGATAGAACACGTCGCTCATGGCGGCCAGCGAGGCAAAGTCGAGCGGCCGCGCCTGCGCGTCGCGCAGCCAGAGCCGGCTTTCGCTGTGATGCAGGCTCGCGTCCCACTTCGCGGGAATGCGGCCGCTGAACAGGCGCATCTCGTACTGGTCGAGCCAGGCCACGCCGGACGGGCCGATGCTCAGGCGCTCGACCGTCTCGGGCCGGGGCGCCTCGGGCATCGGCAGGTCGCTCTGGCCCCAGGTGTCGCGGCGCGCGGCCGTCACCACGGTGGCAGTGGTGGTCATGTTCGGCGCGCCGCCTGCGCCGGGCTGCGTGATCTGCACGGTCCAGTGCTGGGTCGAGCGGTTGGTGCGCACCGCCGTGGCCTGCACGTCGAATGCGCCGGCCTCCAGCGCGGCCGCGAAGTTGACGGTCAGCGCGATCGGCGTGCCCAGCACATCCGGATGCTGCATCACCGACTGCAGCGCAATGGCCGCCGTGGCGCCGCCGAATGGGCCGACCATGTTCCAGTAGTCGGGGCTCGTGGCACCGGTGAAGTGACCCGCGCGGATGTCGCTGTGCTGCAGGGCCAGGGCCTTGTCGAAGGGGTGTTGCGTGCTCATGATGATTTGCAGTGTGCCTCCGGTGGATGGCGTCACGCAGTCGTGTGCGGGACGCCGGCTTGCTGCACTGCGGTAAGCGCGGCCAGCCGGTGCAGCTTGTCGACCGTGCTCGGCCACAGGCTCCGGCTGAACTGTTCGCGGAAGAAACCGAAGTGCCCGATGCGCCGCGCCTGCACGTCGGCCGGCGCAATCCGCTCCATGGCGCGCGGCGCGCCGGCATAGAAGCTCAGCAGGCTTTCGGTGCCGGCGAGCGTCATGAGCTCGTCGTCGGTGATCGACAGCGCGAGCACCGGGAAGCGCACGCGCCCATAACTCTGCAGCGCCAGATCGCCTTCGGCGCCCACGCTGTAGCGCGGATGGAGGCACCAGCGCCGCCATTGCAGGATCACGCCGCGCGGCAGGTCGCCCACCTTCTTGAGCCGGCGGCCCGGAAAGTAGCCGCACAGCCGCGTGGCCAGCGGCACGAGCACGAACCAGAAGTAGAGGATGCTGCGCCTGAGCTTGGGCGCGTTCTCGCGCCAGTAGCCGCTGCCGGCGGCGATGCTGACGAGGCCGTCCACCTGCCCGGGGCGCTGCAGGAAACCCGGCAGCTGCGCGCCCAGGCTGTGGCCGAGGAGGTAGAGCGGCTGTTCGGGCAGCGCGGCCTTGGCGGCGTCGATCACCGCTTCGTAGTCGCGCGCCCAGTCGAACAGGTCGGCCTCGAAGCCGCGCAGCGAGGCACCGTTGCGCGAATCGCCCGAGCCGCGGTAGTCGAAGGTCCAGACACGCAGGCCCTGCTGCGCGAGCCACTGCGCGAAGGGTTCGTAGAACGACTGGCGCACGCCCATCGCACCGCCGATGACGATGCTGGCCCGGGCCTCACCCGCCGGCTCGTAGCGGCGCACGGCGAGCTGCGTCTCGTCGTCCACCCGAAGTTTCTGGTGCTGGTGCGCGTGCATGTGGCAGGTGGTGGAACGATCAGACGCGTTCGAAAATTCCCGCGGCGCCCTGCCCCATGCCCACGCACATCGTGACCATGCCGTACTTCAGGTTCTCGCGCCGCAGCGCATGCACCACCGTGGCCGCACGGATTGCGCCGGTCGCGCCGAGCGGATGGCCCAGGGCGATCGCGCCGCCCATCGGGTTGACCTTGCTCGGGTCGAGCCCCAGCGTGTTGATCACGGCGAGCGACTGCGCGGCGAAGGCTTCGTTGAGCTCGAACCAGTCGATGTCCTCGTGCTTCAGGCCCGCGTAGCGCAGCGCGGCCGGAATGGCCTCGATCGGGCCGATGCCCATGATGTGTGGCGGCACGCCCTTGCTGGCAAAGCTCACGAAGCGCGCGAGCGGCGTGAGCCCGTACTGCTTCACGGCTTTCTCGCTCGCGAGGATCAGCGCGCCCGCGCCATCGGAGGTCTGCGAGCTGTTGCCGGCCGTCACGGTGCCGCGCGCGGCAAACACGGTGCGCAGCTTGGCCAGGCCTTCGAGGCTGGTGTCGGGACGCGCGCCTTCGTCGAGATTCACGGTGCGCGTCTTGGCAATCGATTCGCCGGTTTCCAGGTCCGGCGTGCGGTCGGTCACTTCGATGGGTGTGATCTCGTCGGCAAACTTGCCAGCCTTCTGCGCGGCCAGGGCCTTCTGGTGCGAGGCGAGCGCGAACGCGTCCTGCGCCTCGCGGCTCACCTTCCACTGCTGCGCGACCTTCTCGGCCGTGAGGCCCATGCCGTAGGCGATGCCCACGTCGCCCTCGCGCTCGAAGATCGCGGGCGACAGCGAGGGCGAGTTGCCCATCATCGGCACCATGCTCATGCTTTCGACGCCGGCCGCGATCATCACGTCGGCCTCGCCCACGCGGATGCGGTCCGCGGCCATCTGCACGGCCGACAGGCCCGAGGCGCAGAAGCGGTTCACGGTGATGCCGCCGATGCTGGTCGGCAGGCCCGCGAGCACCGCGCCGATGCGCGCCACGTTCAGGCCCTGCTGCGATTCGGGAATCGCGCAGCCGCAGATGATGTCCTCGATGGCCTTGGGATCGAGGCCGGGCACGGCGGCGAGTGCGGCCTTGAGCGTGGTCGCGAGCAGGTCGTCGGGGCGGTAGTTGCGGAAGTAGCCGCGATGCGACTTGCCGATGGGGGTGCGGGTGGCGGAGACGATGTAGGCGTCTTGGACTTGTTTGCTGCTCATGAAGAAGCTCCTAGATTTTCTTGCTCCTTCCCCCTCCGGGGGAAGGCTGGGATGGGGGCCGGCGGCATCAACTCGGCAAGCCGATTGGCAATGGCCTGGCGAACCCCATCAAGATTGGTGAACGGATCGTTCGATGCAAAGCGCAGCACATCGAAACCCTGCGCGCGGAAGAATGCGTCACGTCGCGCGTCGTAGCCTTGCTGCACCTGATGCTGCGATCCGTCGAGTTCGACGATCAGCTTGGGTGCAAGGCACGCGAAATCCGCGACGTAGTTGCCCAGCGGATGCTGGCGCCTAAATTTCACACCCAGTTGCTCAGCGCGCAGTCCGCCCCAGAGCTTTCGCTCCGAATCGGTCATCTCGCGGCGAAGCACCTGCGCGTTTGCGCGTGCGTTGGGCGTGGACTGGTTTCGCATCGTGCTTGGTTGGAGGTCGCCCCCATTCCTGCCTTCCCCCGGAGGGGGAAGGAGAAATGCAGGTCAGTTCCGCACCGGCTTCCCCGTGCTCAGCATCCCCATGATCCGCTCCTGCGTCTTCGGATGCACGATGAGCGAGCAGAACGCCTTGCGTTCCAGCGCCATCAGGTACTCCTCGGTCACGAGCGAGCCGGCGTCCACGTCGCCGCCGGTCACCACGTTGGCGATCAGGCTCGCGATGTGGAAGTCGTGCGCGCTGATGAAGCCGCCGTCGCGCATGTTCACGAGCTGGCCCTTGATCGTCGCGGCGCCGCTGCGGCCCGCCACGCGGAACGTGCGGCGCAACGGCGGGCGGTAGCCGGCGTCGGCCATGGCCTTGGCCTGCTGCAGCGCCACGTAGAGCAACTCGTCCTTGTTCGGCACGATGATGTCGCTGTCCAGCAGGTAGCCGAGCTTCTTCGAATCGAGCGCGCCGGTGCCCACCTTGGCCATCGCGGCGGCCGTGAAGCCTTCGGTCAAGAACGGCAGCAGGTCGGTGCCCGTCGAGGCCGCGGCGTTCTCGGCCGCGCGGCGTGCGATGTAGGTCAGGCCTCCGGCGCCCGGAATCAGGCCCACGCCCACTTCGACGAGGCCGATGTAGCTTTCCATCGCGGCAACGCGCCTGGCCGAATGGATGGCCAGCTCGCAGCCGCCGCCCAGCGCCATGCCGCGCACGGCCGAGATCACCGGCACGCTCGCGTAGCGGATCTTGAGCATCACGTTCTGCAGCTCTTCTTCCGCGCCCTCCACCGCACCGATGCCCGCGACCACGAAGGCCGGCAGCATCGCCTGCAGGTCGGCGCCGACCGAGAACATCTCATCGGGCGACCAGATCACGAGGCCCTTGTATTCGGCTTCGGCCAGGTCGACCGCGGCGCCCAGCGCCTCGGCCACGTCGGGGCTGATCGCATGCATCTTCGAATGGATGCTCGCGATCAGCACTTCGCCGTCGAGCGTCCACACGCGCACATCGCCTTCGTCGCTGATGGTGGTGCCGGCCGTGTTGGCATCCGCCGCGTTCGCGCCGAGCACGCTTTCGGGGAACAGCTGGCGCCCGTGTACCGGCAGCTTGCGCTGCGGAACGAACTTGTTCTGCGACGCGCTCCACGAGCCTTCGGGCGTGTGCACGCCACCGGCCTCGGCCACCGGGCCTTCGAACACCCACTTGGGCAGCGGCACCGTGCTCAGCGCCTTGCCGGCGTCGATATCTTCCTGCACCCACTTGGCGACCTGCGCCCAGCCGGCTTCCTGCCAGAGCTCGAACGGGCCCTGCTTCATGCCGAAGCCCCAGCGCATCGCAAAGTCGATGTCGCGCGCGCTCTCGGCGATGTCGGCCAGGTGCACCGCGGCGTAGTGGAACCCGTCGCGCAGGATGGCCCAGAGGAACTGCCCCTGCGGCCCTTCGCTCTCGCGCAAGAGCTTCAGGCGTTCGCCCGCGGGCTTCTTCAGCATGCGGCCATACACCTCGTCGGCCTTGGCGCCGGCGGGCACGTACTCGCCGCTCTGGAGGTCGAAGCGCAGGATGTCGCGGCCGACCTTCTTGAAGAAGCCGGCCTTGGTCTTCTGGCCCAGGTTGCCGAGCTCGAGCAGCTTGGCGAGCACCGACGGCGTCGAGAAGTTGGCATAGAACGGATCGGTTTCGGCGTTGAGGTTGTCCTGCAGCGTCTTCACGACGTGCGCCATGGTGTCCAGGCCCACCACGTCGGCGGTGCGGAAGGTGCCCGAGCTCGCGCGGCCCAGCTTCTTGCCCGTGAGGTCGTCCACCACGTCGGGCGTCAGGCCGAATTTCTCGACTTCCTTCAGCGTGGCCAGCATGCCGGCGATGCCGACGCGGTTGGCAATGAAGTTGGGCGTGTCGTGCGCGCGCACCACGCCCTTGCCGAGCGTGCTGGTGACGAAGGCCTCGAGGTCGTCGAGCACCTGCGGCTCGGTGGTGGGCGTGTTGATCAGCTCCACCAGGAACATGTAGCGCGGCGGGTTGAAGAAGTGAATGCCGCAGAAGCGCGGCTTCAGCGCTTCAGGCAGCGCCTCGCTGAGCTTGGTGATCGACAGGCCCGAAGTGTTGGAGGCCAGGATCGAATGCTTGGCGACATGGGGCGCGATCTTCCTGTACAGATCGAGCTTCCAATCCATGCGCTCGGCAATGGCTTCGATGACGAGGTCGCACTCGCCGAGCTTGGCGAGGTCGTCTTCGTAGTTGGCCTGCTCGATGAGCACCGCGTCGGCCACGTCGCCGAGCGGCGCGGGCTTGAGCTTCTTGAGGTTGTCGATGGCGCGCGAGACGATGCCGTTCTTCGGGCCTTCCTTTGCGGCCAGGTCGAACAGCACCACGGGCACGCGCACGTTGACGAGGTGGGCCGCGATCTGCGCGCCCATCACGCCGGCGCCGAGCACGGCGACTTTCTTCACTTGGAATCGGGACATGTTGATTGGTATTTCTTGGATTGAAAGTGCGGTGGTTTACTGGGCACGATTCCAGGTCTGGGTACGCCAGAAGGGGCCCAGGTAGCCGCGCACTTCGAGCTTCTTGCCGCCTTCGATCGGCGTGAAGCTCGCGCGGTATTCCTTGCCGTTCTCGGGGTCGAGGATCTTTCCGCCTTCCCAGACGTCCTTGCCCTCGGCCTTCCTGCCGCCGCGGATGATGTCGAGCCCGGTGATGGGCTTGCCCTTGCGGTCGTCGCTGCATTCGTCGCAGATCGCGTCGGGCTTGGCGTCCTTCTTGAGCGACTTCTCGATGCGGCCGATGAGCGCGCCGTTGGCCTCGCCGATGCGGATCTCGGCCTTGGCCTCGCCGGTCTTGTCGTCGACGTTGCGCCACAGCCCCACCGGCGTGGTCTGGGCCGCGGCCACGGCGGAAGTGACGGCGAGGACGATGGCTGCAAGCGTCGATTTCATGGGCGGCTCCCGGTCGGACGATGAAGAAAGGACGAAGGCCTCAGGCCAGCGCCGCGTCGGTATCCATCAGCACCTTGCTGCCGGCGCGCGCGGTGCGCATCAGCGTCGCGGTCTCGGGGAACAGCTTGGCGAAGTAGAAGCGCGCGGTCTGCAGTTTGGCGACGTAGAACGGGTCGGTGTTGCCGGCCGCGATCTGGCGCAGCGCGACCTGCGCCATGCGCGCGAACAGGTAGCCGAACACGAAGTGACCGGCCACGCGCAGGTAGTCGACCGCGGCGGCGCCCACTTCGTCGGGGTTCTGGAAGCCCTTGAAGCCGATCTCGGTCGTGAACTTGGTGAGCTGGTCGCCCAGGCCCGCGATCGGGTTGATGAACTCGGCCATCTTCTCGTTCACACCTTCTTCTTCGACCAGCTTCGCAACCAGCTTGCCTAACTTCTTGAGCGATGCGCCGTTATTGCCCAGCACCTTGCGGCCCAGCAGGTCCAGCGACTGGATGGTGTTGGTGCCTTCATAGATCATGTTGATGCGGTTGTCGCGCACGAACTGCTCCATGCCCCATTCCTTGATGAAGCCATGGCCGCCGAACACCTGCATGCAGGCGTTGGTGGCGATGTGGCCGTTGTCGGTGATGAAGGCCTTGACGATGGGCGTGAGCAGCGCCACCAGCTCGCCGGAGTCCTTGCGGACCTTCTCGTCGGGATGGTTGTGCTCCTTGTCGAGCAGCAGCGTGCAGAAGATCTGCAGCGCGCGGCCGCCTTCGGCGTATGCCTTGGCCGTGAGCAGCATCTTGCGCACGTCGGGGTGCACGATGATCGGATCGGCTTCCTTGTCCTTGGCCTTCACGCCCGAGAGCGAACGCATCTGGATGCGGTCCTTGGCGTAGGCCAGCGCATTCTGGTAAGCCACTTCGGTCAGGCCGAGCGACTGGTTGCCCACGCCCAGGCGCGCGGCATTCATCATCACGAACATGGCCTGCAGGCCCTTGTTGGGCTCGCCCACCAGCGAACCGGTGGCGCCTTCGATCACGATCTGCGCGGTGGCGTTGCCATGGATGCCCATCTTGTGCTCCAGTCCGGCGCAGAAGATCGGGTTGCGCTCGCCCAGCGAGCCGTCGGCCTTGACCTTGTACTTCGGCACCACGAACAGGCTGATGCCCTTGCTGCCCTTGGGCGCATCGGGCAGGCGGGCCAACACCAGGTGAATGATGTTGCTCGTCATGTCGTGCTCGCCGGCCGAGATGAAGATCTTGCTGCCCGTGATGCGGTAGGTGCCGTCGGGCTGCGGCTCGGCCTTGGTGCGCAGCAGGCCCAGGTCGGTGCCGCAGTGCGGCTCGGTCAGGCACATGGTGCCGGTCCATTCGCCGCTCGTGAGCTTGGGCAGGTAGGTCTTCTTCTGTTCTTCGGTGCCGTGGGCCACCAGCGCTTCGTAGGCGCCGTGCGAGAGGCCGGGGTACATGGTCCAGGCCTGGTTGGCGCTGTTGAGCATTTCGAACAGGCACTGGTTCACCACGAAAGGCAGGCCCTGGCCGCCGAAGGCCGGGTCGCACGACAGCGCGGGCCAGCCGCCTTCGACATACTTGGCGTAGGCGTCCTTGAAGCCCTTGGGCGTCTTGACTTCATGCGTGGCCTTGTCGAGCGTGCAGCCCTCTTCGTCGCCGCTGATGTTGAGCGGAAAAGTGACCTCGGCGGCGAACTTGCCGGCCTCCTCGATCACCGCGTTGATGGTGTCGGCATCGGTCTCGGCATGGGCCGGAAGCGCCTTGAGTTCGTCGGCGACGTTGAGCACTTCGTGCAGCACGAACTGCATGTCGCGCAAGGGTGGGTTGTAGCTGGGCATCCGGGACTCTCCTGGTCGAAAACTGAAAGGGAAAAAGAAAAAAGGGAAAAGGGGCCGCTCAGCGCACCGGCTTGAGCCGGCGGGAGGCGGCGGGCTTGGTCGCTGCCGCGGCTTCGGCGGGCGGCGCATCGGGCGTGGCACTGCGCGCCAGGATGTTGTCGAAGCCGACGTTGGCGCGGCCGATGGAACCCGGCACCTGCAGGAAGCGCGCTTCGTAGTGCAGCGCGAGGATCAGGCCGTGGATCTCGAAGGCCAGCTGCCGCTCGTCGGCATCGGCGCGCAGATGGCCTTCGCTCTTGGCCTGGACGATGGCGCGCAGCACGGCCGCCTGCCAGATGCTGACCGACTCCACCAGCGCATCGCGCACCGGGCCGGGACGGTCGTCGAATTCGGAGGCGCCGCTGATGTAGATGCAGCCCGAGTCGATCTCGGCCGAGGTGCGCTTCATCCAGTTGGCGAACATGGCGCGCAGGCGCGGCAGGCCGCGCGGCGCCTCGAGGGCGGGAAAGAACACTTCCTGCTCGAAACGTGCGTGATACTCGCGCACCACGGAAATCTGCAGTTCCTCACGCGAGCCGAAGTGGGCAAACACGCCCGACTTGCTCATCTTGGTGAGCTCGGCCACGGCACCGATCGACAGGCCCTCGAGCCCGATCTGCGCCGCCAGCGCCAGCGCGGCGTCGACGATGACGGCCTTGGTCTGCTGGCCCTTCTGGGCGGCGCGGGCCGGCTTGGCGGGAACGGCATTGACAGACATCGTGGAAGCTCCGGAATAAAACGAACGGTCGTTCTATTTTGCAGGGGCTTTGCACTTTTGGCTGGCAATGACCTTCAACACTTGAAGGTTAATGGGTGCGCAGAGGGGCCGCCAAGCCCCGCCCTCCCGGATCAGAACTCCTGCGAGACCGGCCGCAGCACCACCTCGTTGATGTCCACGTCCGCGGGCTGCTCCACGGCATAGACCACCGCGCGTGCCACCGAATCGGCGGGAATCTGGTTGGCCTCGTAGAACGCCTTCACGCCGGCCGCGCTCTCGGCGTCGGTGCTGCCGAACTTCAGCTCCGACTCCACCGCGCCGGGCGAGACGATGGTCACGCGCACGCCGCTGTTGCCCATTTCGACGCGCAGCCCTTCGGAGATTGCGCGCACTGCATGCTTGGTCGCGCTGTAGACGGTGCCGATCGGCGTGAACACCTTGAGCCCCGCGATCGACGCGACGTTGACGATGTGGCCGCTGCCCTGCGCCTGCATGCGCGGCAGCACCGCGGCAATGCCGTAGAGCACGCCCTTGATGTTGACGTCGATGGTGCGGTCCCACTCGTCGACCTTGAGCTTCTCGATCGGCGACAGCGGCATCACGCCCGCGTTGTTGACCAGCACGTCGATGCGGCCGAAGGCCTCGACCGTCGCGGCGGCGAGCTGATCCAGGTCGGCACGCTGGGCCACGTCGGTGGCCACGGCGATGGCCTCGCCGCCGGCCTCGCGGATCTCGGCGACGACCTTCTCCAGCCGGTCGGTGCGGCGCGCCGCGAGCACCACCTTGGCGCCGCGCGCGGCCAGGTGGCGCGCTGTCGATTCGCCGAGCCCGCTGCTCGCGCCGGTGACGATGGCGACCTTGCCGCGGATGTTGTCTTGAACGGATGTCATGGGAAATTCCTTTCGGGTGTGTTGTTGAAGAAGTGCATGCAGTGTGGAAAATCCACGCGTTCCCGTAAATGAAACTCTGTCGACTTCAGAATTCCTTGATCTGGAATACACCTTCTCTTGAAAGCCCCCATGGCCAACCGTCTCGAAGCCCTGCGCGTGTTCTGCACCGCCGCCGCCGCTGCCAATTTCCGCGAGGCCGCCGCGCGCCTGTCCGTCTCGCCGCAGGTCGTGACGCGCGCGGTGCGCGAGCTGGAAGAAGAACTGGGCGAGCCGCTGTTCCACCGCAGCACGCGCGGCGTGCAGCTCACCGATTTCGGTCGGCAGCTCGCCGAGCGCGCGCGCGCCGCGGTCGGCGGCGTCGATGCGCTGTTCCACCGCGCCGACCGGCGCGCGCTGTCGCAGCACGCGGGCACGGTGCGCGTCACCGCGCCCAACGTGTTCGGCCGGCGCCTGATCCCGGAAGCGCTCGCGCCGATGCTGGCCGCGCATCCGGGCCTGGTGCTCGACCTGCGGCTGTCGGAGGCGCATGCCGACGTGGTCGACGAACAGATCGACATCGGCGTGCGCGCGGGCCCGATCCGCGATGCACGCTTCGTTGCGCGCACGGTCGGCAAGATGCGGCTCCACGTGGTGGCCGCGCCCGCGCTGGTCGAGCGCACCGGCATCCCGAAGAGTCTCGACATGCTGTCCGGCTTTCCGCTCACCGCGCTGATGGACCGCAGCTCGGGCCGCCCCTGGTCCTGGTTCTTCAGCAAGGGGCGGCAGGTGCCGGTCGCCGCGCCGGCCTTCGTCACCGACGACGTCGATGCCGAATGCGCCGCGGTGCGCGCGGGCTTGGGTTTCGGCCAGCTCGTGGGACCGCTGGCCGAGCCGCTGCTGCAGTCGGGCGAGCTGGTGGCGGTGCTCGAGGCCGAAGCCCCCGAGCCCTGGCCGATCCACGTCTACCGCTCGCAGCGCGCGCCGGTGCCCGCGCGCGTGCGGCTGGTGTATGACGAGCTGATCCGCGTGCTGCGCTGAGGCGGCAGGTCAGTCGTACTTCTGTCCGGTGCGCATCAGTTCCGGCGTGCCGATCACCTCGTTGAGCGCGTCGAAGTCCAGCATCTGCGGCCGCCAGGGCTGCGTGGTGCGGTGCCGGTACAGGCTCGCGTAGTAGCCTTGCAGCGTGTGGACCACGGCACGCGCGGTGCCGCCCGGAAAGATCGCGATGCGAAAGCCATGGGCCTGCAGCGCATCGGCATCCTGGATCGGCGTCTTGCCGCCTTCGACCATGTTGGCGAGCAGCGGCACGCGGTCGCCGAAGCGCTGGCAGGCGGCATCCATCTGCTCTGGCGAGCGCAGCGCCTCGATGAAGAGCGCATCGACGCCGCAGGCGAGGTAGGCCTCGGCGCGGTCGAGCGCGGCCTCCAGCCCTTCGACCGCGACCGCATCGGTGCGCGCGAGGATCAGCGTGTCGCTCGAGGTGCGCGCGTCCAGCGCGGCTTTCAACTTGCCGACCATCTCGCGCTCGGGCACCACGGTCTTGCCGTCGAGGTGGCCGCAGCGCTTGGGAAAGGTCTGGTCCTCGATCTGCACCATCGCCGCGCCCGCGCGCTCGAATCCGCGCACGGTGCGCTGCGTGTTGAGCGCGTTGCCGAAGCCCGTGTCGGCATCGACGATCACCGGCAGGTTCACGCGTTCGGTGATGCGCGCGAGCGTGTCGGCCACCTCGGTGAAGGTGGTCAGGCCGATGTCGGAGCGGCCGAGCCGCGTGTAGGCGATCGATGCGCCCGAGAGGTACAGCGCCTCGAAGCCGGCCTGCTCGGCCACGAGGGCGCTGAGGGCGTCGTACACGCCGGGTGCGAGCACGATGTCGTTGCGCGCGAGCCGGGTCTTGAAGGAGGGATTCGTCATGCGGATGCTTCCGTCGATTGGATCAGTGCGGCCGCCGTGCGCGCCGCGATGTAGCCGCCGGCCACGGCGCTCAGCAAGCCGTTGCCGGAGAGATAGCCCCACACCGCATCGCCCGACACGCCGCCCGCCGCGCCGCCGGCGGCGAACAGGTTGGCGAAGGGCGTGCCGTCGTGCCGCAGCACGCGCATGTCGGGCGCGGTGTCGAGGCCGCCCTGGGTGTGGAACAACGCGCCCGTGACCTTCACTGCGAAGTACGGCGCCTCGAGTGCGCGTGCGAACACGCGGCCATCGGGCGGCGGCGTGCCGGCGCGCATGGCGTCGAGCGTGCCCTGCAAGGCGGAAGGCTCGCAGCCGATGCAATCCGCCAGCGCAGCCACCGATTCGCAGCGGCGCAGCGCACCTGCCGCTTCGGCCTCGCAGAAGTCGGGAAAGCCCCGCGCCAGTGCAAGCAGCGGCGTGTCGAACACGTTCCATGCAATGCCGCCCGGTTGCGCGAGCACGTGCACGGCGGCTTCCGAGTAGCCCTGCGTCTCGTCGTGGAAGCGCCGCCCCTCGCGGTTGAGCTGGACGCCGCCTTCCATCATCACGGCCCACGACATCAGCGCGCCTTGCGGCGTGACCCACGAGCCATGGCCCTGGTAGCCGCCCAGGTCGCGCAGGCGCGCGCCCAGCGCTTCGCCCCAGAGGATCGCACTGCCGTCGTTGCCGGCGTGGCCGCCGAAGGTGGCTTCGGCCATCTCGGGCAGCAGCGTGCGGACCATTTCCGAATTGCCGCCGAAGCCGTTGCAGGCGAGCAGCAGTGCGTCGCAGGCCAGCGTCTCGCGGCTGCCATCGGGGCGCAGGTAATCGACGCCGACCACGCGGTCTTCGGCGTCGAACACCAGCGCGTCGACCAGCGCCTGCGTCAGCACCGGAATGCCCGCCGCCTCGACGGCCGCCTGCAGCGCCGCCATCAGCGATGCGCCGGTCTTCTGCGGCAGCGCATGCATCCGATGCACGCTGTGGCCCGGATAGAGAAAGCCGTCGAGCAGCATCCACTGCAGGCCGTGCCGCTCCTGCAGCGCATCGAGCGCCGGGCCGATGGCGGCCGCATAGGCCTCGACCAGCGCGGGCGCCGCGCGGCCATGGGCCTTGGCCTGGATGTCGGCGGCGAAACGCTCGGCACTGTCGTCCTGCACGCCATGCGCCCGCTGCGTGCGCGTGCCGGGCGCGGGAATGAAGCCCGAGGACAGCGCGGTCGAGCCGCTCGGCAACGCATCGCGCTCCAGCACCACGCAGTCCACGCCCGCATCGGCCAGCATCAGCGCGGCCGTGAGCCCGCACGCGCCGCCGCCGACGATGGCCACCGGCACCTGCACCTCGGCCTCGAGATGTGCCGCGCGGCGGATGAGGCGCGAGGGGCTTGCCGTCATGCGAGCGATGCGATGAAAGCCGCGCAGTCGGTCACCTCGGCCACGTTGCGCATATCGGCCAGCGAGGTCCGGTGGCGCTCTTCGCCGAAGGCCGCACAGCCGTCGGCCAGCACCAGCGTGCGGTAGTCGCGCATGTGCGCATCGCGCACGGTGCTGGCCACGCCGCCGTTGGTCACGATGCCGCACACCGCCACGGTGTCGATGCCCGCGCGGCGCAGCACCCAGTCGAGCTGGGTGTTGAAGAAGGCCGAATACGCGACCTTGCTGACCGCCACGTCGACGAGCCCGGCCAGCGCGTCGACATTCGCCTGGCCCCAGCTGCCGGGCGCGAAGTCGCCCTTCCTCAGATAAGGACGCAGCGCCTTCAGGTGCGGCGACACCATCGGCTCGCCGGCCGCATCGGGCCACAGCGTGAACTGGCTGGCCACCACGAGGCCGCCCGCGGCCTTGAGCGCGCGCGCCACTTCGGCCACGCGCACCGGCAGAAGCAGGGCCGGCGGGTTGGTGTCGCCGCCGCGCGCATAGGCGCCCTTGGCATCGAGGAAGTCGTTCTGCAGGTCGATGATGACCAGCGCCGTCTTCGCTGCGCTCATGACGGCCTCACCAGCAGGTTGCCGTGCGCGTCGACCTCGGCGTGAAAGCCGGGTTCGAGCCACACGGTGGTGTCGGCCTGCTCGAGGATCGCAGGTCCTTCGATGCGCGCGGCCACCGGCAGTTCGAGCCGCGCGTAGCGCACGGCCTCGTGCCACTGGCCATGGTGGAACACGCGCTGCGTGCCCAGCGGCGCGGTGCTGCCCTGCCCTTCGGGGGCCAGCACCTTCAGGTCGAACTTGGGCCGCACGCCAATGCGCGCATAGCGCAGGTTCATCACGCGGATCGGGATGCCGTCGAGCACCCGGCCGAAAGCGGCGCTGTAACTGGCCTCGAATGCGGCGCGAATGGATTGCGCGGTGATCGGCGTACTGCCCGCATCGGCCAGCACCACGGGCAGCGTGTGGGTCTGGCCCGCATAGAGCATGTCGAGCGCGACCAGCTCGCGCACTTCCTCGAAGCGCACGCCCGACGAGTCGAGGCGCTGCTGGCAGGCGGCCGAAAGTTCGTCGATGCGGCGCTGCAGGTCGGCCACGTCGAGTTCGGCCAGCGGCCTGTTGAGGGTCTGCACCGCGTCGTGGCGCATGTCGGCGATCACGCAGCCCAGCGCCGAGGTCACGCCGGGATAGCGCGGCACGATGCCGGTGGCGACGCCCACCTCGCGCATCATCGCGCACACATGCAGCGCACCGCCGCCGCCGAAAGGCATGTACGCAAAGCGGCGCGGATCGTGCCCGCGCTCGATCGACACGAGGCGGATCGCGCCCGCCATGCGTGCATTGGCCACCGTGAGGATCGCCTCGGCCGCGGCGTGCACGTCGAGGCCCAGCGGGCGCGCGACGTGCGCCTCGATGGCCTGCCGGGACTTCTCTGCGTCCAACGCCGCAAGCAGCCCGCCACCGAGCGGCCGGTCGGCGGCGATGCGGCCCAGCAGCACGTTGGCATCGGTCACGGTCGGGCGCATGTTGCCGCGCCCGTAGCACGCCGGTCCCGGCACGCTGCCGGCGGACTCGGGGCCGACCTGCAGCATGCCGCTCGCATCCACGGAAGCGATGGAACCGCCGCCGGCGCCGATGGTCTCGATCTGGATCATCGGCGAGCGGATCACCATGCCGAACTCGATCGCGGTCTGCGCGGCCAGCGCGGCCTCGCCGTTGGCCACCAGCGACACGTCGAACGAGGTGCCGCCCATGTCGCCGGTGATCGCATTCGGAAAACCCGCCGCGCGCGCGATGGCCGCGCAGGCAATCACGCCGGCCGCCGGGCCCGAGAGCGCGGTGCGCACCGGCAGGTCGCTCGCGGTCTGGCGCGACATCACGCCGCCGTTGCTCTGCACCACCAGCAGCTCGCCCGCGAAGCCCTGCGCGCGCAGGTCGGCTTCGAGGCGGCCGAGGTAGCTGCCGACCACCGGCTGCAGCGCCGCATTGAGCGTGGCGGTCGAGCAGCGCTCGAACTCGCGGATCTCGGGCAGCACCTCGCTGGCCGAGGTGACGTGCGGGTTGGGCCAGAGCGCGCGCACGGCCGCCACGGCGAGCCGTTCGTTTTCGGGGTTGGCGTAGGTGTTGATGAAGAACACGCAGACGGCCTCGCAACCGGCCTCGAGTAGCGAGCGCGCCTCGGCGCGCACCTGTTCCAGGTCGACCGGCGTGTGCAGCGTGCCGTCGGCCAGCACGCGCTCGTCGACTTCGCGGCGCAGGTCGCGCGGCACCACGGGCACGAAGCTGCCGCGCAGGCCCCAGGTCTCGGGCCGGTCGCGGCGGCGCATCTCGAGCACGTCGCGGAAACCGCGCGTGGTGATGATGCCGGTGCGCGCCACCTTGCGTTCGAGCAGCGCATTGGTGCCGACGGTGGTGCCGTGCACGATGGTGGCGATGGCCGCGGCCGAATCGGCCACGCGCGCCACGCCGTTCATGAAGCCGCGCGCTTCCTCGCCGCGCGTGGAGGGCACCTTGACGATGCGCGCGCTGCCGTTGGCCTCATCGAGCACGAACAGGTCGGTGAAGGTGCCGCCGACATCGACGCCGACGACAAGGGATTTGCTTGTGGAGCTCATTCGGAGGCTTTCTTCTTGCTGGCGGTAGCGGCCGTGACGTAGCCCATGGCGGCATCGGCTTCGCGCTGCGAAGCGGGCCGCTCGCCGGAACGGCCCCAGCCGCCGCCGCCGGGCGTTTCGAGCCGCACGCGCTCGCCGCGCGCGAGCTGGATGCCGCGCATCTTCGACACCATGGGCGGCGTGTGCCATTCGCCCGCGTTCTCGTAGCGGAACACGTTGAGGGCGCCCGGGCCGCCGCCCGCGATGCCCTTGGGCGGCGAGGTGCCGCGCTCGCCGAAGACGAACACCTCGGCATCCTTTTCGAGCAGTTCGATCTCGTAGACGGCGCCGAGGCCGCCGCGGTGCCGGCCGTCGCCGCCCGAGTCGGCGCGCAGCGACCATTCGGTGAAGCGCACGGGGTAGGCGGCCTCGAGGATTTCGAGCGGCGGAATCGTCGCGGTCGAGATCGGCGCGTTGCCGTGCGACAGGCCGTCGCCGCCCGAATGGCCGCCGTGCCCGCCGCCGAAGAAGCTGAACATCACCCAGCGCTGGCCTTCGCGGCCCTTGTCGCTGCGGTGGCCCGCGATCGACAGTGCGTTGATGGTGCCGTAGGCCTGCGCCACCGCGCGCGTGGGGTCGGCCTGCGCGGCGGCGCTGAAGATCACGTCGATCATGCGCAGGATGGTCTCGGTGTAGCCGCCGACCGGGCGCGGGCGCTCGGCGCTGATCACCAGCCGGTCGGGAATCACGAAGTCGACCGCGTCGAGCACGCCGGCGTTCGCGGGCACGTCGGGGAACAGGTGCTTGAGCGCGACGTAGCAGGCCGCGACCGCCGTAGCGCGCGAAATGTTCACCGGCCCCGCGCATTGCGGCGAGGTGCGCGAGAAGTCGAGCGTGAGCCGGTCGCCGGCCACCGTCATGTCGAGCGCGATGGTGAGCGGCTGGTTGACGATGCCGTCGTTGTCGAGCACGTCCTCGAAGCTGTAGCGGCCGTCGGGCAGCGAGGCGATGTGCGAGCGCATGAGGCGCAGCGCGCGGCCGCGCAGCTCGCCGAGCGCATTCAGCACCAGGCCGTCGCCGTATTCGTCGAGCAGGCCGTGCAGCCGCTTCGCACCGAGCTCCAGCGCGGCGAGCTGGCCGTTGAGGTCGCCCCAGAGACTGTCGGGCAGGCGCGTGTTGGCCTGCAGGATGGCGAGCACGTCGGCATCGAGCACGCCGCCCTGCACGATGCGCACCGGCGGAATCTGCACCGCCTCCTGCCAGCACTCGGTGGCCGCGGGGTTGTAGTTGCCGGGCACCGCGCCGCCCACGTCGTGCCAGTGCGCGGCCGAGGCCATGTAGCAATACAGCTTGCCGTTGCGGAAGAAGGGCTTAACCAGCTTGAAGTCGTTGGCGTGCGTGCCGCCGTCGTAGGCATCGTTGCTGATCCGGATGTCGCCGTCCTTCATGCCGCCGCGCGGCGCGGCCGCCTTGGCGGTGGCGCGCACCGCGAAGGCCATCGCGCCCACGAACACCGGCAGGCCCGACTTGCCCTGCACCAGCGTGTCGCCGGTCGTGGCGTCGTAGAGGCCGTGGCAGGCGTCGTGCGCCTCGGCAATGATGGGATTGAACGCGCTGCGGTAGAGCGTAGCGTCCATCTCGTCGGCCACCTGTTCGAGGCGGCCGCGCAGCACGGCGAGCGTGACGGGGTCGAGTGTGTCGTTCATGTTCAGTCCACTTTCGCGCCGCTGGTCTTGACGACCTTGGCCCATTTGTCGATCTCGCGCTTCACGTGCGCGGCGAATTCCGCTTGCGTGGAGCCCACGGGCTCCGCGCCCAGCGCCGTCAGCTTCTCGCGCACCTCGGGCAGCTTCAGGATGCGCTGCACCTCGGCCGAGAGCTTGTCCACCACGGGCTGCGGCGTGCCCTTGGGCGCGAACAGGCCCGACCATGCATCGGCGTAGAAGCCCGGGTAGGTCTCGGCGATGGTCGGCAAGTCGGGCAATGACGGCGCGCGGCGCAGGCTGGTGAGCGCAATGGCGCGCAGCTTGCCGGCCTTGACGTGCGGCAGCGCCGACGGGAGCCCGTCCACCATCATCTGCACTTGCCCCGCGAGCAGGTCGGACACGGCCGGCGCGCTGCCCTTGTAAGGCACGTGCGTGATGTCGACGCCGGCCTCGGACTTGAGCATTTCCATGCCCAGGTGCGCGGCCGTGCCGTTGCCGAGCGAGGCGTAGTTGAGCTTGCCGGGCTCCTTCTTCGCAAGCGCCATGAGCTCGGCCAGGTTCTTCGCGGGCACCGAGGGATGCACCACCAGCACGTTGGGCACCACCGCCACCTGGCCGATGGCGACGAAGTCGGCCACCGGGTCGTAGGGCATCCTGCTGTAGAGCGAGGTGTTGATCGCATGCGAGCCGGTCACGCCCATCACCAGCGTGTAGCCGTCGGCCGGCGCCTTGGCGACGAGGTCGGAGCCGACGTTGCCGCCCGCGCCCGCACGGTTGTCGACCACCACCGGCTGGCCCCAGTGCTCGCCCATCTTCACTGCGACCAGCCGCGCCGCCGCATCGGTGGCGCCGCCCGGCGGGAACGGCACGACGATGCGGATCGCCTTGTTCGGAAAATCGCCCGCCTGCGCGGCGGCGACCAGCGGCAGGCAGACAAGGAGCGTGCTCGCGAGATGGCGCAGGAGTTTCATGGTGGGTAGGTGGTGAGAGTGATGAGTGGTTCAGGCGTCGGCAAGCTGCTGCCACAGCTCGCGGAGGCTGGCGCCTGCGGGCGCGTCCAGCACGCCCTCGCAGAAGCGCGCGGCCTTCGGGCCCGGCACGCTGTGCGCCGTGTAGTGCGCGAACTTGGCGATGAGCGCCGCGCGGTCGAGCGGGCGGGCAGCGTCCCCCGCGATGGTGCCGACGGCTGCCTCGAGCGTGCCGCCCGCGTGCGACACCTGGAGCGTGGCACCGCGTTGCCCGCGTGCCGTCAGTCCGGCATCGGCTTCGAGCACGACCAGGGCTTCGAGCCGACGCAGTTCGAGGTCGTCGAAACGCGGCACGGCATAAACGGAGGGATCGACATCGCCGAAGCGCAGCATCGCCGCGACGCCGAAAGACAGGCTGAACTGCGCCTGGATCGGCGTGCGCGGCGCGCGGTTGCCGCAGTAGACGATCGCCTCTTCGTATATCTTGAGCACGATGCCCTGGATGCCGGTGGTGTCCCGGGCCAGCTGCTCGCGGACCTGGCGCGCGGCAGCCGCGCCGTAGTGCACGTGGCGCACGGCCGCGAAGGGCTTGAGATAGGCATCGCGCAGCAGCGGCGTCGCCGCACCGGGCATCGGCTGCGCGGTCGCGGCCGAATGCGTGTGTGCGTAGTGAGCCAGCGCACCGTCCGGCGCGTCGATGCCCGCTGCGCTGGCAAAGGCCGCCTGCAGCCCCAGTGATGCGCTGTGGCCGAGGTAGGTGTTGCGCGCGGTGCGGCCCTGCTGCACCGGCAAGTAGAGGCTGGTCGCGAGCTGGCAGGCCGCGATGTCGATGGCCTGCACGATGCCCGCTGGCGGCAGCGCGAGCAGTCGCGCCACGCCGGCCGCGACGCCCAGCGCGGGCCAGTTCGCATCGACATGCATGCCGGGCCGGATGCGCAGCCAAGCGCCGCAGCGCGCGCCGACCTCGTAGCCGAGCACGAAGGCATCGATGAACTCGCCAAGGCTGGCGCCGCGCCGCAGCGCAAGTGGCAGCAGCGCCGCCACCAGCGGCACGCCGGGCCTGCCGTGCGCGAGTGCATGGCCCTCGCAGGCCTCGTCCCAAGTCGCGGCCATGGCCAGCACCTGCGCGGCGGCCTGCAGCGCCATCGGCGGGCCGCCGGGGAAAGCGAAATCGCCGGGCTCGCAAGCCGCGAGCGCGGCTTCGAGGCGCTGCACCTCGCTCGCATGCCGGCCCGCGAGTGCGCAGCCGGCCGTGTCGACCAGCAGGCGCCGCGCCTGCGACGCGGCCTCGGCGGTGGCCGGCTGCGCCGCGTGCAGCGCCACCGTGGCCTGCAGCACGGCACGTTGCGGATCGTGATCAGTGTCAGTGCTGTGCATCGGCTTCCTTCCTCGCGGCCATGCGCCGGCGCAACAGCCGCAGCAGGCCGCCGGCATCGACCATCTCCATCAGGAAGCCCGGCACGGGCTCGCAGGCGAGCGTGTGCGCATCGGCGGTGCGCACGGCGGGCGTGCGGGTGTCGAGTGCGATGCGTTCGCCGTCCTGCAGCGACTCGGCTTCGGCGCAGGTCAGCAGCAGCAGGCCCACGTTGAAGGCATTGCGAAAATACAGGCCGCTGTATGAAGGCGCAATCACCGCGGCCACGCCCAGTTGAACGAGCACGGCCGCGGCCTGTTCGCGCGACGAGCCGATGCCGAAGTTGGGGCCGGCCACGATCACGTCGCCCGGTTGCACCTTGCTTGCGAACTCGGGGCGGATGGCTTCGAGGCAGTGCTTGGCGATGACGTCGATGCCGTGCTTCATCGCATGGCCGGGCGCGAGCGCATCGGTGTCGATGTCGGCGCCCAGGCGCCAGACCCGATGCGGGCGGTGCAGGATGTCGGCGGTCATGCGAGCACCTCGCGCGGATCGGTCACGCAGCCGCGCAGTGCGGCCGCCGCCACCGTGTAGGGCGAGCCCAGGTAGACCTGAGCGGTCGGCGAACCCATGCGGCCCTTGAAGTTGCGTGCCGTGGTCGAGATCACCGTGATGCCGTCGCCCATCGGATCGCCGTAGCCCGAGCAGGCGCCGCACGCGGTCGGGAACAGTTCGGCGCCAGCGTCCATCAGCACCTGCAGCACGCCCTCTTCGCGCGCCTGCTCCTGGTCGTGCAGGCTCGCGGGCGCCACGATGAGACGGATGCCGCTCGCCACCTTGTGGCCGCGCAGCACCTGGGCTGCGGCGCGCAGGTCGTCGAGCTTGGCGCCGGTGCAGGCGCCGATGTAGGCCACGTCGACATGCGTGCCCAGGTACCGGCTCACGCCGTGCGCGTTGGCCGGGCTGTGCGGCGCGGCGACGTAGGGCTCGAGCGTGGCGGCGTCGAAGCGGTGGTGCGTGAGCGCGGCGCCTTCGTCGGTGAACCAGGGTGCCATGTCGACCGGCGGGGCGCCGGCTTGTGCGAGGAACGCGGCGGTGGTGGCATCGGGCGCGATCAGGCCGGCCTGCGCACCCAGCTCGGCGCTCATGTTGGAGAGCGTCATGCGCTCCTGCATCGACAGCGCGGCGACGGCCGGACCCGCGAACTCCACCGCCTGGTAGCGCCCGCCGTTCATGCCGAAGCGGCCGATCATGTGCAGCATCATGTCCTTGGCGGTCACGCCGGCGGGCAGCGCGCCGTCCCACCACATGCGGATGGTCTCGGGCACGCGCAGCCAGATCTCGCCGGTGACCATCACGCCCAGCATCTCGGTGCTGCCGATGCCGAACATGTAGGCGCCGAATGCGCCGCCCGTGGGCGAATGCGAATCGCCGCCCACGCACAGCATGCCGGGGCGGATGTGGCCGTGCTGCGGCACCACCACGTGGCAGATGCCCTGGCTGTCGTACACGTGCGGCAGCTGCTGCTCGCGCGCCCAGTCGCGCGCGATGCGCACGATGCGGCGCGAGTCGTCGTCGCGCTCGGGCACGTAGTGGTCCATGACCAGCACCACGCGGGAGCGGTCCCAGATCTGCGCGCCGAGCTCCTCGAGCATCGGCTGCAGCCGGCGCGGACCCGAGGAGTCGTGGAACATGGCCATGTCGACGCCGCAGGTCACGATCTCGCCCACCGCCACCTGCGCGCGGCCGCTGGCGCGCGCGATGAGCTTCTGCGCCAGCGTCTGCTGCGCCGGCGCGCGGTCTGAAGCGTTGAAGGTCATTCCGGCTTGGCTCCCGAGAACTTGACGACCTTGGCCCAGCGCGTGATCTCGCTCTGCACGAAGGCGGCGAACTGCTCGGACGAGTTGCCCACCGGTATCGCACCCTCGGTGTCGAGGCGCTGGCGCATGTCGGCCTGCTGCAGCGCATGGCGCGCGGCGTCGCCGATCTGCTTCACGCGGTCCGCCGGCATGCGGGCCGGGCCGAAGAGGCCGAACCATGCGCTCGACTCGTAGCCCGGCAGCGCCTCGGCGATCGCGGGCACGTCGGGAAAGGCCGGCAGCCGTTTGCCCGTGGTCACGCCCAGTGCCCTGAGCTTGCCGGCCTGGATGTGCGCCTTGACGTTGCCCACGGCCGCGAACATCAGCTGCACCTGGCCTGCGAGCACGTCCTGCACGGCGGGCGAGGTGCCCTTGTAGGGGATGTTCACGATGTCGACGCCCGACTGCATCTTGAAGGCCTCGCCCGCCATGTGCAGCGACGAGCCCACCGCGCCGATCGCAAAGTTGAGCTGGCCCGGCTTCGCCTTGGCGAGCGCGATGAGTTCGCGCACGTCCTTCGCGGGCACCGACGGATGCGCGACGAGGATCGAGGGCGAGGTCGCCACGCAGGTGAGCGCGGTGAAGTCCTTCACCGGATCGAAAGGCAGTGCCGGATAGAGCGTGGCGTTGATCGCATGGCTGGTGAAGCTCATCAGCAGCGTGTTGCCGTCGGGTGCGGCCTTGGCCACGGCATCGGCTGCGATGTTGCCGCCCGCGCCGGGCCGGTTCTCGACGATCACGGTGCGGCCGAGCGCCGGGCCCATGCTGACGGCCAGCGAACGGGCCAGCGTGTCGGTCGAGCCGCCGGCGGGTGCGCCGACGAGGATGCGGACCGGCGCATTGCCGATCTGCGCGCGTGCGCCGCCGGCCATGGCCAGCGAGGCCAGCGCGGTGGACGAAATGAGGATGTCGCGGCGTTTCATGAAGTCTCCTGGCTCATTTTTTTTGAGGGCACGTCAGAGCCCCAGGTAGGCGCGCCGCAGTTCGTCGCTGCCGAGCAGCTCGCCGGGCAGGCCTGAAAAACGAACGCTGCCGTTCTCCAGCACGTAGGCGCGGTCCGCGATCTCGAGCGACTGGCCCACGTTCTGCTCCACCAGCAGCACCGCGAGGCCGCCGTCGCGCAGTTCGCGGATCAGCGAGAACATCTCTTCCACCAGCCGCGGCGAGAGCCCGAGCGAGGGCTCGTCGAGGATCAGCAGCACGGGCTCGGCCATGAGTCCGCGCGCGATGGCCAGCATCTGCTGCTCGCCGCCGCTCATGGTGCCGGCGTGCTGCGCCATGCGTTCCCGCAGCCGCGGGAAGATGTGGAACATCTTCTCGATGTTGGCCGCGCGGCGCTCGCGCGCCCGCGTGAAGGAGCCGAGCTCCAGGTTCTCCAGCACGCTGAGGTTGGGAAACACCTTGCGGCCCTCGGGCACCTGGATCAGGCCGGCCTTGACCACGTCGCGGTAGTGCGCGCCGCTCAGGTCCTTGCCGTCGAAGCGCACATTGCCGCTCCAGGCGGGGCACAGGCCGCAGACCATCTTGTTGAGGGTGGACTTGCCCGCGCCGTTGCTGCCGAGCAGCGCGACCATTTCGCCGGCGTTCACCTGCAGGTCGACGCCGCGCAGCACCTCGACGCGGCCGTAGCCGCCGCGCAGGCGCTGGATATCCAGCAACGCGGTCATTCGGCAGCTCCCGAAGCGGCCTTGCGCAGCCGCGCCGCGGTGCCATGGCCCAGGTAGGCCTCGACGACCTTGTCGTCGGAGGTCACCTGCGCCGGGCTGCCTTCGGCAATCAGCTGCCCCTGCGCCAGCACCCACACATGCTCGGCCAGGTGCATCACGGCCTGCATCACGTGCTCGATCATCAGCACGGTCACGCCGCTGTCGGCGATGCCGCGCACCACCGGCATCATCTCGGCGATCTCCTGCGGGTTGAGGCCGGCAAGCACTTCGTCGAGCAGCAGCAGGCGCGGGCGCGTGGCCAGCGCACGCGCCAGTTCGAGGCGCTTGCGGCCGGCCACGGTGAGGTCCGACGCGGGCTTGTCGAGCTGCGGCGCGAGGCCCACGCGCAGCGCGATGGCCTCGGCATGCGCCAGCGCCTCGCGGCGGCCGCGCAGGTGCAGGTGCGCACCGACCGCGATGTTCTCGCGCACCGTCTGCGCCGCAAAGGGCTTCACGATCTGGAAGGTGCGCGTCATGCCGAGCAGCGCATTGCGGTGCGGCTCGCGGCCCGTGATGTCCTGGCCCGCGAAGCGCACGCTGCCGGCATCGGGCTTGAGGAAGCCCGACATCAGCGCGAACAGCGTGGTCTTGCCGGCACCGTTGGGGCCGATCAGCGCGCTCAGGCTGCCCTCCCTCACCGACAGGCTCACGTCCTGCACGGCCTTCAGTCCGCCGAAGGAACGCGAGAGACCGCCCACGGCCAGCAGCGCCTCAGTCATGGCGGCCTCCCTTCGCGCTCCACAGCTGCCGCACCGACAGCCCCAGCCCCGCGACGCCGCGCGGCAAAAAGATCACGATCACGACCAGCACCGTGCCGTAGATCACCATGTTGATGCCCGGCAGTTCGCCGAACAGGTTGCGCGTGAGGTCCGACAGCAGGTGCAGCACGACCGCGCCCAGCACCGGGCCCCACAGCGTGCCCATGCCGCCCACGATGGCTGCCACCAGCGCCTCGACCGACACGGCCGGGCCGTAGGCGATGCCGGCGTCGATGTACTGGAACACCTGCACGTAGAAGGCGCCGGCCGCCCCCATGAAGGCGGCCGAGATGCCGATGGCCGCGAGCTTGACGCGAAACGGGTTCACGCCCACGGCGCGCGCCGCATCCTCGTTGTCGCGCACGGCCTGGAGGTAGGCGCCGAAGCGGCCGTTGCGCAGCCAGCAGGTCACGAGCAGCGCCAGCACCACCATGGCCAGCACCACCCACAGGTAGCCGGCGCGCGAGGCGAACTGCAGGTTGGCCGCCGATTCGCGCAGCGGCACCATCAGGCCCACGCCGCCGCCCGTGAAGTTCACCGACAGCGCGAGGATGCGGAACACTTCCGCGAAGGCCAGCGTGACGAGCGCGAAATACGAACCCTTGAGGCCGTAGCGGAAGCTCAGCGCGCCGACGAAGAGCCCGACCAGTGCGGCGCCGGCCACCGCCAGCGGCAGCGCGACCCAGGCGTTGATGCCGCCCTGCAGCTGCGCGATGGCCTGGATGTAGGCCCCGGTGCCGAAGAACAGCGCATGCCCGAACGAGAACTGCCCGCCGAAGCCGCCGAGAATGTTCCAGGCCTGCGCGATGAGCGTGGCGTAGAGCGCCATCATCACGAAGTTCAGCGTCAAGCCCGACTTCGTGACGAGCGGCACGCAGCCGGCCAGCACCGCGAAGAGCGCGATGCCCGCGAGTTGTCTGTGCGCGCTGCTCATGCCCTGGCTCCGAACATGCCCTGGGGCCGGAACAGCACCACGCCGATGAAGATCGCGAAGATGCCGATCTGCCCGAGCGATTCGCCGAGGTACAGCCCGCCGAGCGACTCGACCACGCCGACCAGGAAGCCGCCGGCGAGCGCGCCGACGAAGCTGCCCATGCCGCCGAGCACGACGATGGTGAAGGCCACAAGCACGAAGCCGCCGCCTACCTGCGGGTTGACGTAATAGGCCGGCAGCAGGAAGCAGGCCGCCGCGCCGAGGCACGCCAGGCCGATGCCGAAGCTCATGGCGTAGACATGGTCGACGTCGATGCCCATGAGCTTGGCGCCTTCCTTCTCCTTGGCGACGGCGCGGATGGCGCGGCCGAGATCGGTGCGGCCCATGATCCAGAACAGGATGCCGGAGACGACAAGCGCGCCCGCGAAGGCCACGAGCTTGGGCACGGCGATCATCGCGGGGCCGATGGCGACGGTGCTGAGCGAATAGGCGGTGTCGATGCTGCGGGTGTCCGACTTGAAGAACAGCAGCGCGAGGTTCTCCATGACGATGGCGATGCCGAGCGTGGCGAGCAGGATGTTCTCGTCCTTGCCGTGGCCCGCGCGGTTGATGACGACGCGCTGCAGCGCGTAGCCGAGCGCGAACATGCCTGCCACCGCAATGGGCAGTGCCATGTACGGGTCGATGCCCCAGCGCTCCTTGAGGAAGTACACCGCGTACAGCGCCAGCATCAGGCTCGCGCCGTGGGCGAAGTTGATGATGTGGAGCACGCCATAGATCAGCGTGAGCCCCAGCGCGATCAATGCGTACACGGCGCCTGTCGTGAGGCCATTCAGAATCGAGGGAAAGAGGATGTTGAAGTCGAGCATTTGCGTGGGACGCTGCGTTTTTATTGGGTCCGCCCGGTATGCGGTGCGGGCCGTGCGACCCCACTGCGCCGGCCCTTCGGGCTGCCCTGCGGTGCTCGCGCTTCGCGGGGTCTCGCAGAACTCGCTTCGCTCAAACAGCTGCGAGCCCTGATCCGCGAAACGCTGCGCTCCTCGGCGGCGCAGAGGGGATCGCCCGGCCCGCACCGCATACCGGGCTCCAGGGTGGAACAGGCGCGGCCGGAATACGAAGGGCGCACCCGCAGCGTGCCCACACCATGCGGTAACGTGTTCATGCCCTGAGCGGAAACACAGGCTCCACCTCGCGGTAGTCGCGCGGGATGATCACCTTGATGTCGTTCTTCACCACCTGCGTCATCAACGGCTGTGCGCCCTCGTTCTGTCCATTGACGAACTTCGTGGGACCGTACGGCATGATGTGATTCGAGAAGGTGCTCTTCTCCAGCGCATCGACGATGGCGGCGCGTTCGGCCGACTTCGCGCGCTCCAGCGCATCAGCCAGCAGCCACATCGCGGTGTAGGTCATGAAGACCTCGTAGCTGAAGAACTGGCCCTTGGCTTCCACGCGCTTGCGCAGCTCCTGCGAGCGTTTGTCCTTCGGGTTGAACCAGTGGTTGCAGTCGATGATGCCGTTGGCCGCGTCCGGAAACTCCTTCACGAACTTGTAGCTCGACGCGGCGCCGCCCAGCACCGAGAAGATCGCCTTGGGCACCACCTTCTGCTGCTGCATGGTGCGCACCAGCAGCGCGTACTCGTTGTAGTAGTTGGCGGGGATCACGATGTCGGGGTTGACCGACTTCATGCGCAGCACGATGTTGTTGAAGTCGCGCGTGGGGTTGGCGTGCTTCACCACCTCCCTCACCTCGAAGCCGTAGCCCGGCAGTTCGCGCGAGAGCAGCTGCGCGGTGCCGGCGCCGAACAGCGACTCCTCGTGGATGATCATCACCGTCTTGGCCGGGTTGCCCGCGGCCTTGTTGAGCACCAGCAGGTTGGCCATGGCCACCTCGGTCGACTTCCTGTAGCCGGGGCCGAAGCGGAAGGTGTTCTTCAGGCCGCGCTCGACGATCTGGTCGGCCACGCCCACGTCGACCACGTGCGGCAAGTTGTACTTGGCCGCCGCCTGCGTGGTCGCCAGGCAGATGGCCGAGGCGTAGGCGCCCACGATGGCCGAGACGCCGGCCTCGTTCATCTTCTCGACCTCGGCCGCGCCGGCCTGCGGCTGAGATTGCGCGTCGCCCAGCAGGGCCTCGAGCTTCGCACCGCCGAGCGACTTGATGCCGCCGGCAGCGTTGATGTCCTCGATGGCCATCAGCGCGCCGAGGCGGCACTGCTGGCCCGAGTAGGCCAGCGCCCCGGTGACCGGATGCAGCACGCCGACCTTGACGGTCTTGGGCTGCGCGCCGGCCACGAGCGGGAAGGCGACGGCGGTCGCCAGGGCGGCGGACTGCGACACGAAACTGCGGCGGTTCTGCATGGGGCTTTCCTTTTTCTTCAGTTGAACTGGGCTGACACGTCCTTGCTGACCCACACCTTCGCGTCGATGCCGCCCACGCGGGAGAGCTGCATCTCGTAGGTGTAGCGGTCGGGGCGGTAGAGGCCGTGCAGCCACTGCACGGGCCGCTCGTCCTCGTCGTAGATCAGGCGGCGCACCGCGAGCAGCGCGGAGCCGACCGACACGTCAAGGTGCTGCGCGATCAGGCTGTCGGCCAGGCGCGCGGAGATGGTCTGGTGCGCGCGCCCCACCTTGACGCCCGATTCCTCGAGCAGCACGAGGATCGGCTTCTTCGACAGCTCGCGGCGGCCGAAGCGGCGCGCGATGGAATCGGGCACGTAGGTGGTGATGTGCGAAAGCGGACCTTCCTTGGTGGAGCGCACGCGCACCGCCTTCTGCACCGGGTCGCCCAGCTGAAGCTGCAGCGCCTCGGCCACCTGGGTGGAGGCCGTGATGGTGGCGACCTCGATCACTTTCACCGAGGTGTGCAGGCCCATCGTCACCAGGTTCTCGAGCAGGCCGCGCAGATTGGCACGCTCCATGCTCCTGCCGCTGTTCGCTTCGCTCGCGGGCACGGGCGGCAGTGCGCGCGTGCGGCGCCCTGGGTTGCGCGCGATCAGGCCTTCGGAAGACAGCTGCTCGAGCGCGCGCCGCACCGTGACGCGCGCCACGTTGAACTGCGCCATGAGCGCGAGTTCGCCGGGCAGCCCCTCCGCAAAACGGCCTTCGTGCAGCTGCTCACGCAGGACCAGGTAGATCTGGTGGTACTTCGGCAAAGGCATCTGCGACATGCCTTTGATGTTTTTGCACTTTCAATGTTCTGTCAATGGGACATTTAAAACCGCAGCGGCACAAAGAAGAACGGCGCGCCGGGCCAATGCCCGCCGCGCCGTTTGTGGCTGCTCGCTCGCCGCTTACAGCTTGAACGGAATCACTTCCTGGCGCTGGTCGCCCAGGCCTTCGATGCCCAGCGTCATCACGTCGCCCTTCTTCAGGTAGAGCGGCGGCTTCATGCCCAGGCCCACGCCGGGCGGCGTGCCGGTGGTGATGACGTCGCCGGGCAGGAGCGTCATGAACTGGCTCAGGTAGCTCACGATCTTGGCGATGCTGAAGATCATCGTCCTGGTGCTGCCGGTCTGCATGCGCTTGCCGTTGAGGTCGAGCCACATCGACAGCTTCTGCGGGTTGGGCACTTCGTCGCGCGTCACGAGCCACGGGCCGATCGGGCCGAAGGTGTCGCAGCCCTTGCCCTTGTCCCAGGTGCCGCCGCGCTCGATCTGGAACTCGCGCTCGCTCACGTCGTTGATGGTGCAGTAGCCGGCCACGAAGTTGAGTGCATCCTTCTGCGAGACGTAGCGCGCACGCGTGCCGATGACCACGCCGAGCTCGACCTCCCAGTCGCTCTTGACCGAGTTCTTGGGCAGCATGACCGGATCGTTCGGGCCCTGGATGCAGCTGGTGGCCTTCATGAAGACCACCGGCTCCTTCGGAATCGGCAGGCCGGACTCGGCCGCGTGGTCGGCATAGTTCAGGCCGATGGCAATGAACTTGCCGACATTGGCCACCGGGCTGCCGAAGCGCGGCTTGCCCTTGACCAGCGGCAGCTTGTCGACCTTCTGCTTGCGCAGCTTGGCCAGCGCGGCATCGCCGAGCTGCTCGGGCCCGATGTCCTTGACCAGCGCGCTCAGGTCGCGCAGCTGGCCGTTGTCGTCGATGAGGCCGGGCTTTTCCTTGCCGGGATTGCCATAGCGAACGAGTTTCATGTGGTCCTTTCTTGGGGGAGACTGACTATCTAGTAAGTGGAGCGGCCGCCGGACAGGTCGAACACGGCGCCGGTGGAAAACGAGCAATCTTCGGTGCAGAGCCAGCCGACCATTGCGGCCACTTCCTCCACCGTGCCGAAGCGGCCCATCGGTATTTTCGACCGCATGAACGCAATGTGCTCCGGCGTCATCTGGTCGAAGATGGCGGTCTTCACCGCCGCGGGCGTCACGCAGTTGACGCGGATGCCGGTGTCGGCCAGTTCCTTGCCGAGCGACTTGGTGAGCGCAATGACGGCGGCCTTGCTCGCACTGTAGGCGCTGGCGTTGGGGTTGCCTTCTTTCCCGGCCACCGAGGCGATGTTGACGATGCGTCCGTAGCCTTGCACGCGCATCTGCGCCACCACTTCGCGGCAGCACAGGAACACGCCGTTGATGTTGACCTCCATCACCTGCCGCCAGTCGTCGACCGGGTAGTCCCACAGCTTCGTGTTGGGGCCGGTGATGCCGGCGCTGTTGACCAGTGCATCGATGCGCGGCGCATGCGCCAGCGTGGCCGCCACTGCCCGGGCCACGGAAGGCTGCTGCGCCACGTCAACCGTCACGGCGAAGGCCTTGCCGCCCAGAGCCGCTGCGGCCTTCTGCGCGGCCGCTGCGTCGCGGTCCCACAGCGTGACGCTGCCGCCCGACGCGATCAGCCGCTCGGCGATGCCGTAGCCCAGCCCGCTCGCGCCGCCGGTCACCACTGCGTGGCGGCCCGCGAAATCGAGCTGGTTCATATGGTGATGCCGCCGTCGACCGTGAAGGCCTGGCCGGTGGCGAACACCGATTCGTCGCTGGCCAGGAACACCACCACGGGCGCGATTTCCTCGGCCTGCGCGAGCCGGCCCATGGGCTGGCGCGCGATGAAGGCGCGGCGCGCCGCCTCGGGGTCCTCGTTGGCATTGATGCGCTCCCCGAGCGAGGGCGTGTCGACCGTGCCGGGGCACACGGCATTGCAGCGGATGCCGCGCGCCACGAAGTCGGCCGCCACGCTCTTGGTCAGGCCCAGCACCGCGGCCTTGGTGGTGCCGTAGACGAAGCGGTTGGGCAGGCCCTTCATGCTCGAGCACACGCTCGCCATGTTGATGATGCTGCCGCTTCCTGCGGCCAGCATGCCCGGCAGCGCGGCCTGGATGGTCCAGAACTGCGCGCGCACGTTGAGGGCGAACGCGAATTCGAGGTCCTTGTCGGTGGCCTCGAGCGCGGTGCCGTTGTGCACCACGCCGGCGCAGTTGAACAGCACGTCGAGCGCGGGAAGACTCTTGAAGAAGGCGACGATCGCGTCCTTGTCGAGCACGTCGAGCCGGGCCGTGCGCACGTTGGCGACGCCCGTGTAGCGCTCGAGCAACTTCTCGTTCACGTCGGTCGCCCAGACCTGCGCGCCTTCGGCGGCCATCGCGAGCACGCTCGCATGGCCGATGCCTTGTCCGGCCGCCGTCACGAGCACGGTCTTGCCCTTGAGTCTCATGCATGTCTCCTTGGAAAAATGGGGCGCTGGCTGCCGGGCGTTCAGGGTTTGGCCCGATGGCAGCGGCGCAGTGCGGATCGTATTCTGAATTGGCCTTACCACTTGTCCAATTCAGGACAACCCTTAACCCCCCCGCCGTGCCGCTCCAGACCGTCGAACCCCAGCGCCTCTATCGCCAGATTGCCGACCAGCTCCGAGGACTGATCGGCAAGGGCGAGTTCCTGGCCGGCGCGCGGCTGCCGGCCGAGCGCGACCTGGCCAAGCAGCTCGGCGTGAGCCGGCCCTCGGTGCGCGAGGCGCTGATCGCGCTCGAGGTCGAGGGCTGGGTCGAGGTCCGGACCGGTTCGGGCGTCTACGTGCTGGACCGCTCGCATCGCGCGAGCAAGCCGGTGGCGCCCACCGAATGGGGGCCTCTGGAGCTGATTCGCGCGCGCCGCGTGATCGAGGGCGAGACTGCTGCCATTGCAGCCGCGGTGGGCAAGCGCAAGGACATCGACGCCATGAGCCGCGCCATCGAAGCGATGCGCGGGCTCGCCGACCGCGAAATACTGCCGCTCGAAGGCGACCGCGCATTCCACGTGGCCATCGTCAATGCCAGCGGCAACGCCGTGCTGGTGGAAACGGTGCAGAGCTTCTGGGATTCGCGCAACGGACCGATCTTCACGCGGCTGGGCGGCTACTTCGAGACGGTGGCCTCCTGGCGCTCCGCCATTGCCGAGCACGAGGCCATCCGCGACGCCGTGGCCGCACGCGATGCCGAGGCCGCGCGCGCCGCCATGCACGCCCACATGGACAACTCGCACCAGCGGTTCAGCGCGAGCTGGCGCCGCGCCAGGAAAGCCTCGTCCTGAACCGCCAGCGACTTCTTCAACACATCACACCAACGGAGACAAACCGATGAACAGCAAACACAACACCCTCAAGGCCATCGCCGCCTGCGCCCTGGCGGCCACCGTGCTGGGCACGGCCGGCATCGCCGGCGCGCAGACCAAGCTCAAGTGGGCACACGTCTACGAAACCTCCGAGCCGTTCCACAAGTACTCGGTGTGGGCCGCGGAAGAAATCAAGAAGCGCACCAACGGCAAGTACGACATCCAGGTGTTCCCGGCCTCCAGCCTGGGCAAGGAGTCGGACATCAACCAGGGCCTGACGCTGGGCACCGTCGACATCGTGCTGACCGGTGCCAGCTTCGCGGGCAACACCTACAAGCCGCTGGCCGTGACCTACTTTCCGTTCATCTTCCGCGATGCGGAGCACCTGCTGAAGTACGCCAAGAGCGATGTGTTCCAGGAGCTCGCCAAGGGCTACGACGAGAAGAGCGGCAACCACATCACGGCGCTCAACTACTATGGCGCGCGCCACGTCACCTCGAGCGCCGCCAGGCCGGTGGCCAAGCCCGAAGACATGAAGGGCCTGAAGATCCGCGTGCCCGACGCACCGGCCTACCTGGCCTTCCCCAAGGCGCTGGGCGCCAACGCCACGCCCATCGCGTTCGCCGAGGTCTACCTGGCGCTGCAGAACAACACGGTCGATGCGCAGGAGAACCCGCTGCCCACCATCGAGGCCAAGAAGTTCTTCGAGGTGCAGAAGAACATCTCGCTCACGGGCCACATCGTCGACTCGCTGCTGACCGTGGTCTCCGGCCAGCTGTGGGGCAAGCTCTCGGCCGACGAGAAGAAGATCTTCGCCGACGTGATGCAGGAGGCCGCCGAAAAGACCGGCCGCGACATCATCGCCTCGGAAATCCGCCTGGTCGACGAGTTCAAGAAGCGCGGCAACAACGTGATCACGGTGGACAAGGCCGCGTTCCGCGAAGCCGTGCTGAAGAACACCAAGCCCACGGACCATGGCTACCGCCAGCAGGACTACGACCGCATCACGAGCATCAAGTGAACCCAGGGCGCCGGCATGACTGAACCGAAGATCATCGACGACGAAGGGCACTTCCACGCAGAAGACGAGGCCGTCGACCTTTCCCACACCATCGCCGAAGGCTGGATCTCGCTTGCGATCTTCTGGATGCTCGCGCTCACGGTGTTCTACCAGTTCGTCACGCGCTACGTGATGAACGACTCGGCCGCATGGACCGAGGAGGTGGCGCGCTACATGCTGATCGCGGTGGTCTTCATCGGCGCCGCGATCGGGGTCGCGAAGAACAACCAGATCCAGGTCGACTTCTTCTACCGCCACATGCCGGCGGCCATGGGCCGCTGGATCTCGCGCGCGGTGGATGTGCTGCGCACTGCCTTCTTTGCCGCGGCCGTGGTCATGACGGTGCAGATGATGCTGAAGATCGGCAACACCACGCGCATGACGATCGTCGATGCGCCAATGAACATCGTCTACGGCCTGTGCCTGTTCGGCTTCGTCGCGATGACCTGGCGCTCGGTCCAGGTCGCGCGCGTCCATTGGAAACGCGGCTACAGCGTGCTCGAACGCCCCGAGTCCACGCTCGCCGACCGCTGAGCCCCCGAGAACATCTGCATGCTGAAAATATTCTTCCTTGTCTTCATGGCGGGCGGCATTCCGGTGGCCGTGGCCATGGCCGGTGCCTCGCTGGCCTACATCCTCGCGAGCGGCAGCCTGCCGCCCTTCGTCGTGATCCACCGCATGGTGAGCGGCATCGACAGCTTTCCGCTGCTGGCGGTGCCCTTCTTCATCCTGGCCGGCAACCTGATGAACAACGCGGGCATCACCACCCGCATCTACAACTTCGCGCTCGCGCTGGTGGGCTGGCTCAAGGGCGGCCTGGGCCATGTGAACGTGCTCGGCTCGGTGATCTTCGCAGGCATGAGCGGCACCGCCATTGCCGATGCCGCGGGCCTGGGCACCATCGAGATCAAGGCGATGAAGGAGCACGGCTATTCGACCGAGTTCGCGGTGGGCGTGACGGCCGCCTCGGCCACGCTGGGCCCGATCATTCCGCCCAGCCTGCCCTTCGTGATCTACGGGATGATGGCCAATGTGTCGGTGGGGGCGCTGTTCCTCGCGGGCATCTTGCCCGGCGCACTGCTGGCCATCCTGATGATGCTCACGGTGGCCTACTTTGCGCACCGCAACGGCTGGGGCGGCGACGTCAAGTTCTCGAGCACGCGCTTCTTCAAGGCCATGTGCGAGCTCGCCGTGGTGATCGCCTGGCCGCTGCTGATGTGGCTGCTGGTGGCCAAGCTGGGCACGCCGCCGCAGCTCACGGTGTTGGCGGGCCTCGCATCGCTGTTCGTGCTCGACCGGATCTTCCGCTTCGAGGCGCTGCTGCCCATCATGACGCCGGTGCTGCTGATCGGCGGCATGAGCACGGGCCTGTTCACACCCACCGAGGGCGCGATTGCCGCCTGCGTGTGGGCGATGATCCTGGGCTTTGGCTGGTACAAGACGCTGTCGTGGAAGATGTTCGTCAAGGTCTGCCTCGACACCATCGAGACCACCTCCACCGTGCTGTTCATCGTGGCGGCCGCGTCGATCTTCGGCTGGATGCTCACCGCCACCGGCGTGACCACCGACATCGCGAGCTGGGTGCTGGGCTTCACCAAGGAAGCCTGGGTGTTCCTGCTGCTGGCCAACCTGCTGATGCTGTTCGTGGGCTGCTTCCTGGAGCCGACGGCCGCCATCACCATTCTGGTTCCGATCCTGCTGCCGATTGCCACGCAACTCGGCGTGGACCCGATCCACTTCGGCCTGGTGATGGTGCTGAACCTGATGATCGGCCTGCTGCATCCGCCGATGGGCATGGTGCTGTTCGTGCTGGCGCGCGTGGCGGGCCTGAGCTTCGAGCGCACGACGATGGCCATTCTTCCCTGGCTCATCCCGCTGCTGCTGGCACTGGTGGTGATCACCTATGTACCTTCATTGGTACTCTGGCTGCCGAAAATGTTCTTCTGATCCCCAACACAACACGAGTTCCACGATGAATCCCTTCATTCGCCTGCATCCGGCCGACGATGTCGTGATCGCGCGCAGCCAGCTGGTCGGCGGCGCCAAGGTCGAAGACTTTGCCGTGCGCGGCCTGATTCCCGCCGGGCACAAGGTGGCGACGCACGCCATTGCCGTTGGCGAACCGGTGCGCCGCTACAACCAGATCATCGGCTTCGCGAGCAAGCCGATCGCGGCCGGCGAGCACGTGCACACGCACAACCTCGACATGGGCCCCGACAAGGGCGACTTCGAGCGCGACTACGCCTTCGGCGCCGACGTGAAGCCTGCGCCCGCGAAGCGCGAGGCCACCTTCATGGGCATCAAGCGGGCCGACGGCCGCGTGGCCACGCGCAACTACATCGGCGTGCTCACGAGCGTGAACTGCTCGGCCACCGCGGCGCGCGCCATTGCCGACCACTTCTCGCGCAAGACCAATCCATCGGCGCTGGCCGGCTACCCGAATGTCGACGGCGTGGTGGCGCTCACCCACGGCACGGGCTGCGGCATGGACACGCAGGGCATGGGCATGCAGATCCTGGAGCGCACACTCACGGGCTATGCCACGCACCCGAACTTCGCGGGCGTGCTGGTGGTGGGCCTGGGCTGCGAGGCGAACCAGATCAATGCCTGGCTCGCGACCGGCCACCTGGCCGAAGGCGAGAACTTCCGCACCTTCAACATCCAGGACACCGGCGGTACGCGCAAGACGGTCGACAAAGGCATCGCGCTGATCAACGAGATGCTGCCGCGCGCCAATGCGGTCAAGCGCGAACCCTGCAGCGCGGCGCACATCACGATCGGGCTGCAGTGCGGCGGCTCGGACGGGTATTCGGGCATCAGCGCCAACCCGGCGCTGGGTGCGGCGGTCGACCTGCTGGTGGCGCACGGCGGCACGGCCATCCTGAGCGAAACGCCCGAGGTCTATGGCGCCGAGCACCTGCTCACGCGCCGCGCCGTCCGGCGCGAGGTCGGCCAGAAGCTGGTGGACCGCATCAAGTGGTGGGAGCACTACACCGCAATCAACGAAGGCGAGATGAACAACAACCCCTCGCCGGGCAACAAGGCCGGTGGCCTCACGACCATCCTCGAAAAATCGCTCGGCGCGGTGGCCAAGGGCGGGACCAGCAACCTCGAGGCGGTGTACGAATACGCCGAGCCGGTCACGGCGCACGGCTTCGTCTACATGGACACGCCGGGCTACGACCCCGTGAGCGCCACCGGGCAGGTCGCGGGCGGCGCGAACCTCATCTGCTTCACGACCGGACGCGGCTCGGCCTATGGCTGCGCGCCCTCCCCCTCGCTCAAGCTCGCGACCAACTCGGCGCTGTGGCAGCGGCAGGAAGAGGACATGGACATCAACTGCGGCGAGATCGTGGATGGCACCAGTTCGATCCAGGAGATGGGGCAGCGCATCTTCGAACTGGTCTTGGCCACGGCATCCGGCGAACCCTCGAAAAGCGAGAAACATGGCTACGGCCAAAATGAATTCGTGCCGTGGCAAGTCGGCGCAGTCATGTAAGGAACCTATGTCCCAAACCCTTCCCGCCTCTGTTCTGCGATCGCAATGCGCCCGCATCCTCGAAGCCGCCGGCAGCACGCCGGCCGAAGCCGCGCAGGTGGCCGCGAACCTCGTGCTGGCCAACCTGAGCGGCCATGACTCGCACGGCGTGGGCATGCTGCCGCGCTATGTCGACGCCGTGGCCGAAGGCGGGCTCGTGCCGAATGCCGCGGTCAAGGTCAACACCGACATCGGCACCCTGCTCGCACTCGATGGCCAGCATGGCTACGGCCAGATCGTCGGCGTGCAGGCGATGGCGCTCGGCATCGAGCGGGCGAAGCAACACGGCAGCTGCATCTTCACGCTCGCGAATGCGCACCACCTGGGCCGCATCGGGCACTTCGCCGAAATGGCGACGACCGAGGGCCTGGTCTCGATGCACTTCGTCAACGTGCTGTCGCGGCCCGTGGTGGCGCCATGGGGCGGCGGCGACGGACGCTTCGGCACCAACCCGTGCTGCATCGGCATTCCGCTGGCGGGCGCCGAGCCCTTCCTGCTCGACTTCGCGACCAGCCGCGTGGCGCAGGGCAAGATGCGCGTCGCCCACAACAAGGGCGAACGCGTGCCCGACGGCTACCTGATCGACGAGCGCGGCGCGCCCACCAACGACCCGGGCGTGGTCGTGGTGCCGCAGTCCAATGGCCTGTTCGGCGCGCTCATGACCTTCGGCGAACACAAGGGCTACGGCATGGCGATGGCCTGCGAGCTGCTGGGCGGCGCACTCACCGGCGGCGGCACCTGGCACCGCCCGGCCGACACGGCGCGTACGGTGCTCAACGGCATGCTGACGATCCTGATCGACCCCGCCAGGCTCGGCACCCAGGAGAGCTTCGCGCAGGAAGCGACAGCCTTCGTCGACTGGCTGCGCCAGAGCCCGCCGGGCGCCGGTTTCGACCAGGTGCAGATCGCGGGCGAGCCGGAGCGCGCCGCACGCGTGGCGCGCGAGCGCGACGGCATCTGGCTGGACGATGCGACGTGGAGCGAGATCGTCGCGGCCGGGGCCAAGGTGGGCGTGGCCGTCGCGTAGCAAAGGGCGCTGGTGTCTACCGGCGCGCGTTGCGCGACTTCTGGCTCAGCACGATCGCAATGCCGCCCAGGATGGCCACCGAGGCGGCCGCCAGCCGCGGCGTGATCGCCTCCGACAGCAGCAGCACGCCGCCGAACGCGGCCAGCAGCGGCACCGACAGCTGCACGGTGGCCGCCTGCATGGCCGACAGGCGCGCCAGCGCCGCATACCAGACGACATAACCGAGGCCCGAGGTCAATGCGCCGGAGGCCACGGCCAGCGCGATGCCGGTGGCATCCGCATGGGCGCGCATCATGAAGGCAAGGCTCAGCGCCAGCGCCAGCGGCACGGCCCGCATGAAGTTGCGGCCGGTGGCGGCCAGTGGATCGGGCACGCCGCGGCCGCGCAGCGAATACACGCCCCATGCCACGCCGGCGATGGCCATCAGCACGGCGCCGAGCAGCGGCGGCGCCGCGACGCCCGGCAGCACCAGGTAGACGAGCCCGCCGGCCGCCAGCACGAAGCCGAGCCATGCCACGGGCCCGAAGCGCTCGCCGGAGCCCAGGCCCGCGCCCAGCATCGTGAGCTGCACAGCGCCGAACAGGATCAGCGCGCCCGTGCCCGCGGAAAGGCTGAGGTAGGCAAAGGAGAAGAACGCGACGTAGGCGAACAGCATGGCGGCCGCAAGCCAGTCGGCGCGGCCGGGCACAGCAGGCCGCGCCCGGAACTGCACGACGAGCGCGAGCGTGAGCGCACCGGACACCAGCCGGATGCTGCCGAAGCTGGCCGGATCGATGCCGCGCTGCTGCAACGCCAGCCGGCACAACAGCGAATTGGCCGCGAACGCCACCATGGCCACCGCGGTCAGCGCGACGGTCTGCAGGGTGGACGGCGCGCGGCGCACCTCGGAGATGGCTTCAGACATGCGTCGCCACCATGAAAGCCGCCCAACCCAGCAGCGCGAAGCCCATCGGTGCGCTCAGGCGATGGCCCCAGGGAACGTTCTTTTCCAGCGCCATGGCCGCGGCCAGCAGAAGCATCCAGCCCAGGCTGCCGGTGCCGAGCGCGAACATCAGCAGCATCAGCGCCCAGCAGCAGCCGACGCAGAACAGGCCGTGGTGCAGGCCCAGCGCGAAGGCCTGGCGGGCCTGCGCACGGCCGCGCCAGTGCTCGATGACAAAGCCGAGCGGCGTGCGGCACTTCTCGAGGCACTTGTGCTTGAGGCTGCTGAACTGGAAGGCGCCGGCCAGCGCGATGGTCGCGGCGCCGATCACCCAGCCGTGCCAGGCCAGTGTGGGCGCACTCGCGAGCAGCGCCAGCACCGCGCTGTGGAGCCCGTGCGCCAGCAGCCCGAAGGCACCCCACACGGCCATGTAGCCGAGCCCCAGCATCACGAGCAGGCGCGCGTGGTCCGAGCGCCCCGCGGTCAGGCGGTCGAAGGCGTTGAACAGCGGCAGCGTGGTCGGCAGCATCATGGCCATTGTCATGAGGATCCACGCAAAGGCATAGAGCACTGCAGGCACGACCACGCCGCCGGCGGGAATGGCCTGGCACAGGAACGCGGCTGGCCCGGAGGCGGTCCAGTCGCCGTGTTCGAGATAGCGTCCGTAAGGGCTGCGCGCCCAGGCCCACAACACCACCCACGCGAGCATGACCAGCGCGGCAAGAACCGGCAGGAACACGCGTCGGTGGCTCACGGCAGTGCGAGCAGCCCCCTTCGGAACGGCCGGGCGGAGGCTCATGCGTCGAAGACGAAGGTGCTCTGCAGGGCGTTGTGGTTCTTGATGTCGAGATCGATGCCGAGGGCAGGGTTCTTCGAGCGGTAGGTGGGCGCCTTGCCGACGAACACCGGCGCGCCCGGCACCGTGGAGAACACGGTGTCCGAAAGCGTGGTCTGGCCGCCGGTCGCGCCGCGGTAGGGCTCGAGTTCGGCGTAGTAGTCCTTGCCGATTTCCAACTCGCCCTTGCCTTCGTTCACGGTGAAGCGGATCGGCGCCCGCTCGACCGACACCACCTGGCCGATGAGGGCGGCCAGATCGGCGATGGGTCCGCCGGCCTTCCCGGTGTAGACCTTGAGCAGCGCCTCTTCCTGCGCCTTGGAGGCGTTTTCGTCGACGAAGATCGCCGCCGTCCAGTTGCCTTCGAGGATGTTTCCGGGCACATGCGCCACGGCCGCGATGGTGTTGCCGCCAACGTCGACGCCGTCGATGGTTCCCTTGTCGATGCGCCACGCGACGATGGTGTCGCAGGTGCCGTTGTCAGGGTCCTCGCCGATCCAGCAGGGACACAGGACGTTGCAGTTGCATACCTCGAGCAGGCGACCTTCCAGGTGATAGCTCATACGAACCTCCGTTCAGAAGCCACACGAACACAGGCTTGTCGCCGCGACTCAGCGGCAAGGGGGCGCTGATCCTACGCTTCGCGATGAAGCAAGTCGAGTGCGATGCCGCGCCCCGCGCCCTCCCCTGGGTACCCCATTGCCGCCTCGGATCAGCTGCGGCTCGCGTCGTGCGCCGGCTTGCCGACCTGCACGCTCACTTCCTCGCCCTTGAGCTTCGCCTGCACGGCCTTGATGGCCTTGTCGAGCCGCGCGCCGTAGTCGGCATCGGCCTGGCGGAAGTAGCTCACCGAACGGTCGATGATGTCCTGCCGCGTCACCGCGCCCAGGCCGCCCGCGATGTTGTTCACCAGCCGTTCCTTGGCGGCTTCGTCCATCAGGCGGTAGAGGTCGCCGGCCTGCACGAAGTCGTTGTCCTCGGGGTGCTTCTGCCACTGGTGGCTGCCGGTCCAGCCATGGATCTCGAGCGGTGCGTAGACCGGCTCGTTGCTCTGCTTGGGTGCGTTGCTGAAGCTGTTGGGCTCGTAGTTGGGACCGCGGCCGCCGTTGCCGTCGCCGCGCATCGCGCCATCGCGACCGTAGTTCTGCGCCGTGGTGGCGTGCGGGCGGTTCACCGGCAGCTGCGTGTGGTTGATGCCCAGGCGGTAGCGCTGCGTGTCGCCGTAGCTGAACAGCCGGCCCTGCAGCATCTTGTCGGGCGAAGGGCCGATGCCGGGCACGAAGTTGGCCGGGTTGAACGCGGCCTGCTCGATCTCGGCAAAGTAGTTGTCGGGATTTCGGTTGAGCGTGAGGATGCCGATGTCGATCTTCGGATAGTCCTTGTGCGACCAGACCTTGGTCAGGTCGAAGGGGTTGAAGCGGTAGGTCTGCGCCTCGGCCACCGGCATGATCTGCACCTGGACGCGCCAGCTCGGGAACTCGCCGCGCTCGATCGAATGCAGCAGGTCGAGGTGGTGGTGGTTCGGGTTTTCGCCGCCCACGCGCTGCGCCTCTTCGGCCACGAAGGTCTCGATGCCCTGGTTGGTCTTGAAGTGGTACTTGACCCAGAAGGCCTCGCCCTTGGCGTTCACCCACTGGAAGGTGTGCGAGCCGAAGCCGTCCATGTGGCGGTAGCTCTTCGGAATGCCGCGGTCGCCGAACAGCCAGGTGAACTGGTGCGTGGCCTCGGGCGAATGCGAGAAGAAGTCCCAGGCGTTGTTGGGCTCCTGCACATGGCTGTAGGGATCGCGCTTCTGCGAGTGGATGAAGTCGGGAAACTTGAGCGGATCGCGGATGAAGAAGACCGGCGTGTTGTTGCCGACGAGGTCGTAGTTGCCTTCTTCGGTATAGAACTTGAGGGCGAAGCCGCGCGGGTCGCGCACGGTGTCGGCCGAGCCGAGCTCGAGCGCCACGGTTGAGAAGCGCGCCAGCACCTCGGTCTTCTTGCCGACCTGGCTCAGAAACCTGGCCTTGGTCCATTTCGACACGTCGGCCGTGACCTCGAAGGTGCCGAAGGCGCCCGAACCGCGCGCATGCACCACGCGCTCCGGAATGCGCTCACGGTCGAAGCGAGCGAGCTTTTCGATCAGGTGGTGGTCCTGCATCAGCACGGGGCCGCCGGGGCCCGCCGTCTGCGACTGCTGGTTGTTCTCGACGGGCGCGCCGTTTTCGGTGGTGAGCTTGCGGGAATCGGTCATGGGTGGGCTTCCTCTTGAGTTGATGAGCCCATGCATTCTCTCAATGGACGCAGCCCTGCTGCATCACATTGAGCTATCGCCTCGATAGGCGGCCGACCTAGACGATCAGCGCGATCGTGGCTTCGAGGTGCTCCGACGGCGCCCGGCGGAAGCCCGAGCGCGTGAAGCGCTGCAGCTGCCCGACCACGAAGGCCGTGAGCGCGGCGGCGCGCACCTGCGCATCGACGCTCGGGGTGGCCGAGCCGTCCGCGGCGGCTGCTCCGCGCAGCACCTGGCGCAGGGTGGCCTCGATCTTGTCGAAGAACTGGTTCATGCGCTGCTGGAGACGCTCGTTCTCGAACACCAGCGCGTCGCCCACCATGACGCGCGTCATGCCGGGGTTGCGCTCGGCAAACTGCACCAGCAGCGTGAGGATCTTTGCGGCCTGCTGGGCCCCCGTCGCGCCTTCGCGCTCGAGGATCTGGTTCACCAGCGTGAAGACGCTCTGCTCGATGAAGTCGATCAGGCCTTCGAACATCTGGGCCTTGCTCGCGAAGTGGCGGTAGAGCGCGGCTTCGCTGACGTCGAGCCGCGCGGCCAGTGCCGCGGTCGTCACCCGCTCGGCGCCGGGCTGCTCGAGCATGGCGGCCAGCGCCTGCAGGATCTGCACGCGCCGCTCCCCGGGCTTGGGACGCTTTCGGACCGGCGCGACGGGCGTCGACGTCTCGGTAGGGGTTTCTGTGCCGGGATGGCTTGTCTCTTCGTTCTGCATGGAAGCGCGTGCAAAGATGTAATCAATTGATTCTCGCACAGGGCCGCGCAGTGAGCGCGCGCAAACCGGCCCCGGGAAAGCTCGTACAGAATCGGCCCATCCAACCAAGCAAGAGTTCTCATGGCCCCAAAAAGCGTTCTGGTGACGGGTGGTGCAGGTTTCATTGGCAGCCACACCTGCGTCGCGCTGGCCACCGCCGGATACACACCGGTGATTCTCGACAATCTGGGCAACAGCGACATCCGGGTATTGGAGCGGTTGCGGCAGATCACCGGCAGCGCGCCGCGGCTGATCGAGGGCGACGTGCGCGACCGGGCCCTGCTCGACCGCGTGCTGGGCGAAGAAGGCTTTTCGGCCGTAATCCACTTCGCGGGCCTCAAGGCCGTGGGCGACTCGGTGGCCGACCCGCTCACCTACTACGACAACAACGTGCACGGCAGCCTCGTGCTCGCCTCGGCCATGGAGCAGGCGGGCGTGCGGACGCTGATCTTTTCGTCCTCGGCCACGGTGTACGGCGAACCCGACCACTCCCCCATTCCGGAAGACGCGCCCTGCAGGCCGGCCAATCCTTACGGCCGCTCCAAGCGCATGGTGGAAGAGGCGCTGGCCGACCTGCAGCGCGCGCAGCCCGGCTGGCGCATTGCGCTGCTGCGCTACTTCAACCCGGTCGGCGCGCATGAAAGCGGGCTCATCGGCGAACACCCGCAGGGCAAGCCGAACAACCTGATGCCCTTCGTGTGCCAGGTGGCCGTGGGGCAGCGCGACAAGCTGCTGATCCACGGCAACGACTACCCTACGCCCGACGGCACCGGCGTGCGCGACTACGTGCATGTGATGGACCTCGCCGAGGGGCATGTGGCGGCGCTTCGGCATGCGCAAGGCCATGCGGGCCTGGTCACGCTGAACCTCGGCACCGGCCGCGGCGCCTCGGTGCTGGAGGTGGTGCATGCCTTCGAGCGCGCGAGCGGGCGTCCGCTGCCTTACGAGATCGGCCCGCGCCGGCCCGGCGACGTGCCCGCGTACTGGGGCGATCCCTCGCTGGCAGAAGCCACGCTCGGCTGGCGCGCGCACCGCGGGCTCGACCAGATGTGCGCCGACAGCTGGCGCTGGCAGCAGGGCAATCCGAACGGCTACGACACCAGAGCCATGGATCGCTAGTGGCTTTGGCCGCGGGCGGTTCTGACCGTTGCGGCACGGCGTCCGCTTGGGGGCACCGGTTTGCCGCCATCGAAATCAGACAAGTGCTGGTATTCAGTCGGCACGTTGTCCTTCAGGTCGCGGCAAACCGCTGCGTACGCTGGTAACGAGCACATACATCCGGACTGAATAAGCCAAAGCTCAAACAGGCTGTTACCAGCCTGCGGTTCTTCCTTGGCTGCTTCTCTCGGTATTCTGATTCGGTGGGCCTCTGCATGCCAGAGAGTCCTCGGTACCGCCGCCCCTTGAAGACTTGGAGAATGATTTGTCTATCGATCAAGCGCGATATGCCCATTGGGCTGCAGCGTGCAGGTTTTCATCCTTCACGGATGCCGAATACCTGGCATGGACCGACGTAGAAGTATCCTGCGCAAAGGAAGAAGATCCGGCGCTGCGCCTGGAGTTGGCGCATCTCCCGTACCGGCACGGCATCACCTTCGCAATCGCCGACAGCGGCGACGATGCAGGGTTGCGCGCCACCCTGGCCTCGCTTTCCCCACAGTTGTGTCAGCGGTTCGATGTGGTGGTGGCATGCACCCCCTTGCGCGCGGAAGCGGTCACCAACGCGCTCTCGTTCGTCCGCGATTCGATCAACATCCGCCTCGTGGCCGCGAACGCGCCGGCAAGCCGGCTCGAACTGCAGCAACTCGCGCTCGAGCACACGGCCGAGACTTGGTTCGGAGTGATCCTCGCGGGCGACCGGCTCGCACCGCGGGCCGTTTCGTCGATCCAGCTCACGCTCGCGAAATGGCCCGATGCGGCGGTCATCTATGCGGACGAGGACTGGATCGCCGAGGGCCAGGCCCGCTGCAAGCCGCGCTTCAAGTCGGCATGGGATCCCGAGGCCCAGCTCGGCTTCGACCTGCTGGACGGGCTGTGCGTAATGAAGCGCGCCAACGTTCTCGCAGCTGGAGGCTTTCGCGCCGAATTCGAGCCGGCCGCAAGCTACGACCTGCACTGCAGGGTGGCGATGCCGCTGCCCTGCAGCCAGGTGCGCCATATTCCCTCGGTGCTGTATCACCGGCAGGTCCCGCCAATCATCGATGCGGGCGACACGCGGCAGGCCGTCGAGGCCTATGCGGCGGCGGCCCGGCGGGTGGCGGCTGAAGCGGCGTTCTGGCAGACGGGTATGGCGGCCGAGGTGCTGCCCTCGCCGATCGCGGAGTTCGTCAACCATGTCCGCCGCTCACTGCCCAGCCCCGCGCCACGGGTCAGCGTGCTCGTGCCGACGCGCGACCGTGCCCATCTGGTAAGGACCTGCCTGGACGGCCTGCTGCGCAAGACCGACTATCCGGATTTCGAAGTCCTCATCCTCGATAACGACAGCGTCGAGCCGGCGACGCTGTCGCTCTTCGCCGAGCTGGCCGCGGACCCTCGCGTGCGCGTGCTGCGCGTGCCTGGCCCGTTCAATTTCTCGGCCATCAACAACGCCGGCGTGCAGGCCTCGACCGGCGAGGTGCTGCTCTTCCTAAACAACGACATCGAGATCCTCGATGGCGGATGGCTCAGGGAGATGGTCGGCGAAGCCATGCGGCCGGACATCGGCTGCGTGGGCGCCAAGCTCCTGTACGGCAACGGCACGGTCCAACACGCCGGCGTCATGCTGCAGCACGGCCCGCTGGCGATGCATGTCTGCCGCACCGATGGCGCCACCGACACCGGCCTGGACGGGCGGCTCGCCGGCACGCGCGACTACCTGGCGGTCACGGGAGCCTGCCTGGCGGTTCGGCGCTCGGTGTTCGAGCAGGTGGGCGGCTTCGACGGCGAGCACCTGCCGGTGGCCTACAACGACATCGACCTGTGCCTGAAGGTGAACGATGCGGGCTACCGCAACATCTGCACGCCGTTTGCCTCGCTGCTGCACCTGGAGAGCGCCTCGCGCGGGCACGACCATGTTTCCGAAGAGAAGCAGCAGCGGGCAGCGCGCGAGCAGGCGCATGCCAGCGCCAAGTGGATCGATCGCTTCGAGCACGACCCCTATCACAACCCGAATGTCCAGCTGGACTGGGTCACCGGCGCGCACCTGGCCCCCAGCGCCGGCCAGCAATGGCAGCTCGCGCGCTGAGGCGGGTGCGGCGGTTTCATCGACTTTCTAGCGGAGGCCCGGACTCGTCCGGGCAGGAATACAAATGAAAGAACCTACCCTCATTCTTCCGACGGTCGACAAGTCGCTCGACGTGCTGACGCACCCGGTGCTGGACCCACTTTTCTGGACGCCGCACCTGCTCGGCAAGGCCAGTGCCTGGTGGACCCACACGCCGTTCGCGTTCTGGATCGTGGCGGCTTGCAAGCCGGGCCTGCTGGTGGAACTGGGCACGCACAATGGCGTGTCGTACGCGGCATTCTGCGAGGCCGTTGCGCGGCTCAAGTCGGCCACGCGCTGCTACGCCGTGGACACCTGGGCCGGAGACGAGCACGCCGGGCATTTCGACGCGCAGGTCTACCACGAGCTGCGCGACTTCCATGACAAGCACTTCAGCGCCTTCTCCGAGCTCCTGAAGTCCACCTTTGACGACGCGTTGCCGTACTTCGCCGACGGCTCCATCGACCTGCTGCACATCGACGGCTTCCACACCTACGAGGCGGTCAAGCACGACTTCGAGACCTGGCTTCCCAAGCTGTCGGACAAGGCCGTGGTGCTGTTCCACGACACCAATGTGCGCAGCGGCAATTTCGGCGTCTTCCGCTTCTTCGCCGAACAGGCGCTTCACTATCCCTCGTTCGAGTTCCTGCACGGGCATGGGCTCGGCGTGCTGGCCGTGGGCGACCGCGCGCCGGCCGCCGCCATGGCGCTGTGCAACCTCGAGCCCGAGCGCGCCGATGCCGCCAGGTCGCGCTTCTCGCACCTAGGCGCGCGCTGGTTCGTCACCACGCGCGAACAGCTCGGTTCGGCCGACCTGCATCAGCGCATCCACGACGTCCATGCCCAGCGCGCGCCGGTGGAAGCGGAACTGGCCCAGGTGGCGGCCGCCCGCGCCGCCGAGGCCGAGGCCCGCGCCAGCGCCGAAGGGCAAGTGAGCGCCCTGTCCCAGGAGGTGACCCAGAAGGCCGCCCAGCTGGAAGACCTGAGCAAGCAGGCCAGCGATGCGCAGGCGAAGGCCGCCCGGGCCGAAGCCGCCGCCCGCGCAACCGGCTTCGCCCACGAGCAGGCGAACCGGCGCGTGGCAGAGCTGCGGAATGTCGTGGCGCAATTGGCCTCCGACCTGAACAAGACCCGCGACGACCTGAACGAGACCAGCGACGCCAGGAGCCTGCAGCAGCGCACCGCGCTGGCCTGGAAGAACCTCGCCGACCGGAAGGAAGACCGGGTCGAATCGCTGATGGAGCGCTTCACGCGCCTGCGGGTGGACCCGTCGCTGAGCGTAAAGGCCAAGCTGCGCAGGCGCCTGCGGCTGCTTGCCCGCCGCCTTGCCGGCAAGCGGGTGGACCTGGGCGCGGTGGAGATCGTCCGGTTCTCGCCCTACTTCGATCGCGAGTGGTACCTGAAGACCTACCCCGACGTCGCATCGGCCGGCACGGACCCCGCGGAGCACTACGTCACCCACGGCGCGGCCGAAGGGCGCCAGCCCGGCCCGTGGTTCTCGGGCACCGAATACACCGCGCGCTATGGGGACGCGGCGGGCTTCAATCCGCTGCTTCACTACATGCTGGTCGGCGCCCGAGAGGGGCGGCGCGCCGGCCTGCTCGGCAGCGACGACACGGAGCCGCCGCCCCTTCCTGTATTGCCGAGCCGGGTGTTCTCGATCTTCTATGTCTCGGGCGAGGCGGATACGCCCGGCCATCTGTACCGCGTGGCGCGCTACATCGAGGCTGCGCGGATGAACGGCGTGCCGGCGGAATGGGTCCGGCAGGAAGAGCTGGAGGCGCGGCTCGAGCTGACCTCGCGGCACGACGTGATGATTCTCTGGCGCACCCAGTGGAGCTCCGCCCTCGAAAAAGCCATCGGGCTGATGCATGCGCAGGGCAAGAAGGTGGTGTTCGACATCGACGACCTGATGATCGAGCCGGACCTGGCCGACACCAAGGTGATCGACGGCATCCGCTCCAACGCCCATCCGGAAGCCGCGGTGCGCGAGCTCTTCGCGAGCGTACGCAGGTCCATGCTCGCGGCCGACGTCTGCATTGCCAGCACGCAGGAACTGGCCTACCACATGCGCTGGGCGGGCAAGTCCACCCATGTGCTGTTCAACGGCTTCGACGACCAGACCTTCGAGCTGTCGCGCCGCAGTGCGAGGCAGTGGCGCAGCGCGCGCACCGATAACCTGGTGCGCATCGGCTATGCCGGCGGATCGCGGACGCACCAGCGCGACCTGGGCCTGGCCATCGAGGCGATCGCGCGCGTGCTGCGCGAAAACGAGCTGTGCCGCCTGGTGCTGTTCCAGACCGAGTCCGGCATGCGCCTGGTCGACGTGGAGGAATATCCGGTGATGGCCGGCCTGGCGCACCGCATCGAATGGCGGCCCTTCCAGACCCTGGAGACACTGCCGCGCGAAATTGCGCGCTTCGACATCAACATCGCTCCGCTGGAATTCGGCAACCCCTTCTGCGAGGCCAAGAGCGAATTGAAGTTCTTCGAGGCCGCGCTGGTCGACGTTCCCACCATCGCGTCGCCGACCGGGCCGTTCACGCGGGCGATCGAGCACGGCGTGTCGGGCTTCCTGGCCGCGAGCGCCGACGACTGGTACCACCACCTTTCAAGCCTTGCTTCCGACCCCGAGCTCAGGACCCGCATCGGCTCGGCCGCGTTCCTGCGCGCGATGGCCTCGTACGGCCCGCTGCAGCGGGCCGCGCAGTTCGGCCGGGTGCTCGACCAGCTGCAAGGCGATGCGCTGGCCGCGCGGGCCTTCGCACTCGATGCGCGCGTGCGCTCGACGCCGATCCGCCGGCCCCAGCTGATGCCGCTCGACGTGCTGTTCGAGCACCGAGCCGAAGAGGTCGAGCTTGCGGATGTCACGGTCGTCATTCCGCTCTACAACTACGAGCAGTTCATCGTCGAGGCGCTGGAATCCGTGCGTGCCCAGACGCTCGCGGTGCTGGACCTGGTGGTGGTGGACGACTGTTCGACTGACGGCTCGCTGGACACCGTGCTGGCATGGGCCCGGCAGCACGCCAGGCGCTTCAACCGCGTGGCAGTTGCCCGGCATGAGGCCAACAGCGGCCTGGGCCTCACGCGCAATGCGGGCTTCCACCTCGCGGACAGCCCCTACGTGCTGCCCCTGGATGCCGATAACCGGCTGCGCCCGAAATGCTGCGAGGAGCTGCGCCGCGCCATCCGCACCGAGCGCGTGGCCTTCGCCTACCCGACCATCCAGCACTTCGGCGCCTCCAGTGCGCTGCTGGGCGACTCCCGCTACGAGCCACAGCGCTTCGTGGCCGGCAACTACATCGATGCGATGGCGCTGGTCTCGAAGGAGGTGTGGGCGATCGTCGGGGGCTACAACCACGTTCGCCACGGCTGGGAAGACTTCGACTTCTGGTGCCGGCTCGCGGAGCAGGGCCAGCGCGGCGTGTGGGAGGCGCAAACGCTCGCGGACTACCGCGTGCATGCGGGCTCGATGCTCAAGGCCGAGACAACGGTCCCGCAGAATTACCAGCGGCTGATCGAGAACTTCAAGGCCCAGTATCCCTGGGTGTCGCTGATCGACGAGCGGCTCGCGCGCAAACCGCCGGCGCTGCAGGCGGCGCTGAGCGACGACGGCGCGAAGTCGCGGCTCCAGGCGCTGCTGCCGATTCTTCGCTGTCCCAAGACCGGGCTCAAGCTGACGGCCGATGCGGCAAGCGGCGCGCTGGTGACCGTGGACGGCTGGCGGCGCTGGCCCGTCGTCCAGGGCCGGGCTGTTCTTTGCGAGGACATCGGCGAGCCCGAGGTAAAACCCGCCGAGCACGTCAGCAACGCGCTGCCGCCCGAAGCCCTGAAGCTCACAAAGAGCACCAAGGGGTGGGTGCTGAATCTCAGCGGCGGAGGCTCGCAGGAAAAGATCGAGAACGTGGTCGAGGTCGAATACTGCCTGTTCAGGCACACCGACGTGGTCGCGGACGCCCACGTGCTGCCGTTCGACGACGCGGTCTTCGATGCCGCGATCGTCATGAACGCCTTCGAGCACTACCGCGAACCGCAGAAGGTGGCGGCGGAGCTCCTGCGGGTGCTCAAGCCCGGCGGCCGCATCCTGGTGCGCACGGCCTTCATGCAGCCGCTGCACGAGCGGCCCTGGCACTTCTTCAACTGCACCCGCTACGGGCTGGAGCAGTGGTTCCGCGAGTTCGAGGCCGAGCGCGTGCGGGTGTCGGAGAATTTCGCGCCGAATCACTCCGTCAGCTGGCTGGCGTCGGAGTGCGAACAGGCGCTGCGCGCCAACGTGTCCGACGAAGCCGCGGAACGCTTCCGGGAGACCCCCGCGGGCGAGCTCGTGGACCTGTGGCGCGATCCGTCGCTGCGCGGCACGCCGCTCTGGACCGATTTCGAGAAGCTGCCGCAGTCGGTGCAGGAGGTGGGCGCCGCGGGATTCGAATTCCTGGGCCGGAAACCCGCGGTTGGGAGGGTGAACGTGAACGGCTGAGGCTGCGGCCTCAGCGCGCGCGGATCATCGTGCCGTAGGCTTGGTCGGTCAGGATCTCGAGCAGCATCGCGTGCGGCACGCGGCCGTCGATGATGTGCACGGCGTTGACGCCGCTCTTGGCCGCATCGAGCGCGCCCTCGATCTTGGGCAGCATGCCGCCCGAGATGGTGCCGTCGGCAAACAGGTCGTCGATCTCGCGCGCGCTCAGGTTGGTGAGCAGATTGCCGTCCTTGTCGAGCACGCCGGGCGTGTTGGTCAGGAGCATGAGCTTCTCGGCCTTGAGGACGGTGGCAAGCTTGCCGGCCACCACGTCGGCGTTGATGTTGTAGCTCTCGTTCTCCTCGCCGAAGCCGATCGGGCTCACCACGGGAATGAAGGCGTCGTCCTGCAGCGCCTTGACCACGCTGGGGTCGATGGAGACGATGTCGCCCACCTGGCCCACGTCGTGGTGCAGGGTGGGGTCGGCGCGGTCCGCCATCTTGAGCTTCTGCGCGCGGATCATGCCGCCGTCGCGGCCGGTCAGGCCCACGGCCTTGCCGCCGGCCTGGTTGATCAGGCCCACGATGTCCTGCTGCACCTCGCCGGCCAGCACCCATTCGACCACCTCCATGGTCTCGGCATCGGTCACGCGCATGCCCTGGATGAAGCTGCCCTTCTTGCCCAGGCGGTTGAGCGCCGCCTCGATCTGCGGACCGCCACCGTGCACCACCACCGGGTTCATGCCGACCAGCTTGAGCAGCACCACGTCTTCGGCGAAGTCGGCCTGCAGGGCCGGATCGGTCATGGCGTTGCCGCCGTACTTGATGACGATGGTCTTGCCGTGGAACTTGCGGATGTACGGCAGCGCCTGGGCCAGGATCTCGGCCTTGTCGCGCGGGGGAATGTTGAGGACGGGATCGGTCATGGGCGGGCGGGCTCCAAAACGGTGAGGACGATGGGAGGAAGGAATTCTTGCAGCAAGGAAGCCGGCCGTCACGGGCGCAGCCAGCGCGGCACCTTGAATCGCACGATCATCAGGTAGGCGCCCACGTAGGTCGTGACGAACAGCAGGCAGAACAGCATCAGCACGATCGTGTTGTTCCAGAACAGCACGGCCGGCACCACCGACAGCGCGGCGAACATCCAGAGGTAGGGCGAGGTCCGGTTGTTGCGGGCGAGCAATTGGCGCGCCTCGTCGTCGGCGAACGCCACACGCACGATGCGCCGGAAGATCAGCTGGTGGAAGTGCAGCGCGTCGGCGGTGCCAGGCGACTGCCCGCGCGCGAGCTTGCGGTAGATGGAGAACAGCGTCTCCCAGACCGGGTAGATCAGCAGCAGCATCGGGAACCACGGCGAGACGACGCGGTGGCGCTGCACCAGCGTCACGCAGGCCAGCGCAATCACCATGCCCCACACGTAGGCGCCGCCGTCGCCGGCAAAGATCTTGCCGCGCGGATAGTTCCAGATCAGGAAGCCGATGGTGGCGCCGACCAGGCAGACCATCATGGCCGCGAGCTGGCGGTCGCCCACCTGCAGCGCCACGTGCGAAATGGCAAGGCACACCAGCACCGCCACCGTGCCTGCCAGCCCGTTGTAGCCGTCGATGATGTTGAAGGCATGCGGCAGCCCGCCGATGGCCAGAGCCGCGAACAGCACGGCGCCGTACGGCACCATGGCCAACCAGCCGTCGACCGCCTCGATGCCGGTGCGCGACAGGCCCAGGCCCAGCACCCAGCACGCGAGCAGCGCAGAGCCGATGGTCAGCGCCAGCCGCCAGCGCACCTTGACGTTCTGTGTCACGTCTTCGACGATGCCGCCGAGGACCGCCGGCGCGATGCACAGCAGCGTGAGCATCGAGGTCTTGAGCGGCCAGGACACGTTGAACGGGTCGGTGCCGGTGATGCCGGAGGCCATCCAGGCCACGCCCATGCCGAGCAGGATGCCCGCCCCCCCGAGCCGCGGCACGTGGCCCTTGTGGAAGCGCTGGGGCATGTCGGCGCCATAGAGCCGGGCGTGCCTGCGCGCGCGGCGCATGAACACCTGGACCCCGAAGGCGGAGACGAAGAAACTGATGACGATCAGAGCAATCATGTGTGGGTGTTGGGGAACCCTAGAATTCCCGAGCGAAATTAGACCATGCCAGCGCCCCCTTCCTCTTCTTCCCCCCCGATCACCATTTCGATCGTCAGCCACGGCCAGCTGGCATTGGTGCGCCCGCTGCTCGAGCAGCTGGACCGTTTCTGCCGCAGTTCGACCGCCAAGGTCGTGCTCACGCTGAACATCCCCGAACCCGACGTGCTGGCCGGCCTGGACTGGGGTTTTGCGGTCGAGCGGATCGAAAACGCCAGCCCCAAGGGCTTTGGCGCCAACCACAACCAGGCCTTCGGGCACTGCGATACGCCGTGGTTCCTGGTGCTCAACCCCGACATCCGCCTGGACGGCGACGTGCTGGCGCCGCTGATGGCCCAGGCCGCACCCGATGCCGGCCTGCTGACGCCGCGCATCCTCGAGCCCGGCCGCAGCACGCCCGAGCAGCACCGCGCCATCATCACGCCGCTCGAGATCCTCACGCGGCGCAAGCCGGGGTACGTGCGCCCGGCGGTGCCGGACTGGATTCCGGGCCTGTTCATGCTGTTCCGCAGCCAGGCCTACCGCCAGATCGGGGGCTTCGACGAGCGCTTCTTCATGTACGGCGAAGACTTCGACATCTGCGCCCGCACCCAGCTGGCGGGCTGGAAGCTGCAGGTGGGCGAAGACCTGCTCGCGCGCCACGAGGCCCAGCGCGCCAGCCGCACCAGCAGAAAACATCTCTACTGGCACGTGACCAGCCTGTTCAAGGTGTGGACCTCGGGTGCGTTCTGGCGCTACCTGCGGGCCCGCTCCCGCGGGACCTGAAAAAGCCGCCCCCGCGTTTGCGCCGACAATCCGGGGCCGGGAAGCCAGCAGAGACCGCAGGCGCCGTCCCCTCCCAACCACGACGATGACGACCACGAGCAGCCCGACAGCCCCGCAGGAACACGCCCACCTGCTCCATCCCAAGTACCGACCCGACATCGACGGCCTGCGCGCCGTCGCCGTGCTTTCCGTGCTCGGCTACCACGCGTTTCCGCAGTGGATCAAGGGCGGCTTCATCGGGGTCGACATCTTCTTCGTCATCTCGGGCTTCCTGATCACCACCATCATCCTGGGCAGCTTCGAGGGCGACGGGTTCAGCTACCGCGAGTTCTACGCCCGGCGGGTGAAGCGCATCTTCCCGGCGCTGGTGCTGGTGCTGGCAGCCACCTTTGCCTTCGGCTGGTATGCACTGCTGCCGCACGAGTGGGAGCAGCTCGGCAAGCACGTGGCGGCGGGCGCCGGCTTCGTCTCGAACTTCGCCTTCTGGAGCGAAGCCGGCTACTTCGACAACGCGGCCGAGACCAAGCCGCTGCTGCACCTGTGGTCGCTGGCCATCGAGGAGCAGTTCTACATCTTCTGGCCCGTGCTGCTGGGCCTGGCCTGGAAGCGCAAGTGGCGCGTGCTCGCGGTGGTGGGCACGGTGGCAGCCCTGTCGTTCCTGCTCAACGTCACGACCATCCACAGCCACCGCACGGCGGCCTTCTATTCGCCGCTGTCGCGCTTCTGGGAGCTGATGATCGGCGGCATGCTGGCGTACATGCGGCTGCACCGCCCCCTGCCCAAGCCAGGCTGGGGCCGCCATGCGCAGTCGATCGCCGGCCTGGTGCTGATCGGCCTGGGCCTCGCGTTCATCCGCGGCGGCAAGGCATTCCCGGGGTTCTGGGCCATCCTGCCCACGCTGGGTGCGTTCTACTGCATCGCGGCCGGCCCGACCGGCGTGCTCAACCGCTATGTGCTCGCCTCGAAGCCGATGGTATGGGTCGGCCTGATCAGCTATCCGCTGTACCTCTGGCACTGGCCGCTGCTGGTGTATGCGCGCATCGTCGAGGGCGACCTGCCCTCCAACGGGCTGCGCGCGCTAATGCTGCTGGCGGCCGTCGTGCTGGCCTGGCTGACCTACCGTTTCGTCGAGCGCGGCACGCGCCGCAGCGAGAACGACACCGTCATCTCGGTGCTGGTGGCGCTGATGGTGGGCTTCGTGGTGCTGGGCACCCTGGCGGCCACGCGCTACTACGTGGGGCGGCACAGCGACCCCTACTTCAACAAGACGGCCGCGGCCGCCAAGGACTGGGGCTACCCGGACGGGCTGAGCCCCATCAAGGTCGACGGCGAGGTGCTCCAGCAGATCGGCCACGGCAAGCGCCGGGTGCTGCTCTTCGGCGACAGCCACATCGAGCAATACGGCCCGCGCGCCGTAGAACTGAGCAAGATCGCGCCCGACACGCTCGATTCGCTCTCCTTCGCCACCTGGGGCGCCTGCCCGCCCATTCCCAACGTGGTCGACGAAAAGAACAACCTGTGCGGCGAGCGCCGCGATGGCGCCATGCGCCTGGCCATCAGCGACAAGTTCGATGCGGTGGTGTTCGGCGGCTGCTGGAACTGCTACTTCTCGGAGACCGGCAAGCCCAATGCCGCGAACGCTGACGCGGACCGTTACTACTACTCCGACGGCAAGACCAAACACCGCTTCATGGGCGGCGGCGGCGTGGACCTTGCGCTCAACATGCTGGAGGCGGTGATGACGAATCTTGCCAAGCACAAACAGGTGTACCTCTTGCTGGACAACCCGGTGGGCGAAGGCTTTGGACCTGAAGAATTCATCAAGGGGGGGCGGCTTGGAGACATGAAAGTGGCTCGCATGTCGCCTACTGCGCCCTGGCCGGTGGCACAGAAGCAACTGCACGAACGCATGCGCCAGATTGCCCAGCGCAGCGGCGCCATCGTGATCGATCCGATCCCAACGCTCTGCAAAAACGGCGAATGCACCCGCGCGGATGCCGACGCCACGCCGATCTACAAGGACTCGGGCCACCTGCGTGCCGAATACGTGCGTAAGTTCGCCACGTACATCGACAAGGCGATGAGCACGCAGAGGCGGCCTGCCGAAGCCGCCCGTTAGTCCACCAGGCGTCCTCGAGCGCGTGGAATCAGCCCCTGTAGATGCGCCGCAAACGGCGAATGCCAGGCAGCCGCGTCATCGCGCCCACGAAGCGCACCATCCCCGGTGTACTGTGTTGCAGCAGTTGGAGCGTGATCCACAGGCGCAGCTTTGCCTTGCGGCCCACATGGGGATTGGCAAAGACGATGGCCGCATATTCGGCGAGTACTGCGCTCATTTCGCCGCGGTATTCGGAATCGGTCTTGATGGCCTCGATGGCCTCGTTCACGAAGAACGGATGGAACCGCGGCATCAGATAGTCGCGAAGGTAGTAGCGGCCGCGTTGATGCTCGTCGGGGAACATCTGCAGCAGCTTCTTGAAGTACTTGAAGCGGCTGCGGACCATCCGGATGCCGAAGGATGTGCTCGCCGTATGGATGCACCAGACTGTGACGGCCTTGTCCACGAATTGATTGCTGTAACCCTTGCGGAAGATGCGCAAGAAGAGATCGTCGTCCTCATAGCCCATGAACTGGGGGTCGAAGCCGCCCACCGCCTCGAAGGCTTTGCGGCTCACCAGGCTGGCCGAAGGCAGAACGAACATGTCGTAGCGCAGCAGGTCGAAGATGCTGCGCTTGGGGTGCTTCGCATGGTCCTTGACAACGTCCGTGCGGATCACATTGCCATCGGCATCCGCCTCGAACAAATCGGCGTAGACATAGCCGAAGAGCTGGTCGTCGGGCGGTATGGCGTTGACCAGCGTCTCAATGTGGTTGGGCAGATAGAAGTCGTCCTGATCAAGGAAGCAGAGGTACTCGGACGTGGACGCGGCGACGCCGGCGTTGCGCGCCGAACCCTGCCCTCCGTTTTCCTTGTCCAGGATGCGGAACGGATAGCGCTTCGCAAGCGCGTCGAGCGCCGCGCGCTCCTCGGGCCGGGAGCCATCGTTGACGACGATCACCTCGTTCGCGGGCACCGACTGCTCGAACACGCTGTGGACAGAACGCTCGATGAAGTCCGCCCCGTTGTAGAACGGAATGATCACCACCACGCTGGGCGGAGCGCCGGCGGTGGATACAGGAGGAGGGTTCGTGGGGGTCATTGTTTTTGTGGGAGTGACGCGATTCGCTTGGGCGCAGAGCCTACACAGATTCGAAGAGGTCGCGCACCACGCCCCGGAAGCCACGGCCGAACTTGTCGTAACGGCCGGTCATGGCTTCGCGCAGGATAGGCAGGCAACGAGCGAGCCGGGACGCAGGCAAGGCGGCGCGGAAGCGCTGGTGCTCGATCTTGCTGCGGACCTTCTCGAGAATCTCCGGTGACACCGGGCTTCCGATCTTCTGCAGCCGTGCGAGGAGCAGTTCGGCCTTGAAGGCCCGCTCGACATGCGTGTTGCCCCTGGAAGCCAGGGCCTTGCGCACCTTGGCTTCGAAGGTGTCGCGCCGGGCCCCGATCTGGTTCGACTCGTGCTGGCGATAGTCGATGAGCGGCTGCTCCATCAGATCGACCCGACCGACGGCCGACGCGATGATGCCCAGCCACTCGTCATGCACCCATTCCACGGGCAGGGGCAGAGCGTGCTCGAGCAGCGAACGGCGAAACACCGTGGTCGCGCCGGTCACGAGGTTGCGCCGCAGGAACACGTCGAAAGCGCCGCCGCCGTGGACGCGCTCGATCTCCGAAGGGGTGACTTCGAGCGCATGGAACAGCGTGTCGCCGATATCACGCCGCTCGGCGTCGACAAGGCGCGCATCGGTGTGCAAAAGCAGAAGATTCGGATCCCTCTCGAAAAGCGGGGCCATCTGCGCGAGGCGCTCGGGGAGCCAGATATCGTCCTGATCGCTGAGCGCAATCAGTTCGCCGGTGCAGGCCCCGATGGCCTGCTCGAAGTTCTTGACCACGCGCAGCGCGGGCCGGTTCTCGAAGATGCGCAGGGCCACGGGATGCTCCGGCCGTTCGGCGGCGCACTCGGCCACTGCAGCGCGCACCACCTCCACCGAACCGTCGGTCGACGCATCGTCGGACAACACGATCTCCACCGGCGGCAGGGTCTGCAGGCAGATGCTGCGCACCTGCTCGCGCAGGAAACGCGCGCCGTTGTGGGTGCAAAGGGCGATGGAGATTTCGGGGGAAAGGGGGATGCTCATGGCTTGCTCGTCCTGCGAGCGGTTATCAATGCGGCGAGGCGATCGGAGGCGGTTTCAACGGTTCCTGGAGCCCCCAGCGCGGGGGCCGGTAAAATTATCCCTTTCTTCACACCCGAACAAGAAAATGCGCGCCCTTTCGGTTGTGCTATTGGGGGGCGCAGAATCCCGGATCCGACCAACATCGCAACAGGCAACTTCCAAGCCAGGTTCATGTTTTGTGAAGACGGGGCGGAACTGTCACTGCAATATCATCACCAATGCGCAGCGCACTGGGCTGTCGTCCAGGGCCGCGGTATTGGCCAGATCGGCAACGTCCAGCGCGGGACCCTTTCTCGGCGGATATCGCCATACCCATTGAAAGAGAAACATCGATTGACGAACATCGGCAACGAGGAACTGGTGCTCATTGAAGCCCCGTGTCGAGAATATCCGGGCGAGAACGGTTTCGTGCGCCTGGCAAACACCTACGGGCGCGTATGAGCCAGATACATTCCAATTTGCATCGCAGCCCATGGTCTGACTGGTGGGAAGGTACGCGCCGCACAGACATCTGGTGGACGCTCGCGTGGTTCGACGTCGTGCTGCGCTATCGCCGTTCGATGCTGGGCCCGCTCTGGCTCACGTTGAGCATGGGCGCCATGATTGGCGGCATGGGCCCCCTGTACAGTTCCCTGTTCGGAACGGAGCTCTCCAAGTTCTTCCCTCACCTTGCGCTGGGCATTATTTTCTGGGGCTTCTTTTCGAGCGTGGTGACGGAGTCGTGCAATGCCTTTGTGGGCTCGTCCAACTACCTCAAGCAAGGCTACTTCCCGATCAGCCTGTTTGTCTGGCGGAGCATCGCGCGAAACCTGATCCAGTTCGCGCATCAAATCGTGTTGTATGTACCGGTTGCGCTTTGGGCGGGCATTTCCTTGTCCTGGTCTGCATTGCTGGTCATCCCGGCAATGGCCATCGCCATCGTCAATGCCCACGCCCTTGGGCTGTTGCTCGGGCTCATCTGTACCCGCTTCCGCGACGTCACCCAGATCGTGAGCAGCGTCATGCAGATGCTGATGTTCCTGACACCGGTGTTCTGGCTGCCCGAGAGTCTTCCAGACCGCGCCAAATACATCCTGTGGAACCCGTTTGCCCAGATGCTCGACCTGCTGCGTACGCCGCTCATGGGTGGAGTTGCCGCTGCGCACAGCTGGCTCGGCATCCTGGGGTGGTCAGCCTTGACTCTCATCGGCTCCGCAATCTTGTTCTCCAGATACCGTCGACGCGTTGTCTATTGGCTCTGATACATGGCTTCCATTTCACTCAAAAACGTTGCCGTCAACTTTCCGATCTATGGCGCTGGTGCAGCGTCATTGAAGAAAACACTTGCGGCGTCCGTCACCGGCGGCAGGTTTGGCAAGGAGACCGGCGTCACCGTCGTGCAGGCACTGAGCGATATCAACCTCGAGTTGAAGAGCGGAGACCGCCTGGGACTGATCGGACACAACGGCGCGGGCAAATCGACCCTGCTGCGCACGCTGGCCGGCGTCTATGAGCCTTCTGCCGGCGAATTCAAGCGCGAGGGTACGGTATCGAGCCTGATCGATCCGTCGCTCGGCATTGAGGCCGATGCGACCGGCATCGAGAACATCATGCTGCGTGGACTCGTCATGGGCCTGAGCAAAAAGGAAATCGACGCACGGATTCCGGAGATCTGCGAATTCAGCGGTCTCGGGCAGTACGTGAACATGCCCGTTCGCACCTACTCCACTGGGATGATGATGCGACTCGCCTTCTCGATTTCCACCAGCGTCGAAGCGGACATTCTCCTCATGGACGAATGGCTCTCGGTGGGCGATGCCGACTTCACCGAAAAAGCGGAAAAGCGCATGCGGGACGTGGTTTCCAAGTCGGGTATCCTGGTCCTCGCCTCGCACTCGCCAGCGTTGATCGCGAAGGAGTGCAACATGGTGGTCAAGCTGAGCCATGGGCGGCTCGAGCCCGCCGAGCTTTCCGTGCTGGCCGACGCAACGGAGCTGGACGATCGGCCTTAGAAGCCTGCGACGCTGGCGCCTTGGCCGGCAGGCTCCGGCCCGTGTGTCCAATCTCTCTCTTCCAAGGCAGAATTCAAGCGTCTGCAGTACGTACAGGCATCCGACGTGCAAAGTTGTGCGCTTTCCCTGAACAAAGAGAGAGGGTTTCATGAAGAAGCATGCTGTTGTTACGGGCATCACCGGGCAAGACGGCGCCTATCTGGCAGAGCTCCTGCTCGCCAAGAGCTATGTTGTCTATGGCGCCTACCGCCGCACCAGTTCGGTGAACTTCTGGCGCATTGAAGAGCTTGGAATCCAGCACAACCCCGATCTTCATCTGGTCGAATACGACCTTACCGACCTTGGCAGCTCGATCACGCTGATCCGCGACGCAGCGCCGGACGAGGTCTACAACCTCGCGGCCCAGAGCTTCGTCGGCGTCAGCTTCAATCAGCCCATCGCCACCGCGCAGATCACCGGCCTGGGTACGCTGCATCTGCTGGAAGCCATCCGCCTGGTCAACCCCCAGATCCGCTTCTATCAGGCCTCGACATCCGAGATGTTCGGCAAGGTCCAGGCCATCCCGCAGACCGAGGAAACGCCCTTCTATCCGCGCAGCCCCTATGGCGTTGCAAAGCTCTACGCCCACTGGATGACGATCAACTACCGCGAGAGCTATGACATCTTCGGCTGCAGCGGCATCCTCTTCAATCATGAAAGCCCGCTGCGTGGCCGGGAGTTCGTCACCCGGAAGATCACCGACGGCGTTGCAAAGATCAAGCTCGGCAAGCTGGAGGTGCTGGAACTCGGCAATCTCGATGCCAAGCGCGACTGGGGTTTTGCGAAGGAATACGTCGAGGGCATGTGGCGCATGCTGCAGGCAGAAGAACCCGATACCTACGTGCTCGCAACGAATCGCACGGAGACCGTGCGCGAGTTCGTTGCCATGGCGTTCAAGAGCGCCGGCATGGCCGTCGAATTCAGAGGTACCGGCGATTCGGAGTCCGCGGTCGACACGGCCACCGGCAAGACTGTGATGCGCATCAATCCAGCGTTCTATCGCCCGGCCGAAGTGGAGCTTCTGATCGGCAATCCCGCCAAGGCCAAGGCCAAGCTGGGTTGGGAACCCGCCACCACGCTCGAACAATTGTGTCAGCTGATGGTGGAGGCAGACCTTCGCCGAAACGCCCAGGGCGTGTCGTTTTGAGGATATTGCTGACCGGCGCCGAAGGATTCACTGGTCAGGTATTTGCCAAGCGAGCTGTTGCGGCTGGCCACGCCGTCATTGCACTTCAGTCCGACCTGACGCATCGCGAGGCCCTGCACCAGGAAGTGCGGGCGCTTGCACCCGACGCCGTGGTGCATCTGGCAGCCATCAGTTTTGTGGGGCACGCCAACGAAGCAGCGTTCTACGCAGTCAACGTGGTCGGGACCACCCATCTGCTAGATGCACTGTTGCAACTGCCCGCCAGGCCTGCCCGTGTTCTCCTGGCCAGCAGCGCCAACGTCTACGGCAATACAGCCCAATCCCCCATCAGCGAGAGCCAGAGCCCAGCGCCGATCAACCACTATGGCATGAGCAAGCTGGCCATGGAGTTCATGGCGAGAACCTACAACGAGCGGTTGAACCTGATCGTCGCGCGTCCCTTCAACTACACCGGGCCGGGACAGGACGCCCACTTTCTGATTCCCAAACTTGCCGCGCACTTTGCTGCGCGTGCGCCTTCGATTGAGTTGGGCAATCTGGATGTCGAACGCGAGTTCAACGATGTGCAGATGGTCTGTGATGCCTACCTGCTGCTGCTCGCGCACGGAGAACCGGGTGAAACCTACAACATCTGCTCCGGTCGGCCGTATGCGCTGCGCCGAATCATCGAGACTTTTGCGCGGATGACCTCGCACAACCTGCGCATCGAGACCAATCCAGCATTCGTCAGGGCGAACGAGGTGCACCGTCTGTGCGGCGACACAGAGAAGCTCCACGCTCTCCTGTCAAGGCGAGGAGCTATCTTGAATGAACCCACGCTAGAAGAAACGTTGGGGCGCATGTTGCTTCCCAAGCACGACTAGCCTTCACCTTCATTCGCGTGACCGGCGAGTCAAGCCTCTCCACAAGAGTTTCGTCGCCCAGTCTCTCTTGACGTTGTCACACCCGCAATCAACCCACAGCGCGCGATCTCGGCCTGCAAGCGCGGTTCATTCGACACCGATCCCGGAATTACATCACGGCTGAAGTTCGATCGAGCGCTGGATCACAAATATAATAGTTGATGTACATGAGATTGTGACGCACGATTACATTTCAGGACAAAAGGAAAATTTTGGAAAAAATGCGCAATGCTATCGAAAACAACAATTGAGTCACTTTCTCCATCGTCTTTTTGGGTCCCTCGTTATTTTTGCCAATCCGCATGGATTGAGCACGCACCGTTCGCATTTTGGCTAACGGATGCCCTTCGACCAAAGAGATTCGTCGAATTAGGAAGTCACTACGGATATTCCTACTTTGCATTTTGCCAAGCGATAGAGTATCTCGGCATTGGGACGGCTGCATATGCTGTTGACACATGGCAGGGCGACGAGCATGCGGGATTTTATGATAACTCTGTCTATGAAGCTGTCCTTGCAACCAATCAGCGGTACGCGGGCTTCTCACGGCTGAACCGAGCCACTTTTTTTGAAGCAGCGAAATACTTCACCGACGAGTCGATAGATCTTATTCACATCGACGGCCGCCATTTCTACGACGATGTCAAGCAGGACTATGAGTCATGGCGGCCTAAGCTGACGAAAAATGCAATCGTCTTATTTCATGATACCAATGTCCGAGAGCGCGATTTTGGTGTCTGGAAGTTCTTCGAAGAATTGTCAGGTAAACATCCCGCCTTCCAGTTCAATCATGGTAATGGACTGGGAGTGCTGGCGTTGGGTGACATTCCGGAAAGATTGAAAGCGCTGTTTGCGGCCGACGGCTCCGAAGTCGATCAGATTCGCTCGGTATATTCGAGCCTCGGTGGCTTACTAACCCCTCGTCGGCAGCTGATGGCGAGGGCCGCGGCCATTGCGCAGATGCTCGAGGAAGGTGCAGACGTCAGCCCCAGTGCCGCACAAATGCTGGCTCGCATTTCGGATTGGGATCCTCAGATTCAGGAGATTCGATCTGCGATAGAACGCTACAAGATCAATGCGCTCGCGGACAACTCGGCACTGCACGCCGCGCAAGCGCGAGCTTTAGAGCTTGAAGCGGCAATCGCCGCCCTCAACGAGGAATTAGCAAAAATCAAAGCGAATGCTGAAGCAGAGGCTGCGGCTTTGCATCGTGCGGTCGAGCAGGCGAAATCCCACGAAAAGGCACAACCCGCGGAAAACTTGAGATCCTTGCTCGCTGAAATGGTAATTCACGAGCAACGCCGCGTTCAAGCACTGTCTGACCGGACCGCCCACCTCGCCAGAGAGGGAACAGAGAAAGATGCAGTCATTGTCTCGTTGCGCGACTCTATAAACCATCTTTCGCATCAGAACGATGAGCTAGTCGCCATACGCAATAGCACAACCTGGAAAATGACGCTGCCGGTGCGGCGTGCATTGCAAAGCGTGCCAGTATTGCGCACGCCCGCTCGTCGGATAATGAAAGCAATTCATTGGAGCATAACAGGCCAACTCTTCAAGCGGCTGGCAGCAAGACGGCAGACGCTGGCTCTACTCGACGACCGGCATCCGACAGTGGAGGCCGATATATCCGAATCTTCGGGGGAAGCGGTTAAGGCAAGCCCGCCACCTCCCGCCGAAGCCGCACGCCCCATCGAAATCGATTACAGCGTTTCGGTGCCATTCAGCTTTGCCAAGGTACCTGATCTTCATAGCGAAAGCGTCGCTGCGATTATTCATCTGCATTACGAGGAACTCGCTGGTGAATTCCGCTCGTACCTCAACAATGTTCCTGTCGGTCTCGATTTATATATTTCCACCACCGACAGCTTCCGTGCATCGGTGATTGAAAAAGCATTCTCGAACTGGACAAAGGGCAGCGTTGAGGTCCGGGTGGTCCCCAATCGAGGGCGAGATATTGCACCAAAACTGGTAACTTTCAGTGACATTTACGATCGTTATGCCTATGTACTCCATCTCCATGGCAAGCGATCAAAACATGCGAGCGTGCTATCGCCATGGCGGCACTTCTTGCTGGAAAGTCTCCTTGGAACTCCAGAGGTCGCGGCAAGTGTTCTGCACGCATTTGCAAAAAATCCCAAACTCGGCATCATCGCGGCTCAGCATTTTGAGCCAATGCGTCACTGGGTGAATTGGGGTGGTAATTTCCCGAACGCAGAGAATCTTGCGAGAAGAATGGGCTTTTCTCTAAAGGAGCGCGACCCGCTTGATTTTCCGTCGGGCTCAATGTTTTGGGCTCGATCCGCGGCGCTGAAGCCGCTACTTAATCTGAAATTAAAAACCAACGATTTCGACGCTGAGTCCAGTCAAACCGATGCGACCCTCGCGCATGCCATTGAGCGAATATTTTTTCATACATGCGAGCACGCGGGTTTTGATTGGATCAAGATCGCGCGCCCTTCCTTGCATGAGAACACGCCCTGCATTGTCGGAGTGCCGAACGAATTAGCGCTGGAGACATACTTCAATCACCGTGTGTTCCGTCTACTTGATCCACAAAGAGTCCGCCAGCGTACAGCCAGACCAAGTCCAGTCGAAAAAGCCCCGAGCTGCCTATTCGACTACGTACAAAATCGTGCTCTTGGGCTGCACATCGACGTTAAGACCGATGCACGCGTGGCAATCGGTCTCGTCACGTACAACAATACGGCCGAAGAACTAGCGTTGGCCGTTGGTGCCGCAGAACTTTCTTTGAAGACGGCTGGCTTAGGCACGCGGGGAAGCCTTTTCTTGCTGGATAACGGTGTAAGCACTGACGAATCGGTTCGCCCGACCGATCTCGTTACGCGATTAGCCAGTCGCGGCAACATCGGGTTCGGAGGCGGCCACAATCATTTAATGCGGACCGCATTTGAAAACGGCTTCGACATTTATATCGCCGTCAATCCGGATGGCGCACTTCATCCTGATGCGGTACGGGCGCTTGTCCAAATGGTGCAGGCGGCAGATGGAAAGGCACTGGTCGAGGCGCTCCAGTTTCCGTCGGAACATCCGAAGCCATACGACGAACACACTCTGGATACCCCGTGGGTTTCTGGAGCATGTCTCGCCATCTCGAAATCCGCGTTCGATGACCTCGGAGGATTCGACGAGGACTTCTTCATGTATTGCGAAGACGTAGATCTCTCTTGGCGCGCACGTGCAAATGGCTATGCCCTGAAGATGTGTCCGCGTGCACTGTTCCTACATGCTGTCACGAACCGGGAATTGAAACCAGCGACACTGAGAATGATTCTCGAATCTGGTGTCACATTGGCGCGCAAGTGGGGCTCGCCTGATTTTGAACGATGGCTGCATACCGAAATGACGGCGCAAGGATTCTCAGTACCTCACTCGTCTCCCGCAATCGTCCCCGATGAATGGCGAACCTACGCGGATTTCTCCAACCACTTTAGTTTCGCTCAGCCGCGCTGGTAAGCCATGATTGAAAACCAAATCGACTGCATCGTTCGATTTCATGATGCGAAGCGCATCTATGAGCTGAATCGCTGTATTTTCGCTCTGATAGGCCAAACGCACCGCCCCCTGAATATCATTCTCGCAGTTCAACGCTTTTCAGAAGCAGAAATAGCTACGACTTATGCGGCACTCGAGCCACTACTGCGCTTGCCGAATGCACCAACTCTGACACTCAGGAACTGGGATAATGCAATCCCAAGCGATGCGAGAACGGAACTTCTGAACATGGGATTGCAGGCGGCGACCGGACAATACGTCGCCTTCTTAGACTACGACGACGTCTTATACCCAGAGGCATATGCGGTGCTCGTTGACCGGCTAAATTCCAGTCGTTCTGCAATAGCGTTCGCCTCCGTACGCGTGGTAAATGCAGATGTACACCGGCAATTTATTCGCCTCACGAAGCAAGTCGACGCGCCATTCGCCGGTGATGACTTGAAGGATCTCTTCCAAGCCAATTTTTGCCCGATACACTCATATTTGATCGATCGATCGATCGTCCCCCCGCAAGTCCTCTCTTTCGATACTGTTCTCACCTGGGAAGAAGACTATGACCTGCTTTTGAAGATTTGCGCAGCGTATCCGTCCGACTTTCAAGCCGTGGGAAAGGTAATCGGTGACTATTACTTCAAGACAGATGGCAGCAACTCGGTTCCGACGACTGGAGTTTTGAGCAAAGAGCGTCTGCTCATGTACGAACGTGTTTCTGCTCTCATCGAGGTAAGGCGCAGAACGACTCTGGTCGCACCTGAAGTACAAGCACAGCTTGGCTTAAATTCCTGCACGCCCGCCATGACTATCCGCGGTGCGCTGGACGCGCTATTTATGGATCAGTCGATTTGATTTGATACCGTAAATAGCGAGGGGATCTCAGGGAGTTCAAACCTGAGCCAAATCTGATTTCCGTTCCGGTGTTGAACACATCTTCGTCGAAGCATCGAAGATGTGTCGCAGGTGCAGCAAACCCGCAACGAGTCGTAGCGGCGGTGCAGATCGCCCGCGCGCGGAGTAGACACGAGCGCCTAAGGTGTGGCGCTCGATCTCGGTTTGGTCAGTCAGGCCTGCCAAGTAGGGGCGGATGTTGTGCGCCGGGCAATCGACGCTTCGCTGAAGCGTATCTTCAATCCGTGCCCCTATTTCAGGAGTCGAAGAAACTCTTCCGAGAACCGGTCGATGGTGAATTTCTCTTCGTAAACCATGCGCGCCCGACCGCCGATTTCATGCATCGTGGCTCGATTCTCGAAAGCTGCCAGCAATTGTTCAGCCAACGAAACCGCACTCTCTGCCTCGAATAAGAGACAGGACTTGTCGTGCTCCAGCAGTTCCGCGATGCCGACATTTGGACTGACGATCGAAGGCTTGGAGAGCATCGCTCCTTCGACGGCCACAAGAGAAAATGCCTCGTCGCGCGAACAACAGACGACCGCATCCGCACCAGCGAGCAAGTCAAGCAATTCGCCATGGTTCAGCAGGCCCAGATATTCAATCTGCGGCGCCGCTTCCATCCGTTCGCGTACCTCCGACCAGAAGGGGATATTCTGTTCGGCGAGCTTGCCAGTCATCAAGAACCGGCAGGAAGCGCGCACGTCCTCCGGCAACAGAAGGATGGCATCGACGAACAGATCCTGCCCTTTTCGATGTTCGATCGTTCCCGCAAGTACAAAGGTGCACCGGTCAGCCGGAGATCTTATTTGAATTTCGCCGCTGCGATCCGGGATTCCGTTATATAGCACCTCGGCGTGGAAACCCGCGGGCAGGCAACTGCGGGCGTACTCGCTGACACAAAGCAGCCGTACGTGCGTACTGTCGATGCCGGGCTCTGCAGCCAATGCGGCTTTGAGCGCCTGTCCTTCGTGCAACCACCAGATCACATCGAGATTCTCGATGGCTTCGAGTTGGCGAACCACGTCGCTCACCGCCATCGTATTGGCAACGACCACATCGAAGTTTCTTGCGAAACGCTCAAACAGGAAATGCCCTTCGCAAAGCGACTGATCCACTATCACCACCGCGCCCGCCTGCTCCAATTCCTTTCGCATCGGGCCATCCGCAGGTGCCACCACGACAGGAAAGCCGCCACTGCGCAACACTGCAACCGCTGCGCACAGGAGCATGCGAGGTGCCCCGGTAAGAGAAAGCTCATGTGACACGAACAGTACGTCCGGCCCCGTGTAAGTGGCATTTGCATCAATGTGCGATGCAAAAATCTTGTAGTCGAAGCGGAAATCGCGATAGAGCACTTTTTTCATCGAGTCCGTGAAATTCGGATCTCTGGAAACGTAAGCCCCCCACCGCTTGAGCACGTAGATATCGGCTTTATATTTGACGGACTTTGCACCCCAGGAGTGATTTCCGATGTGATAAAGAACAGCGTGCGGCGTGTAGACGCACCGGTACCCTGCATCCAGCAGCTTGTAGCTCAGGTCCATGTCCGAATGGCCGTCGGGGGTATTGACCGGGTCGAAGCCGCCGATGCGCCAGAACACCTCCGCCTTGAGCGCGCAGCACGCACCCGACAGAATGGACACGTTGCGCACGTATTTGTGCATGGAGAGGAACGAATCGTTCGCCTCCCTGGGGACATTGTTGTACGCGGTACCACAAAGGCCTGGCGTCCCCGAAATCATGCCCGCGTATTGAATCGTCTCGTCCTCGTGCAGCAACTTGGGCGAGACACCCCCGACATCCGATATGGAAAGGTACTCAATCAGTTTCTGGATCCAGTCGGATTGGGCGGGAAATACATCGTCGTTGTAGAACACGACTATCTCGCCGCTGGCCGCACGGGCCCCTTCATTGCACTTGTCGGAGAAGTTGTACTTCTTGTCATAGGGCAGGAAGACGATGTGCGGCGAGCTACGGAACTCGCCCTTCAACTGTTCGGCCAGGGGGCCGTTGCAAACGACAACCACTTCGTAGTTCGAATAGTTGGTCTTCTCCAAAATCGCATCCAATGCGAGCTTGAGGTTCTTGAAGGAATCCGAAGGAATGACGACCGAAACCTTGGTGGTCGCTGGCACGTCGACATGTACATAGTTGACGTGAGGCAGAGCCATCGCCTTCCCTTGGATCCCACGCCGGACCAATGCGTCGTCAAGTGCTGCAATATTGGACTCACGCGCAAAGTCCTTGCCACCGCTTGCCGCTGAGCCCGGAATGGAACGCCAGAGATAGAGCACCCGCTCGACGTGCACGATCTTTTTCGCTACCTCGGCCATCCGCAAGGCGAGGTCATAATCTTGCGAGAAGTCATACTGGCTGCGGAAGCCTCCCAGTCCATCGACCGCATCCTTCCTGTAGACCGTGAGATGTCCGGTCAACATGGAGTTAAACAGTATCTCGGGCGACCAATCCGGCTTGAATATGAAATGGGAAAGTCGACGCTCCGGCGTATCGTCGATCTTGCATTCATCGGTATAGATGAAGTCGACATCCGGATTTCTGTTGATGGCATCCACGATCCAGAACAGCGCATCTCCCGGCAACTCATCATCGTGATCCAATAATGCAATGAAGCCGCCCTGTGCCATCTCTAGGCCGGCGTTGGACGCTGCCGCGATACCGCCGTTCTTCTCAAGCACACGGTAGCGCACGCGAGGATCGTTCCTTGAATACTTTTCAAGAATCTCTCGTTGGTCCGCAGTCGGCGAACAATCGTCCACAGCGCACAATTCCCAGTTGTCATAGAACTGCTCCTGCAGCGACTCGATGGCGCGGACCAGCCATTGCACCGGCGTCCTATAGACTGGCATGATTACCGAGATCAGAGGCCTATGCTCGAATTCCTTGATGGACTCAAGAATCTCTTGGCGGGTAAGCTCCATCTGTTGGTCAGCATAGATCTGGCGCGCGACATCCTCGAATAGATCGCCAGCCGAATTGAGGGCTCCAGTCATCGGCGAGGCTTTCACCAACTCCTCGGTTTCGACAGCGCGAATGGAGTTGCGCACTCCCCCCAAGCCGGACTGACTCAGCACTTGAATGCCGCGGCGAGTCAGGTTCGAAAGCCCTCCCGCGCGTTGAGAGAGCACTGGCAACAGCTTGGCTGCACGAGCGATCCGTCCTTTCTGAAGGCCGAACCACCGCAGAGGTTTAGTGACACGCCAACTCGTGGAGCCCAATATTTCATCGACCTGCCTCTGTCGATGGCTCAATACGTCCTCGAGCGCAGTCGCGTGCGCGCGAAGGGCCTGAACCTCCTCGCTAAGCTGCCGCGTCTCCTCTGCTTTCTTGCTCAACTGCACCCTCAATTGGTCAGCATGATTCTGCGCAATGTTCGATCGAATATCCGCATAGAGTGCGGTCTTGCGAGCGACGCGCAGTTCCTCGGTGCGCGCCTCCAGATTCGCCTCTAGGTCTCGCGTCGAAACGCGAAGCGCTGCCAGTTCCACCTCCGGCAGGGGGTTGATTTTCGACCAGGGGTTCCCCGATTGATCGGGTTGCCGAGAAACAGAGCCATGCAATGCCAGCGGGTCTGCATCAACAATTGCTTCCTGCCCTGCAATTACTCGCGTACCGAGGCGGTTGTCGGCAGGAATTTTTTTTCGGATCACGCAGACCGAGTTCAGAAACTCGACTGCATGGATATGCGCAAGCAGTTCCTCGTCAAATGCCACACCATACGTTCTGGCGAAGGACTTGAGCAGCGTGGTTCGCGCACCGGGAATGCCCCAGTGCTCATGATTGATGACGTCGGCAAGGCGTTTGAAGAATGCCATCGAGGATGCCGGGTCGAACAGGCCACCTTCGAATTCGGCCCAATAGGAGCAATGCAGGTCCTCAACAACGAACAGGCCGTCATCCTCAAGGCGCGGAAAATAGCGTGCGAATGAACGGATGATGTCGCCGGACCGGTGCGAACCGTCATCGATGATGAGATCGAACCTCGGCGAGTGCGCTGCGACGACCTCCTCCACCTCGTCGGTGTTGACGTCTCCGACGACCACACTGATGCGCGGATCGCGATACATCAGTTGCCGGCATGCCTCATTGATGTCACACCCTACGATCCGCGCAGCCCGAGAAAAGAATTCAGACCAGATTTCCAGAGACCCGCCATTCTGAACTCCGATTTCCAAGACCCGCAAAGATGGGCAATCCAGCCCGGAAAACAGCCGCTCATAGATCGAAATATAGATCGACCATTTGTCCGAGAGCTTGCCCCGATGCATGGAATAGAGTGTTGCAAGTGTGCTACGTGCCATATGGTAATTTTGTTGATGCGCCGCTCAGCCGAAGCGTCGCCCGCAAAAAAGCGTATGGTTGAATCGGATGCTGCAGAAGCGAATCCCCCTCTGATTGCTTGCAAAAATCAGTTGGATAAAGCCAGCAACGGTTTTCCGAGGCCTCTCGCCGACCATGAAACGCAAGTTCGAAGCCAAAAGAGTTCGGCGCCGCCAACAAGTGGGCGAGCCAGCCTATCCCTGGCTGTGATCTGACTTGCTCTGCATCAAGGGGTGAGCATTTAACGATCGACCGTGTTGAAGGGCCGATTGACACCGCCTACACGCGAATACGGAGATCTTCTGAATCAGTAGCTTGATCTACGCAGAGACTTGCCCGGCGGTCAATCAAATACTTCTGCACTGGCAAAGACGGCGCCCGCCTCGTCCTTGGCCGACAACTTCGGCGCCATCCCGATGCTTGGCCATTGGATGTTCAAGACGGCGTCATTCCAGACAATGCTGCGCTCATACTCAGGCGCGTAGTAATCGGTGGTCTTGTACAAAAACTCGGCCGTCTCGCTCAGCACCAAAAAGCCGTGCGCAAAGCCTGGGGGAACCCACAATTGCCTGTGGTTGTCCTCGCTGAGCTCCACCCCCACCCACTTGCCAAACGTCGGCGACGACTTGCGGATGTCCACCGCCACGTCGAACACCGCACCGCGCACCACGCGCACCAGCTTGCCCTGCGGCTGCTGGATCTGGTAGTGCAGCCCCCGCAGCACCCCCTTGGCCGAGCGCGAATGGTTGTCCTGCATGAACTCGACGTGCCGTCCCACGGCCTCATCGAACGCCTTGCCGTTGAAGCTCTCGTAGAAGAAGCCGCGCGCATCGCCGAACACCTTCGGCTCGATGATCAGCACTTCGGGAATCGCAGTGGGCGTGGCCTTCACGAGCGCACCTCCTCGGCCAGCAGGTGGTTCAGGTACTTGCCGTAGCCGTTCTTCTGCAGCGGCGCGGCAAGCCTGGCCAGTTGCTCGCTGTCGATGTAGCCGTTGCGCCACGCGATCTCTTCCGGACACGCAATCTTGAGGCCTTGCCGATGCTCCAGGGTCTGGATGAACTGCGCGGCCTCCAGCAGGCTCTCGTGCGTGCCGGTGTCCAGCCAGGCATAGCCGCGCTGCATGATCTGCACGTTGAGCTGGTCCCGGTCCAGGTAGGCCTGGTTGACGGCCGTAATCTCCAGCTCGCCGCGCGCGCTGGGCTTCACGGCCTTGGCAATGTCGACCACCTGGTTGTCGTAGAAGTACAGGCCAGTCACCGCATAGCTGCTCTTGGGCTTCAACGGCTTTTCCTCGATGCTGCTGGCCTTGCCCTGCGCATCGAAGGCCACCACGCCATAGCGCTCGGGGTCGTGCACATGGTAGGCGAACACGGTGGCGCCGGAGGGCTTCGCATCGGCGTCGGCCAGCAGGTGCGCGAAGTCGTGGCCGTAGAAGATGTTGTCGCCCAGCACCAGTGCGCTCGGCGCATTGCCCAGGAACTCGTCGCCGATGATGAAGGCCTGCGCCAAACCATCGGGACTGGGCTGCACCGCGTACTGCAGGTTAATGCCCCACTGGCTGCCATCGCCCAGCAGTTGCTGGAAGCGCGGTGTGTCCTGCGGCGTGCTGATGATCAGGATGTCGCGCATGCCGCCGAGCATCAGCGTGCTGAGCGGGTAATAGATCATCGGCTTGTCGTACACCGGCAGGAGTTGCTTGCTGAGCGCGAGCGTGGCGGGATGCAGGCGTGTGCCGGAGCCGCCGGCGAGGATGATGCCTTTGCGTTGGGTGGTCTTCGTGGTGGTCATTGTGTTGTGTTCTCCGCTTCTTGCGTGCTTCGCTCGCGCTGCTGTCAAAGGGTCTCGCGCAGCATGCGGGCCACGCCCTGCTGCCAGTGCGGCAGCACCAGGCCAAAGGTGGACTGCAACTTGTGCGTGTCCAGGCGCGAGTTGGCCGGACGTGTTGCGGGTGTGGGGAAGGCGCTGGTGGGAACGGCATCGACCTCTGCGGGCCCGGCCTTGAGTTCGACGCCCGCCGCCTTGGCCTGTTCGAGCACGAAGCGCGCATAGCCGCACCAAGTGGTCTCGCCACCGGCGACGGCGTGGTATAGGCCGGCCTTCGCCGGGTCCTGCAAGGTGGCGCGGATGGCGTGCGCCGTGACGTCGGCCAGCAACTCGGCGCCGGTGGGCGCGCCGAACTGATCGTCGATGACGGTCAGGCGATCGCGCTCCTTGGCGATGCGCAGCATGGTCTTGGCAAAGTTGCCGCCGCGCGCGGCATAGACCCAGCTGGTGCGAAAGATCAGGTGCTTCGCGCAGTGCTGGGCCACCAGTTGCTCGCCTTCAAGCTTGGTGCGGCCATACACGCTGAGCGGACCGGTGGCGTCGTCTTCCTGCCAGGGCGTGCTTCCGCTGCCGTCGAAGACGTAGTCGGTGGAGTAGTGCACCATGAGCGCGCCGATCTGCTGCGCGGCCTCGGCCACCACGCCGGGCGAGGTGGCGTTGAGCTTGCGCGCGAACTCGGGCTCGCTCTCGGCCTTGTCGACGGCGGTGTGCGCCGCGGCATTGACGATGACGTCGGGGCGCACTTTCAGCACGGTTTCGGCCAGTTGCTCGGGGCGGCTGAAGTCGGCGTTGAAGTCGGTGCTGTCGAAATCGAGCGCGACCAGTTCACCCAGCGGTGCGAGGCTGCGTTGCAGCTCCCAGCCGACCTGGCCGCCCTTGCCCAGCAGCAGCAGCTTCATGCCGCAGCCTTGGCCGCGGGTGCGGCGTCGTATTGCTTCTCGACCCATTCGCGGTAGGCGCCGCTTTGCACGTTGCGCACCCATTCGCCGTTGGCAAGGTACCACTCGACGGTCTTGCGGATGCCGCTGTCGAAGGTTTCGGCGGGCTTCCAGCCGAGCTCGCGTTCGAGCTTGCGCGCGTCGATGGCGTAGCGCCGGTCGTGGCCGGGGCGATCGGTGACGTAGCTGATCTGCGCCTTGTAGGGCTTGCCGTCGGCGCGCGGGCGCAGTTCGTCGAGCAGGGCGCAGACGGTGTTGACGATCTCGATGTTGGGCTTCTCGTTCCAGCCGCCGACGTTGTAGGTCTCGCCGAGCTTGCCGGCTTCGAGCACGCGCCGGATGGCGCTGCAGTGGTCCTTCACGTAGAGCCAGTCGCGCACCTGCATGCCGTCGCCGTACACGGGCAGGGGCTTGCCGGCCAGCGCGTTGACGATCATCAGCGGGATGAGCTTCTCGGGGAAGTGGAAGGGCCCGTAGTTGTTGGAGCAGTTGGTGGTGACGACCGGCAGGCCGTAGGTGTGGTGCCAGGCGCGCACGAGGTGGTCGCTGGCGGCCTTGCTGGCCGAGTAGGGGCTGTTGGGCTCGTACTTGTTGTCTTCGGTGAAGGCGGGGTCGGTCTTGGAGAGCGAGCCGTAGACCTCGTCGGTGGACACGTGCAGGAAGCGGAAGGCGGCCTTCTGTTCGGCCGGCAGCGCGCTCCAGTAGCCGCGCACGGACTCGAGCAGGCGGAAGGTGCCGAGCACGTTGGTCTGCACGAAGTCTTCGGGGCCGTGGATGGAGCGGTCGACGTGTGATTCCGCGGCAAAGTTCACAATGGCCCGCGGTTTGTGCTCGGCCAGCAGGCGATCGACCAGGGCGCTGTCGCCGATGTCGCCCTGCGCGAAGATGTGCCGCGGGTCGCCCTTGAGGGACGCGAGCGTCTCGAGATTGCCGGCGTAGGTCAGTTTGTCGAGATTCACGACAGGCTCGTCGCTCTGCGCCAGCCAGTCGAGTACGAAGTTGGCGCCGATGAAGCCCGCGCCGCCGGTTACCAGGATCATGAGTCTCCCCGAAGTTTCGAATCGATGACAATTATCCCATTGCTCTGAATTGTCAAAATTCATGGTTGGCGGCTTTGCGGCCTCCGCCTACAATCGTTTACTGCAGGAGAGCGAGTAGTACTTACGACTACTCCACCGAAGGCGCAAACTCCCATAAACGCTCAGGTCGGCCGAACGTAACCTTGAAGTTCTTTCAAAGAGTTGCGTGGCATGTACTGCATCAATTGACAGGCCGTCTGGAGAGCCATCGCCCCGCGCGATGCACCGAAGGAGCAAACCCGTTGCAAGGTGCAACAGGTGAATCTCTCAGGTACCAAGGACAGGGGGAGCGGCGACTTGGACGGCGTTCGTCCGGTTGCTCGCTATTGAATCAGTAGCACACCAAGTCCGCCGTTCAAGTGCCCATCTTCAAAAGGTACTTGAAATGCGCGTGATCGTTCTTGGCGCCGGCCTGCTCGGCGTGACTTCGGCTTACTTCCTCCAGCAACTCGGCCACGAGGTGACCGTGATCGACCGGCAGGCCACGCCGGCCGCCGAAACCAGCTTTGCCAACGGCGGGCAGATTTCGGTCAGCCATGCCGAGCCCTGGGCCAACCCGAGCGCTCCGCTCAAGGTGCTGCAATGGCTGGGCAAGGAAGACGCGCCGCTGCTCTTTCGCATCCGCGCCGACATGCGCCAGTGGCTCTGGGGCCTGCAGTTCCTGCGCGAATGCACGCCGGCGCGCACCCGGCACAACATCGAGCAGATCGTGCGACTGGGCACCTACAGCCGCGACGTGCTGCAGCAGCTGCGCCGCGACACCGGCCTGGATTACGACCAGCGCACGCAGGGCATCCTGCACTTCTATACGACGCAAAAGGAGTTCGACGGCGCCCTGGAGCCGGCCGAACAGATGCGCGCGCTCGGCTGCGAGCGGCGGGTGATCTCGGCCGATGAGGCTGTGAAGATCGAGCCCGCCCTCGCCCACATCCGCCCGAAGCTGGCCGGCGCCACTTACACGGCGGAGGACGAGTCCGGCGACGCGAACCTTTTTGCGCGCGAGCTGGCGAAGCGCGCGGCCGCAGCGGGCGTGAAGTTCCTCATGAGCCACACGGTCACGGCGCTGCGCGAGGCCGGCGGCAGCATCGACCATGTCGAAGCCACCGATAGCGAAGGCCGCTTCCAGCGCATCCGCGGCGACGCCTTCGTGCTCGCGATGGGTTCGCTGAGCCCGATCGTTGCCGCGCCGCTGGGCATCCGGCTGCCGATCTATCCGGCCAAGGGCTATTCGGTGACGCTGCCGGTGAAGGACGCCTCCAGGGCGCACCAGGTTTCGCTGACCGATGACGAGTTCAAGCTCGTGTTCTCGCGCTACACCTCGGCCTCGGGCGACCGCCTGCGCATTGCCGGAACGGCCGAGCTCAACGGCTACGACCGCGACCTGAACCGCGTGCGCTGCGAGGCGATCGTGCGGCGCGTCGAAGAACTTTTTCCGGGCGCCGGCGACACCACGCAGGCCCAGTTCTGGACCGGCCTGCGCCCCGCGACACCGAGCAACGTGCCGCTGATCGGCAAGACGAAACTGCCGAACCTGTACCTGAACACCGGCCATGGCACGCTCGGCTGGACGCACGCCTGCGGTTCGGGCAAGTCGATCGCGCGCATCGTGAGCGGGCTCGCGCCCGAGGTGGACTTTGCGTTCACCGGCCTGCCTGCGCCGGCAGCGCGCGTGCTGCAACCGGCCTGAACACAGGCAGGGCTGGGTTCAGTCCTTGCTGGTGAACACCGTCAGCACGCCGGTGTAGCCGTAAAGATGGTGGCGGGCGATTTCGCCCGCGGCGAAGAAGCCGACCAGCGGCACGTCGCCCAGCGCGTGCCGCACGATCTGCAGCTCGGCGCCCGGCGCGCCGAAATGCGGCCCGCCGCGCCCCGAGCAGCTCACGTACACGGCGCCCGCGATGCGGCGCGCCGGATGCGGCGCGGCTTCGGCCTCCCCGGCCGCGACGGCGCGCGCGGTGGCCAGCGTCTGCTCCTCGGGCTCGAGTTCCTCGCGGATTTCCGCGCAGATGCGCATCAGGTCGGCGCGCGCGGCCTGCGCATTGCGGCGGCAGAAGGTCAGGCGCATGCCGGCCTCCGCCACGTCGGCAATCGCGATGCCGCGGCGCGTGGGATCCAGTCCGATGATGTGGCGCACCAGCACGTCGGCCCCCAGGTCACCGGTGCGGCGGATGCCGTCACTGCCGGCGTCGGCGAGGCCCACCAGGGTGGCGCGCACGGCGTCGATGGCTTCCTGCGGCCGCTCGAGCGACACCTGCAGGTCGGCCAGCAGCACGTCGAGCGCGGGCTCGCCGTCGAGCTTGAGCAGCAGGTTGCCGTCGGCTTCGGTGATCTCGCGCTCGCGCCCCGCGCCCGAGCGCAGCGGCTGGCAGCCCTGGGTGACGCGCGACACCAGCCGCACGCCTTCGCCGAACACCACGCCCGACAGGCCGCCCGAAAACACGCCGCCCGCGGCGCCGTGCCCGCGGATGTTGCCGTTGCCGCCGACCGCGAACTGCAGCGCGCCCGCACGGCCCGACGAGAGCCCGCCGAACAGATAGCCGGTGTTGGTGCGGCCCGCCATCTCGCCGATGAGTTCGGTCAGGTCGGGGGTGGCGGGGTCCGCGTGCACGAGCGCCGTATGGGCCTCGAAGCCGCTCATTTCCGAATTGCCCAGCGGCGCCACGCCGGAGAACACGCGGTACTGGTCGCTCGGCAATGCGCAGAGCATCAGGCTCAGGCCGGGCTCGTCGAAATATTCGGCGTTGTTGGCCGAGACGCCGATGCCGACCGTGCCGGACCAGTCGGTGACCTCGGGCAGTTCGGCGCTCAGGTGGTCGAGGATGTCCTGCGCATCCGACGCGTAGTGGTCGGTGATGTAGAGCAGCCCGAGCGTGGGCGACGCCGCGTAGTCGGGCAGCGCCATCTGCGCGCGCAACTGGGCCAGCACGAGGCCGGCTGCCATGCGCCATTGCGGGTGGGTGGCATGGCCGGAAGGAAACAGCTTCATGATGCGTGCCAACCCGTTCTCTTCAAGAAATGTGTGTGTATGACGTCAGCGCCGGCCGGCCGTTCGCTTGCGCGCGGCGGCCGATGCCTTCTTTGCGGCGGCGGGCGCTGCCGCCTTCCTGGCCGCGGGCTTCGAGGCCGTGGGAGCCGCCGCCGGCTTGCCCATGGCCTTGCCCACCGCATCGGCCATCGGCTGGGCCATGGCCGGCACCTTGAGCTGGGCCGCATCCTGCAGCGCCGAACTCGCGATCTGCTGGAACTGCTCAGTCAGCGAGCCCCACCATTGCATCGGATCGATCACGCCGGCGCCGCCATTGCCGCCACCACCGCCTGAAGCCGGCTTGCTGCGCGCTTTCTTCGCAGGCGCCGGGGCTTCTTCGGGCTCGGCTTCCGGTTCGGCCGGCGCCGCAGCCGCCGGTGCGGGTGCCGGCGCAGCAGCGGCAGGCGCCACGGCGGCCGCCTGCTTGGTGAACGCGCTGGCGATATCTTCCATCCGCACGTTCATGCCGCGCAAGGTCGAAAGTGTCATCTTTTGCACTTCGAGCGCCTGGATGGTGGCCTTGAGCGCGTGGCCGTTCTGCTCGAGCCAGTACTGCACCGTCTTGAGTTCCTGGATGCGCTTGTCGACCTCTTCCACGCTCAGCGTGGGGGCCACCCAGCTCGCGAGGCTCGGCAACCCGGGCACCGCGCCGCCCGCCGAACCGCCGGCGCCACCGCCGGCAAGGTTCTTCAGAAAATCGAATCCGGGGACGAATTGGCTGAAGTCGAAGGGTTGGCTGGCATTGCTCATGCGGAGGTCTCCGGGTTGGGTTTTCTTGTGATGCCAGCTTACTCCAAGGCACCGCCGTTTTGGGCCTGCCAGCCCCGCCCGTTCGAGCCGTCAGAGTTCCGCGCGCACCTTGCTGAACACCTTCCAGAACGCCGCGTCCTGCGAGGTCGCGAAATTGATCCGCATCATCGTGCTCGGCGGCCGCCGCGCATGGAACAGCGAGCCCGGCGCGAGCAGGTAGCCCTGGTCGAGCATGCGCTGGGTGAGCGCGTCGGTGTCCACGCCGGTGTCGACCCAGCCGAACAGGCCCGCCGGCTCCGACGCGAAGCTGCAACCGTGCGCCATCGCGAGCTTCACCGCGCGGCCGCGCGCGCCGTCGAGCCGGATGCGGATGCGCTCGGCATGCCGCCGCAGCTGCCCCTGGTCGATGCACCACGAAAGCGCCCGCTCGAACAGCGTGGGCGTGGTGAGCGTGGCCAGCAGCTTGGTCTCGAGCAGCCGCTCCTTCAGTTCTGGCGAGGCGGCCAGGAAGCCGATGCGCCAATTGGGCGCCAGGATCTTGGCGAAGCCGCTGACGTAGATGGTGCGCTGCAGCCCGTCGAGGGCGCTGAGCCGCGTGGCGTGCTCGGGCGCGAGATGGCTGTAGGTGTCGTCCTCGACGATGTGGAAGTCGTGCTCGTTGGCGAGCTTGAGCACGCGGTGCGCGCTGCCGGGCGTGAGGCTGTAGCCGGTCGGGTTGTGCAGCACGCTCACGCTGACGAAGAGCTTGGGGTTGTGCAGCTGGCAGTACTGCGCCATTACCTCCAGGTCGGGCCCGTCGGCGCGGCGCGGCACCGGCAGGATGCGCATGCCCAGCGCCTCGAGCCGCGCGAACTCCAGCGCCCAGCCGGGCTCCTCGACCATCACCGGATCGCCGGCGCGCAGCAGCGTGCGGCTCACGATGTCGAGCGCATGCGTGGCGCCCACCGTGGTCACGATCTGGTCGGGCGCGGCGGGCACGTTGATGCCCACGAGCTTGTTCGAGAGGCTGCGGCGCAGCGCGGCGTCGCCCGAGGGTTCGCCGTACTGGAGCGACAGCTCCTGCAGCGCCGCTGTACTGGTCATGCGGCGCACGGCCGTCGGCATGAAGGTGGAGGACATCCATTCGGGCGGGAACACGCCCATGCCCGGCTGCGGCTTGTCGCTGGGCCGGTGGAACATGCTGCGGATGAGCGAGCTTGCATCGGCCGGCACGCGCGAGGCCATCATCTGGGCGACCATGGGCGCCGCATTGGGCGGGCGGCCCTCCTGCGCCGGCGCCGAATCGCGCACGTAGAAGCCGCGCTGGCGGCGCGCCTCGACCAGGCCCTGCGCCAGCAGTTGGTCGTAGGCGGCCACCACCGTGTAGGGGCTCACGCCCTGCTGGCGCGCGCATTCGCGCACCGAGGGCAGGCGCGCGCCGGGCGGCAGCAGCCGGGTGCGGATGCGTTCGGCCAGCCGGTCGGCCAATTGCCCCGTGAGCGACTGGGTGGAGGTTCGTGTCAGCATCTGGGCCCGGCTTCTGTGTCGAAAGAAAGACCAATACAGTTTTGGTATATGTTCGACCAACTGTATCGGAACTGTAATGGTGTGAAAGTTTAGAGTGTATGCAATGAACTGGCAAGAATTCACCGCGCTGCTGGTGTTGGCCACGGCGATGAGTTTCTCGCCCGGTCCCAACACCACGCTTTCCACCGCCCTGGCGGCCAATGGCGGCCTGCCGCGCGCGATGCGCTTCGTGGTGGCCGTGCCGGTCGGCTGGACGCTGCTGCTGGTGCTGTGCGCCGCCGGCATCGGCGCGCTGGTGGTGGCGGTGCCTTCGCTGCGCCTGGCCATCAAGGCGCTGGGCGTGGGCTACCTGCTGTGGCTGGCCTACAAGCTGAGCGGCAGCGGCACGCTCGGCCGCGCGGACGGCGCCGGCCTGAACGTCGGCTTCGGCCAGGGCGTGATGCTGCAGTTCGTCAACATCAAGGCCTGGTTGCTCGCGCTCACGCTGGTGGCCGGCTGGATCGCGGGGCAGCCCGATGCGATCGGGCGCTTTGCGATCGTCGCGCCGGTGATGCTGGTCTACGCCTTCATCAGCAACTTCACCTATGCGCTGGCCGGCGCGCTGCTGCGCGAATGGCTCTCCAAGGGCAAGCGCCTGCTGTGGTTCAACCGTGCGATGGGGCTCGTGCTGGTGCTCACGGCCTGGTGGATGCTGAGCGTATGAGCGCCGCGCCGGGCCGCCCCAAGCAAGCTCGCACCGCAGTGCGAAGCACGGAGGTCATCCAATGAGCAGCCGCCTCCCCCTCAAGGACGAGACGCTGGGCATGTGGCTCGGCGTGATCGGGGTGGCGCTGTTCGCTGTCACCTTACCGATGACGCGGCTGGCCACCGGCACGCAGGACGCGCCGCAGTTGTCGCCCTGGTTCGTCACGCTCGGTCGCGCCGCATTGGCGGGCATTCTCTCGATGGTCTTCCTGCTCGCCACGCGCTCGCCGCGGCCCGCGCCGCACCAGTGGAAGCCCCTTGGCATGGCGGTGCTCGGCAACGTGATCGGCTATCCGCTGCTGCTGGGCTACGCCTTGCGCGTCGTCACGGCCAGCCACGCGGCAGTGGTGACGGCGCTGCTGCCGCTCGTGACCGCGGCGGTCGCGGCCTGGGTGCTGCACCAGCGCGCGCGGCTCGGCTTCTGGCTCTGCGCCATCGCGGGCAGCCTGCTGGTGGTGGTGTTCTCGGTGCTGCGCGCGAGCCAGGGCGGCCATGGCTTCGGCTTCGAATGGGCCGACCTGCTGCTGGTCGGCGCAGTGGTCGCGGCGTCGTTCGGCTACATCTACGGCGCGCAGGTCACGCCGTCGCTCGGCGCGGAGCGCGTGATCTGCTGGGTCTGCGTGATGGCGCTGCCCGTGACGCTGCCCGCCACGCTGGCCATGTGGCCCACGGAGCCCATCGCCACGTCGGCCTGGCTGGGCTTCGTCTACGTGGGCGTGTTCTCGATGTGGATCGGCTTCTTCGCCTGGTACCGCGGCCTGGCCCTGGGCGGCGCGCTGCGCGTGAGCCAGACCCAGCTGCTGCAGCCTTTTCTCTCTATCCTTGCATCCATTCCGCTGCTGGGCGAACCGCTCGACGTGGTCACGCTGGGCTTTGCCATGGCCGTGGTCTGCACGGTGGTGCTCGGCAAGCGCCTTTCGCAGCCGCAGCCCGTTCTTGCCGTTTCACCGCGTGCAGCGCATGCCGAACAATCCTGATCTCACCCCACCCCGCCTGAAAGAAGAACCCATGAACTGGAAACTCGCCGCCCGCGCCGCCAAGATGAATCCGTCGGTGCTGCGTGAAATCCTCAAGGTCACCGAGCGCCCCGGCATCATCAGCCTGGCCGGCGGCCTGCCCTCGCCCAAGACCTTCCCGATCCAGGCCTTTGCCGACGCCTGCGCCGAGGTGCTGCACAACGACGGCCAGGCGGCGCTGCAATACGCCGCGAGCGAAGGCTATGCGCCGCTGCGCCAGGCCGTGGCCGACATGCTGCCGTGGAACGTCGATCCCGCGCAGGTGCTCATCACCACCGGCTCGCAGCAGGGCCTGGACCTGGTGGCCAAGGTGCTCATCGATCCGGGCAGCAAGGTGCTGGTCGAAACGCCCACCTACCTGGGCGCGCTGCAGGCCTTCGGCCCGATGGAGCCGAACCCGGTGAGCGTGGCGAGCGACGACGAGGGCGTGATCGTCGAAGACCTGGTGGCCAAGGCGAAGGATGGGCGCTTCATCTACCTGCTGCCCAATTTCCAGAACCCCACCGGCCGCACCATGACCGAGGCGCGCCGCGCCGCCGTGTCGGCCGCCGCGGCCGCCGCCGGCCTGCCGATCGTCGAGGACAACCCCTACGGCGAACTGTGGTTCGACGAAGCCCCGCCGCTACCGCTGACCGCGCGCAACCCCGAAGGCTGCATCTACCTGGGCTCGTTCTCGAAGGTGCTCGCACCGGGCCTGCGCCTGGGCTTCCTGGTGGCGCCGAAGGCCATCTTCCCGAAACTGCTGCAGGCCAAGCAGGCGGTCGACCTGCACACGCCGATCTTCACGCAGCGCATGGTCTCGGCCGTGATGAAGGACAACTTCCTCGAGCGCCACGTGCCGACCATCCGCGCGCTCTACAAGCGCCAGCGCGACGCGATGATGGCCGCGCTCACGCGCGAGATGGCCGGGCTGGACGTGAAGTTCAACGCGCCCAAGGGCGGCATGTTCCTGTGGGCGCGCCTGCCCGAGGGCATCGACACGGTGGCGCTCCTGCCCAAGGCGGTGGAGCGCAACGTGGCCTTCGTGCCGGGTGCGCCCTTCTATGCGGACCAGGGCGATCCGCGCACGCTGCGGCTGTCGTTCGTGACGGCCAGCGTCGAGGAAATCGATACCGCCATCGCCGCGCTGGCCTTGACGCTGCGCGAAGAACTGGCGCTGCTGGGCGAACGCAGGCTCGCGCCCGAGCCCGTCTGAGGCGCAGCACAAGGCAGACCACCATGCACATCGCCATCCTGACTTTCGACGGCTTCAACGAACTCGACTCGCTGATCGCGCTCGGCGTGCTCAACCGCATCAAGAGGCCGGGCTGGCGCGTGACGCTGGCTGCGCCCAGCGCCACGGTCACCTCGATGAACGGCGTCACCGTGCATGCGAGCTCCACGCTCGAAGCGGCCGCCGAAGCCGGCGCGGTGCTCGTCGGCAGCGGCATCCGCACGCGCGAGATCGCGGCCGATCCGGCCATCATGGGCGCGCTGCGCCGCCTCGATGCGAAGCGGCAGCTGATCGGCGCGCAGTGCTCCGGCACGCTGCTGCTGGCCAAGCTGGGCCTGCTGGGCGCGGTGCCGGCCTGCACCGACCTCACGACCAAGCCCTGGGTGCAGGAAGCCGGCGTCGAGGTGCTCAACCAGCCCTTCTTCGCCAAGGGCAACGTGGCGACCGCGGGTGGCTGCCTGTCGGCGCCCTACCTTGCGGCCTGGCTCATCGCTCGCAGCGAAGGCATCGAGGCCGCACGGAGCGCGCTGCACTATGTTGCGCCGGTGGGCGAGAAGGAAGACTACGTGGCGCGCGCCCTGCGCAACATCGCGCCCTATCTCCCCACGGTTGCGGCAGCCACGGCCGACGCGGCCTGAGGGAAGCGCTGCAGGACACTCATCATGATCAGCCTCGCCACGCTCGCGCTCTTCCTGCTGGCCGTTCTCGCGCTGTTCCTGTCGCCGGGGCCGAACATGGCCTTCGTGCTCTCGCACGGCGTGGCCCATGGCCCGCGCGGCGGCTTCGCGGCGGCGCTCGGCATTTCGTCGGCCGACCTGGTGCACACGCTGTTCGCCGCCACCGGCGTGACCGCGCTGGTGGCGGCCTGGCCGCCCTCGTTCGACCTGCTGCGCTACGCGGGCGCGCTGTACCTGCTGTGGCTTGCGGTGCAGGCCGTTCGCAGCGGCGGCGGCCTCCCCACGGGTGCGCGTGCGCAGCCGTCCGCCTTCGCACGCATCGTGCGCATGGCGTTCCTGAACAACCTCGTCAATCCGAAGGCGCTGCTGTTCTTCATGGTGTTTCTGCCGCAGTTCGTCGACCCGGCGCGCGGCAGCGTGCCCTTGCAACTGGTGCAGCTCGGCGTCATGCTGTCGGCAGCCGCGCTCGCGTTCAACACGCTGCTCGGCGCCTGCAGCGGGCAGGTCGGCCGATGGCTGCAGCGGCGCCCGGGGACTGAAAAGTTCCAGCGCGGCCTGCTGGCCCTGGTGATGGTCGGCCTGGCGATCCGCCTGCTGCTGCTCGACCGTCCCGCCGTGCCATCCGCCCTGTCCGCCACACCTGTCCAAGGAAGCTGAAAACACCATGCTCAACATCTGGGGCCGCATCAGTTCGATCAACGTGCGCAAGGTCGTCTGGTGCGCGCAGGAACTCGGGCTCGACTTCCAACGCACCGAGGCCGGCGGCCGCTTCGGCGTGGTGCAGACGCCTGAATACCTGGCGCTCAACCCGAACGCGATGGTGCCCACCATCGACGACGGCGAAGGCAGCGATCGCGTCACGCTCTGGGAATCGAACGTGATCGTGCGCTATCTCTGCGCCAGGCATTCGCATGGCAAGTTCTACCCGAGCGAGCTGCCCGCGCGCTTCGATGCCGAGCGCTGGATGGACTGGCAGCAGACCACCCTCAACCGCGCGAGCCGCGACGCCTTCGTGCAATGGGTGCGCACGCTGCCGGCCGAGCGCAACCCGGCGCTGATCGCTGCCTCGGTCCATGCGAGCGAGGCGCTGTTCGCCATGCTCGATGCGCATCTTGCACGCCAGCCCTTCATGGCCGGCGACCGCTTCACCATGGCCGACATTCCCATCGGCTGCGAGGCGCACCGCTGGTTCGGCCTGCCGCCGGCCGAGTACCAGCGGCCCAGCTGGCCGAACCTGGAACGCTGGTATGGCGAACTGATCTCCCGGCCGGGCACGCGCGGCGTGCTCGATCTCCCGCTCGAATGAAAAACATGAAACCCCGCCCGTTCAAACAAGTCGACGTCTTCACCGCCACGCCCTACCTCGGCAATCCGCTCGCCGTGGTGCTCGACGGCGGTGGCCTCGACGACGCCGAGATGCAGCGCTTTGCGCAGTGGACCAACCTGTCGGAAACCACCTTCCTGCTGCCGCCGACGCAGCCCACGGCCGACTACCGCGTGCGCATCTTCACGCCCGGCGGCGAGCTGCCCTTTGCCGGCCATCCCACCATCGGCAGCTGTCACGCCTGGCTGCAGGCCGGCGGCAAGCCCAAGGCGGCGGGCCGGATCGTGCAGCAGTGCGCGGCCGGCCTGGTGCCGCTGCGCCATGAAGGCGAACGCCTGGCCTTCTCGGCCCCGCCGCTCAAGCGCAGCGCGCCCAGCCCCACGCTGCTGGCCAAGGTGGCGGGCGCGCTGGGCCTGAAGGCGCAGCAGGTGGTCGCGGCCCAGGTGCTCGACAACGGCCCGGTGTGGTTCGGCCTGCTGCTGAGCGATGCGGACACGGTGCTGCGGCTCGTGCCCGACCACCGCATGCTCAAGGAGCTGGGCGTGAAGGCCGGCGTGGCGGGCATGCCCGCCGAGCAGGGCTCGTCGATGCTGATCGGCCGCTCGAACCGCGAGGCACGCGCCTTCGGCGGCAAGGCCGTTGCCACCGGAGACGAAGACGGCCCGAAGATCGACCTCGAAGTGCGCGCCTTTGCCGCGCCCATCGGCGTGGAGGAAGACCCGGTCACCGGCAGCCTCAACGCCAGCCTCGCCGAATGGCTGATTGCCGACGGCCACATGCCCGCGCGCTACACGGCCGCGCAGGGCCAGTGCCTCGGCCGTTCCGGGCGCGTGTACATCGAGCGCGACGCCGACGGCAAGGTGTGGGTCGGCGGCGATGCCGTGACCTGCATCGACGGCCAGGTCACGCTGTAAGGCAAAGCACCATGCGCGCGCAACTCGACCATCTGGTGATCGCCGCTGCCTCGCTGGCTGAGGGCGTGGCGTGGTGCGAGGCCACGCTGGGCGTCACGCCCGGCCCTGGTGGCTCACATCCGCTGATGGGCACGCACAACCGGCTGCTGAACATCGCGGCCGAGGCGTTCCCGCAGGCCTACCTCGAAATCATCGCGATCGAGCCCGGCAAGCGGCCCTCGCGCCCCGGCACGCGCCGCTGGTTCGACCTCGACGACCCCGTGCTGCAGGCCGGGCTTGTGCGGCGCGGACCGCGGCTGGTCCACTTCGTCGCGCGCGTGCCCGACGCCCACGCCGCGCTGCAGGCGCTGGCGCGCGAGGAGCACGCGCACATCGACCGCGGCCAATTGCTCGAAGCCTCGCGTGACACGCCCGCCGGCCGGCTCGAATGGCAGATCACGGTGCGCGACGATGGCCAGCGCCTCTTCTACGGCGCGCTGCCCACGCTGATCCAGTGGGGCCCGGTGCATCCCACCGATGCCATGCCGGCCTCGGGGCTGGCGATGCGCTCGCTGCAGGCCACGCATCCGCGCGCGGCCGACCTCTCTGCGGCGCTGTCGGCCATCGGCATGGCCGGCCTGGCGGTGCAGGCCGGCGCGCCCAACCTGGTGGCCGTGCTCGACACGCCCCGCGGCCCCGTCACGCTTCAATCCGAAGGACTCTGACATGCTGAGCTTGACCGAAATCGCCTGGTTCGCACTCGCCTCGCTGCTGCTGGCGCTCACGCCGGGGCCGAACATGATCTATTGCGTGTCGCGCACGCTGATCCAGGGCCGGCGCGCCGGACTGGTTTCGCTCGGCGGCGTGATGATGGCTTTTCTTGCGCACCTGTTCGCGGCCGCGCTCGGCCTCACCGCGCTGCTGCTGGCCGTGCCGCTCGCGTTCGACGCCATCCGATTGGCCGGCGCGGCCTACCTGCTGTGGCTCGCATGGCAGGCGGTCAGGCCCGGCGGCAATGCGCCCTTCGAGCCGCGCGCGCTGCCGGCCGATCCGCCGGGCAAGCTGTTTCGCATGGGCTTTCTCACCAACCTGCTGAACCCAAAGGTCGCGATGTTCTACCTCTCGTTCTTTCCGCAGTTCATCCATCCGGAGCGCGGCTCGGTGCTGCTGCAGAGCATGCAGCTGGGCGTCGCGCAGATGGCCAGCAGCGCCGCGGTCAACACCGTGATGATCCTCGGCGCCGCGAGCATCACGGCCGTGCTCTCGCAAAGCGCCGGCTGGCTGCGCGCGCAGCGCTACGTCATGGGCAGCGTGCTGGCCGCACTGGCGGTGCGCGTGGCGCTGACGGAACGCAAGTGAAAAAGGAAAGCGCGTGAGATTCAGCCGCGAAGAAATCGAAGCCGCGCAGCGCACCGTGGGTGCCGCCATGCCGCCCACGCCGCAGTACGCATGGCCGCTGCTCGCGCAGCGCCTCGGCTGCACGGTGTGGGCCAAGCACGAGAACCACACGCCCGCGGGCGCCTTCAAGATCCGCGGCGGGCTGACCTATTTCGAGACGCTGGCGCGCGAGCAACCCGGCGTGCGCCATGCGATCAGCGCCACGCGCGGCAACCACGGGCAGTCGGTCGGCTTTGCGGCGCGGCGCCACGGGCTCGCGGCCACCATCGTGGTGCCGCATGGCAACTCGCTCGAGAAGAACGCCGCGATGCGCGCGCTGGGCGTGCAGTTGGTCGAGCATGGCGACGACTTCCAGGCGGCCGCGGAGCATGCGGCCCTGCTTGCGGAGCGCGACGGCATGCACCGCGTGCCCTCGTTCCACCGCGAGCTGGTGCGCGGCGTGTCGACGGCGTATGTCGAATTCTTCAGCGCACTGAAAGATGCGCCGCCCGACGTGCTGTTCATCCCGATCGGGCTGGGCTCCGGCTTCGCAGCCGCGGCCGCCGCGCGGGCGCACTGCGGCGCACCGACCCGGCTCATCGGCGTGGTGTCGGCGCATGCCACGGCGTACCGCGATTCGTTCCGCGCGGGCCGGCCCGTCGAGTCGCCGGCCGGCACGCGGCTGGCCGACGGCATGGCCTGCCGCACGCCGGTGCCCGAATCGCTGGAGGTGATCCTGCGCGAGGCCGACGACGTGATCACCGTCACCGACGACGAAGTGGCCGAAGCCATGCGCATTCTCTTCAGCGACACGCACAACGTGGCCGAAGGCGCAGGCGCCGCGGCACTGGCGGGCGCGCTCCAGCAGCAGGAGCGCTGGCGCGGGAAGACGGTGGGCATCTGCCTGAGCGGCGGCAATGTCGATTCCGGCATGTTTGCCGAGGTGCTGGGGGGCGTTGACGCGGCGGCCTGAACGCTACGGCAGCGGCCCCGTACGGGCCGTATCCAGCGGCAGCCGAGACACCTCCGCCAGCAACAGTGCGAGCTGCTCCGCAGCCGCATCGACAACAGCCTGCCCGCGCGGCGCCGTCGCGGCGGCGGCGTTGCCCGCTGCGCCCTGCGCGTTGTAATCCTCCATGGCCCAGCCGAGCTTGGCGCTCTTGCCGTTGCCGAGAATCGCGTAGCCGGCCGCACGCTGCTCGGAGGTCGAGCGGAAATTCTTCGCCTCGCCCATGCGCACCTGCTGCGGCGCCAGGGCCAGCATCATCGAGGTCTCGATCTCGCCCGCATGCACGCCGAAGCGGTGTTCGTGGGCGCCGAACTGCGCGCCCGCATCGCCCAGCGGCAGGTTGAACCAGCTCACGCTGTAGACGATGAGGCCGTGCGCCGCGCGCAGCTCGCGCGCCACGATGTCCATCGCGCCCACGTGGCCGCCGTGCGCATTGAACAGCACCAGCTTCTTCACGCCGGCATGCGCCACGCCGGCGCCGATCTCCTTCCACATGCGGATCAAGGTCTCGGCCGACAGCGTGAGCGTGCCCGCGAAGCGCGCGTGCTCGGGGCTCAGGCCGATCTGCTGCGTCGGCAGGAACAGCACCGGCAGCGCGGCCGGCAGCAGCGGCAGCGCCGCAGCCACGATGCCGTCGGCCAGCACCGTGTCCACGCCCAGCGGCAGATGGGGCCCGTGCTGCTCGGTGGCGCCGAGGGGCAGCACCGCGACCGTGGCAGCCGCGTCGAGCGCCGCGAAATCGCGCGTGGTGAGCTGGGACCAGAAGCGGGGCAGGGAGGCCGGTTGTGCGTGCATCTCGCGATCTTAGGCTGAGGCGCTGCCGGCGCCCAGATGGCCCGTGCGAAGCGCACGTGGAAGCCTCGATGCCCCTTGATCTGCGAATCAGTTCACGCTCTGGTCACATCTTTCATCGCTTGTGAGTAGTTTGTTAACAAACTCCCATAGAGTCACTTTCTAGGAACTTTTCAATACAGCTTTCGTGGCTTCGAGAAGTTCTGCCCTGAACGGCGATTCGCCGTGCAGGAGTGCTATCAAAGGGAGCAGAGTGTCAATCCACAAGAACGATGGAGGCACGGTCGTGGCTGGACGCAATGCGGCGCCGGCCGACCCATGGCCTCGATACCTCACACAGGCTTTGCGGAAGCTGCCTCCGGTCGTCTGCCTGCTGGCGTTCGGCGCCTCCGCCGCACCGGCGGCCCCGGTTGCCATCGCCTCGCCCGCGGCGGCCGATCACGCTGCGGCCTCCTATACGCCGCAGCAACACGATGCATTGATTGACGCCTATCGCGCGAATCGCATCGCGCCGCTGCAGGCGCTGCAGCAGTTGAGAACATGGCTGGCGGCAGCACCGGGCCATGCCGAGCGGCAACGCATCATTTCCGACGCCGTGGCGATCGCTGCTGCAGACGGCCGGTTCGCCGATGCCGCGGCCCTGGGCCGGCAGGGGCCGCCTGCCAGCTTGCACGACTACGCGCTCGGCCCGCTGGCCCTGGCAGCGCGCCGTACGCAGGACCTCGCGCTGCAGGGCGAGGCCATCGCCGTCTGGCGCGCCCGCCTGCCGGCTTCGCGCGATGCGCAGCGCGAAGCCGAACTGCTGCTGGCGTCGAGCGGCGCCGCATCTGCGGCCTTCGAGGAGGCCGAAGCAGCGGAGCGCGCGAATCCCGGCACCTTCACGGCGCTGGTCTTGTCCACGCTGCAACAGCAGGCGCTCGCACAGCAACTGCGCTGGGCCGTGCTGGAGCGCGACGAGCGCATCGGCACGGCGCGCGTGGCCGCGCTCGACAAGGTGCTGGCGCAGCAGCAGATCGCGCTGGCCCGGCTCGATGCATCGGCACTGCACGCCGACCCTGCCGATGCCGATGCGTGGCGCTCCGTTCGCCTGCAGCTGCAGTCCGATCGGCTGCTGGCGCTGGTCGAGCGCGGCCGCCCGGCCGACGCCATTGCGCTGTTCGAGGCACTGCGCGCCGACGGATCGACCCTGCCGCCCTATGCGCTCGGCGCCGCGGCCCGCGCCTTCGCGCAGGAACGCCGCTCGGTCGATGCGGTGCCGCTGTTCGAGGCGGCTGTGGCCGGCAGCGGCCCGGCACTGCCGGCGGCTGATCCGATCTACCAGGGACTGGCCTACGCCTACCTCGATACCGGCCGCTTCGAGGACGCCGATGCATTGCTCGCGCGCATCGAAGGCGCCACGCCCGCCACGCTGCGCCTCGCGCCGGAAGCGGGCCTGCCGAATGGCGAGTACACCGAAGCGAACAGCATGCGCGCCATGCTGCTGCTCTACGGCGACCGGCATGCACTCGCGCAGCGGCGCTTCGCGCTGCTGACCGGCGAAGCGCCTCTCAACGCCGAGTTCGCGGCCGGCGCAGGCCTGGCCGAACGGCTGCGCGACCACCCCGAAGCGTCGCTCGCGCGCTATGAAGCACTGGCCGCCGACCACCCGCACGACATCGGCGCACGCGCCGGCCATGTCGAGGCGCTGCTCGATGCCGGCGAATTCCGCGAGGCCCGCCGCCGCGCCGAATCGCTCGAGGCCGACGCACCCGACACCGCCCAGGTGCGCGACCTGGCCCGCAAGCGGCGCGCAGCCACCGGCCCGCGGCTCGATCTCGATGCCGAGGCAGCCTCCGGCGGCGCCGCCATCGCGAACCGCGAATGGCGCGTTGCGAGCCGGCTCAGCTCGGGGCTGATCGACGACGAATGGCGCATCTTCTACGACCAGGTGCTGGGCCGCGCAGACACTTCGGACGGCAACGGAAACTGGGCGCGCGGCGGCATCGGACTCGCCTGGCAGCGCGGCCGCTGGCTGGCCGAGGGCGCCGTGCAGCATTCGAACACCGGGCCCTATCGCACCAGCGCAGCCGCACGCGTCGACTACCGCGCCGGGGACGCATGGCGGCTCTCGGCCACCTTCGACGGCGACAGCAAGGAACTGCCCTGGAAGGCACGCATTGCACGCATCGGCGCGCGCGACACCGGCCTGGGCGTGAACTACGTGGTCGACGAGTCGCGCCGCTTCGAGCTGCAATGGCAGCGGCTCGACTTCAGCGATGGCAACCTGCGCAACGGCCTCGACTTCACCTGGCGCGAACGCTGGGTCAGCACGCCGCGCTTCCAGCTCGAGACCCGGCTCGGCGCCGGCGCCAGCCGCGGCCGGCAGCAGGAGGCCGCGTACTTCAACCCGCCCCGCGATGCCAGCGCCCTGCTCACCGTGCGCGCGCAATGGCTCCACTGGAAAAGCGACGACAGGCAGTTCTTCCAGGCCGTGGAGATCGGCGGCGGCAGCTATCGCCAGGCCGGCTTCGGCACTGGCCCGCTGTGGAGCGTGCGCTACGAGCACAGGTGGAACCTGGGGCCGAAGCTGACCCTGCGCTACGGGCTGGGTATCTCCAGCCATCCCTATGACGGCGTGCGCGAACGGCAGCGCAGCGTCTTCCTGAATCTTTCGATGCCCCTGCCCTGATGCGAACCAACCTGACCACCCTGCTGCGCGCGGCCATGGCCTGGCTGCTGCTGGCGCTCGCGCTGCCCGGCGCGGCCCAGCCGCTGCCGCCCGCCGATACCGACGACGGCCTGAGCTTTCGCGTGCTCTCCTTCCACGACGTGCGCAGCAACGTGCGCGCGAGCTTCGAGAGTTCGCCCGATGGCACCGCCATCGACGAGCGCACGCTGGCCGAGGTGTTCGCCTGGCTGCGGCACAACGGCTACCACCCCATCAGCCTGCAGCAGGCGATCGATGCGCGCGCCGGCGGCCGGCCGCTGCCCCCCAAGCCCGTGCTGCTGACCTTCGACGATGGCTACCGCAGCGCCTACACCAAGGTCTTCCCGCTGCTCAAGCGCTTCGGCTATCCCGCGCTGCTGGCGCTGGTGACCAGCTGGCTCGACGTGCCGGAGGGCGCAAGCGTTCCCTACGGCGACAAGCCCGCGCCGCGCGGCGACTTCCTGCGCTGGAGCGAGGCCGCCGAAATGGCGCGCTCCGGCCTGGTCGAGCTGGCGAGCCACAGCCATGCCATGCACAACGGCGTGCAGGCCAATCCGCAAGGCAACATGCTGCCGTCCGCCGCCACGCACCACTACGACCCGGCCACGGGCCGCTACGAGGACGACGACGCCTACGTGCAGCGCATCGAATCCGACCTGCGCCGCAGCCGCGGCATCATCGAGGCCCGCACCGGCGCCAGGGTGCGCGCGATGGTGTGGCCCTACGGCGCCTACAACAGCGCGGCATTGAAGGCCGCCGAGCGCGCGGGGATGCCTGTCACCTTCACGCTCGACGACGGGCCGAACACGGCCTCGGTGCCGCTCTCGCAGGTTCGCCGCGCATTGGTGGCCTACGACAACGAGGCACCCGAATACGCCCGGCTGCTGAGCAGCCCCGTGGGCGGCGAGCTGCGGCCGGTCAACCGCGTGATGCACGTCGACCTGGACTACGTCTACGACCCCGATCCGGCACAGCAGGAGCGCAATCTCTCGGCCCTGCTCGACCGCGTCGCGGCCATACGTCCGCGCGCCGTGTTCCTGCAGGCCTATGCCGATCCCGATGGCGACGGTGTGGCCGATGCGCTCTATTTTCCGAACCGCCAGCTGCCGATGCGCGCCGACCTCTTCGGCCGCGCGGCCTGGCAGCTGCGTAGCCGCACCGGCGTGAAGGTCTATGCCTGGATGCCGGTGATGGCGTTTCGCCTGCCGGCGTCGAACCCGCTCGCGGCGCATACGGTACGCACCGCGGACGGTGGCACACCCGCGGACCGCTACCACCGGCTGTCGCCCTTCGACCCCGAAGTGCGCGCGCTGGTCGGCGGCATCTACGAAGACCTCGGGCGCCATGCCTTCTTCGAGGGGCTGCTGTTCCACGACGACGCGATGCTGTCGGACGACGAAGACGCCAGCCCGCCCGCGCTCGCCGAATACGGCCGCTGGGGATTGCCGGCCGACGTGGCGGCCATCCGCGCCGACCCGGCCCTGATGGCGCGCTGGACCCGTGCCAAGACGCGGTACCTGACGGCATTCACCCAGGAGCTCGCCGCGCGCGCGGGCGCCTGGCGGCCCGGGCTGGAAACCGCGCGCAATCTCTATGCGCGGCCGGTGCTCGAACCCGCGGCGGAACAATGGTTCGCGCAGGACTACGAAGCTGCGCTCGCGGCCTACGACTACGTGGCGCTGATGGCCATGCCGCGCATGGAGCACAAGGCCGATGCGCAGGCCTGGCTCGCACGCCTTGCGCGCCGCGCGGCCGGCACGCCGCGCGGCCTGGACGGCACCGTCTTCGAACTGCAGGCGCGCGACTGGCGCACCGGCCGCCCCGTGCCGGACGAGGAACTCGCGCGCCAGTGGACGCTGCTGCACCGCATGGGCGTGCGGCACCTGGGCTACTACCCCGACGACTTCCTCGCCAACCAGCCCTCGCTCGAGGTGGTGCGCCGCGCGATCTCGGTGCGCGCGCTGCTGCCGCGCGCGCTGCCCGCCCTGGCGCCGCCACCCGAAGAGGGCCGCTCGCCATGACCACCTTCCACGCCCTGTCCGAGGCGCTGCCACCGCTGCTGTTCGGCTTCGTCTTCTACTACCCCTTCTTCATGGCCTATGTCTGGATGGCGGGCGGGCTGTCGCATGCCTGGGTGTTCGAACGCCGACGCGACGTCGAAATCGATCCGCTGGACCTGCTTGCGTCGCGCCCCCTGGTGACGGTGGTGGTGCCCTGCTTCAACGAGGCGCCCCACCTGCGCGAAGTGATCGAGCAGCTGATGCGCACGCGCTATCCGAACTTCGAGGTGATCGCGGTCAACGACGGCAGCACCGACGGCACGGGCGAGCTGCTCGACGCGATGACGCAGGAATACAGCCGCCTGCGCGTGATCCACAACGCCAGCAACCAGGGCAAGGCCGTGGGCCTGAACACCGCCTGCCAGCTCGCGCGCGGCGAGTACATCCTGGGCATCGACGGCGATGCGCTGGTGGACGCCAACGCCATTGCCTGGATGCTGAACCCGATGCTGGAGTCCGAGCGCATCGGCGCCGTGACCGGCAATCCGCGCATCCGCACCCGCACCACGCTGCTCGGGCGCATGCAGGTGGGCGAGTTCTCCTCGATCATCGGGCTCATCAAGCGCTCGCAGCAGCTGGTGGGCACGCTGTTCACGGTGTCGGGCGTGATCGCGATGTTCCGCCGCCGCGCCGTGATCGACGTGGGCTTCTGGAGCCCCGACGTGCTCACCGAGGACATCGACATGAGCTGGAAGCTCCAGCTCGGCGGCTGGCAGCTGCGCTTCGAGCCGCGCGCGCTGTGCTGGATCCTCATGCCCGAGACCTTGCGCGGCCTCTGGAAGCAGCGCCTGCGCTGGGCCGTCGGCGGCATCCAGACCATGCTGCGCTACACCACGCGCATCCTGCGGCCGCGGCAATGGCGCATGTGGCTGATCTATGCGGAGTACATGGTCAGCGTGGTGTGGGCTTATGCGATGGCGCTGGTGCTTGTCATCGGCTTCCTGCGGCCGTGGCTGCCCGCGGCGTCGGCTTGGCATTCGGCGCTGCTGCCGCACTGGCAGGGCACGCTGCTGGCCATGACCTGCATCCTGCAGATGCTGCTGAGCCTGTGGATCGATCGCCGCTACGACCGCGACCTGTTGCGCTATTTCGCCGGAACGATCTGGTACCCGATCGCTTTCTGGACCATCACGATGGCGGCCACCGTCATCGCCCTTCCCAAAGCCCTGATGCGCCGCCGCGGCAAGCGTGCGGTGTGGACGAGCCCTGACCGAGGAGTTTCCGATGCACCACCACCCTGAATCCCACACCCCGCCGCCGGTACGGCGCCGCTCCTGGGGCCAGCCCAAAGGAGAAGAGCCGATCATCGATGCCGCGCGCATTTCGCTGCGCGCCTTCGGCAGTGGCCGCTCGCCGCGGCGCACGCTGGCCATGTACCTGTGGCTGCGCGTGCTGCGCCCGGCCGTCACGGTGGCGATCTGGTTCTGCGCGGTCTGGTACGCATGGCCCTACGTGCTCGGCGCTCGCTCGCAGCCCGAGGTGCTGCACCTGCTGGGCCTCTATGCCACCGTGATCGGCGTGATCCTGGTCTCGATGCTGCTGATGGCGCCGTTCCGCCGGCTGCAGCAGTTGCGCGAGACGCCGCCGGACCAGGAGCAGTCGTCGCTGTTCGCGCTGGCCTCCTACATCGCGGTGCCGCCGGCGCGCCTGTCCACCTGGCAGCGCGCCCGCCAATTGCTGGTGCACCACGACCGCGACGGTCAGCTGCGCCATGCCGAGGACGCGGCCCGCGGCCTGCCGGAGTCCGCGCTGCAAACGGCCGCCGCCGCGCGCTGACCGGTACGGCCGCATCGCTGCAGGGGTTTCGCGTCGGTGATTCAATCGCCCGGGTTCGCAGCAACCCTTCAAGGACTTTTCAATGGATCTCCAGCTCCAGGACCAGCACGTTCTCATCACCGGCGGCAGCAAGGGCATCGGCCTGGCCTGCGCGCTGGGTTTCCTGCAGGAGGGCGCGCGCGTGAGCCTCGTGTCGCGCGACCTGCAGAACCTGGAGCGGGGCCGCAAGACGCTGGCCGAAGCGTTCGCGCAGGCCGGGGGCCGGGTCTCGGTGCATGCGGCCGACCTCAAGGATCCGGCCAGCGCCGTGGCCGCGCTCGATGCGGCCGAGCAGGCCTTCGGCCCGGTCGACGTGCTGGTCAATTCGGCCGGCGCCGCGCGCCGCACGCCGCCCGACGAGCTGGATGCCGCCGCCTGGCACGACGCGATGGATGCCAAGTACTTCACCTACATCCACATGATCGATCCGGTGGTCAAGCGCATGGGCCGGCGCGGCCGCGGCGCGATCGTCAACGTGATCGGCCAGGGCGGCAAGGTGGCGAGCCCGGTGCACATGGCCGGCGGCGCGGCCAATGCGGCGCTGATGCTGGTGAGCGCCGGCATGGCCGCGGCCTATGCGGCCAAGGGCGTGCGCGTGAACGCGGTGAACCCCGGCCTCACGCTGACCGAGCGGCTGCAGGAAGGCCTGAAGGCGGACGCGAAGCTGCAGGGCATCGGCAGCGACGAGGCACTGCAGCGCGCCACGGCGCGCCTGCCGCTCGGGCGCATCGCCACGCCGCAGGAAATTGCCAACACGGTCGTGTTCCTGGCCTCGCCGAGGGCAAGCTATGTGACGGGCGCGATCGTCGCGATGGACGGCGCGGTCACGCCGATGATCTGACGGCCGTCAGCGCCTCGAACTTCAGCGCCAGGAAATCCACCAGCGCCCGCACGCGCGCGGGCACGAAGCGCCCGCTCGGCAGCAGCGCGTGCAGCGGGTACGGCTCGGTGTCCCATTCGGGCAGCAGGTGCACCAGCCGGCCGGTGCTGATGTCGTTGCGCACGTCGAGCGCGGACTTCAACGTGATGCCGCGGCCGGCCACCGCCCACTCGCGCGCAAGCGAGGCGTCGTCCACGCTGCGGTCGCCCTTCACGCGCACTTCGGTCCACTGCCCGTTCTGCGCGAAGCGCCAGGTGCGATGGCGGCGCCCGCCGCGGTCGAAGGTGAGGCAGTTGTGATGCACGAGGTCCTGCGGCGTCTTCGGCGCGGGGTGGCGGCGCAGATAGTCTGGCGATGCGGTGAGCAGCGGATGGGTCAGCGCGAACGGCCGCGCCACCAGCCGCGAATCGGCCAGCGCGCCGTAGCGCAGCGCCACGTCGACCTCGTCGCGCGTCACGTCAAGCAGCCGGTCGCCGACGGACAGCGACAGCTGCACGCCCGGATGCAGCGCCAGGAACTCGTCGAACCAGGGCAGCAGCGTGCTGCGCGTGAGGTCCGAGGGGGCGGCCACGCGCAAGGTGCCGACCAGCTCGCCGCGCTCGGCCGTGACCAGCGACTCGCCTTCGGCGAGCAGCTCGAAGGCGCGTACGGCGTAGTCGAGCAGCGTCTGGCCCTGCGAGGTCAGGCGCATGGCGCGGGTCGAGCGCTCGAAGAGCCGGGCGCCGAGCTGCGTTTCCAGCCGCTTGAGCGTGGCGCTGGCCGCCGCCGGCGTCATGCCCAACGCATGGGCCGCGGCCGTGAGCGTGCCGCCGCGCGCGGTCTGCACCAGCACCTGGAGGTCCGAGAGATTTTCAATCTTCATTTGAAAGTGTTGCTCATCGAGTCGGTCTTATCAATTCTTGGTTGCCATCCTACAGTCGAGCCATCGTCCGGGAAACACACAAGGAAAGGTCCTCCCCATGAAAGCCATCGGCTACTACCAGCCCCTGCCCATCGACAACCCCGAGTCGCTGCAGGACATCGAATTGCCCGCCCCCGTGGCCGGCCCGCGCGACCTGCTGGTGCGCGTGAAGGCCATTTCGGTCAACCCGGTCGACACCAAGGTGCGCAGGAACATGGCGCCCGAAGCCGGCCAGGCCAAGGTGCTGGGCTGGGATGCCGCGGGCACGGTCGAGGCCGTCGGCGCCGGCGTGAAGAACTTCAAGGTGGGTGACCGCGTGTACTACGCCGGCTCGATCGTGCGGCCCGGTGCCAATTCGGAACTGCATGCGGTGGACGAGCGCATCGCGGCGCTCGCGCCCACGAGCCTCGACGATGCGCAGGCCGCGGCGCTGCCGCTGACCACCATCACCGCCTACGAGTTGCTGTTCGACCGCCTCCAGGTGCCGAAGAACGGCGGCGCGGGCCAGACGCTGCTGGTCACCGGCGGGGCCGGCGGCGTGGGCTCGATCCTGATCCAGCTCGCGCGCCAGCTCACGCAATTGCGCGTGGTGGCCACGGCCTCGCGCGCCGAGACGCGGGCCTGGTGCCTCGCGCTCGGCGCCCACGCGGTCATCGACCACTCGAAGCCGCTCGCGGCCGAACTCCAGGCCGCGGGCATCGGCGAGGTCGACATGGTCGCGAGCCTCACGCAGACCGGCCAGCACTATGCGCAGATCATCGAAAGCCTGAAGCCCCAGGGCCAGCTCGCGGTGATCGACGACCTGCCGGCGCTCGACGCCATGCCGCTCAAGACCAAGTGCATCTCGCTGCACTGGGAAATGATGTTCGCGCGCTCGCGCTTCGAAACGCCGGACATCGCCGAGCAGGGCGCGCTGCTGGCCGAGGTGGCGGCGCTGGTCGATGCGGGGCGCATCCGCACCACCGCGAACGCCAGCTTCGGAACCATCAACGCCGCCAACCTCAGGAAGGCGCATGCGCTGATCGAGAGCGGCAAGGCGCAGGGCAAGGTGGTGCTCGCGGGGTTCTGAGCACAATCGGCCGCATGGCCGAAAGCATCATCCAGCCCCCGATCGAATTCGAAACCCCGCGCCTTCGGCTGCGGCAATGGCGCGAGAGCGATCTCGCGCCATTTGCCGCGCTCGCGGCCGATCCGCAGGTGATGGAATTCCTGCTGCCGGTGCCCACGCGGGCCGACAGCGATGCGCTGGCCGCGCGCATCAGCGCCCGCATCGCTGAGCAGGGCTGGGGCCTCTGGGCCGTGGAGCACAAGGCATCGGGCGAGTTCGCCGGCTTCACGGGCCTCAACGTGCCGCTGGCCGCGCTGCCCTTTTCGCCCTGCGTCGAGATCGGTTGGCGCTTCGCCCGCCAATGGTGGGGCCAGGGGCTGGCGACCGAGGCCGCGCGCGCCGCCTTGCAGGTGGGTTTCGAGCGGCTGGGATTCGAAGAGATCGTGGCGTTCACGGCGCTCGGCAATCTTCGCTCGGCGGCGGTGATGGAGCGCCTGGGCATGCGCGAGGACCTGGAGGGCGCCTTCGATCACCCGGCCGTGCCCGAGGGGCATGCGTTGCGGCGGCACCGGCTCTATCGCATCGCGCGGCCGCAACAACGATGAAGGCCGCGCGCTACTTCGCCTGCGCCGAGACGCGCCAGACCACGTTGCCCACGTCGTCGGCCACCAGCAGCGCGCCGCTCTTGTCGAGCGCCACGCCCACCGGGCGGCCGTGCGCCTTTTCGTCGGCCGAGAGGAAGCCGGTCAGCACGTCGACCGGCGGCCCGCTCGGCTTGCCGCCGGCGAACGGCACGAACACCACCTTGTAGCCCGACTTCGGCTTGCGGTTCCAGGAGCCATGCTCGCCGATGAAGGCGCCGCTCGCGAACTGGGGCGGCATGCCGCGGCCGTCCGAAAACACCAGGCCCAGCGCCGCGACGTGGGCGCCGAGCGCATAGTCCGGCGCGATGGCCTTGGCCACCATTTCGGGGTTCTGCGGCGTGACGCGCGCATCCACCTTGCTGCCGTAGTAGCTCCAGGGCCAGCCATAGAAGGCGCCGTCCTTCACCGAGGTCAGGTAGTCGGGCACCAGGTCGCTGCCGATCTCGTCGCGCTCATTGACCACGGTCCACAGCGCCTTGGTCTCCGGGTGCCAGGCCATGCCGTTGGGGTTGCGCAGGCCGCCCGCGAACAGGCGTTTCTGGCCGCTCTTCACGTCCACTTCCCAGATGGCGGCGCGGCCTTCTTCGGCGGCCATCCCGTTTTCGCCGATGTTGCTGTTGGAGCCGACCGTGACGTAGAGCTTGGTGCCCTCGGGATTGGCGATCACGTTCTTGGTCCAGTGGTGGTTGATGCCCGCGGGTAGCGGCGTGACGACGGTGGGCGTTGCGCCGATCGTGGTCTGGCCCTCGGTGTAGGGCAGCTTGACGAGCGCGTCCGCGTTGGCGATGAACAGTTCGTTGCCCACCAGCGCCATGCCGAACGGCGAGCTCAGGTTCGACAGGAACACCTGCCGCACCTCGGCCGCGCCGTCTCCGTCGGCATCGCGCAGCAGCGTGATCCGGTTGGCGCTGGGCACGTTGGCCCCGGCGCGGCCCATGACCTTGCCCATGACCCAGTTGCGGATCTTGCCCATCAGGCCGCCGGCGCCGTCGCTGCCTTCGGGCTTGGGCGGCTTGTTGCTTTCGGCCACCAGCACGTCGCCGTTGGGCAGCGTGTAGACCCAGCGCGGATGGTCCAGCCCGCGTGCCAGCGCGTTCACGCGCAGGCCCGGGGCGGGCTTGGGGGCGGCCGTGTCGGTCCAGCCGACCGCCGCAGCCACGTTGACGGTGGGAATCAGCGTCTTGTGGGGTTCGGCCAGTTGCGGGCGCGGCCCGATGGTGGCCTCAGGCGCCAGCTTGGCGGTTTCGCCGCAGCCGGCCAGCGCCAGCGCTGCAGCCACGGCGGCCATCGCCGCCAGCGGGGAAATGGCGATGCTCGGTATCTTCATTCGCGCTCCTTGGTTGCTGCGGCGCAGGGGCCGCCTTTCTTTCGGCGTTTCATCGCCGTTTCTTCGGCAAATCATGAGGACGGTGCCCGCATGGGCTGTCGGCCATGGGCGCTTTTGGGCGTGGGCGCACCCCATTCACGCATCGCCGCTACCATCGGCCGCATGACCGACGACCTGTTCCGCGCCGACGCCTACCTGCGCACCTGCGAAGCCCGCATCCTGCGCATCGACGATACCGGCATCGTGCTGGACCGCACGGTGTTCTATCCGCTGGGGGGCGGGCAGGCCGGCGACACCGGCGTGCTGGCACTGGCCGACGGCCGCGAAATCGTCATTGCCGACACCCGCAAGGCGAAGAACGAGGAAGGCCAGCCCACGCAGGAAGTCGTCCATGTGCCCGCGCCGGGCCAGGCCGAACTGCTGGCCGCGCTCGAACCCGGCGCCGCAGTGACCGCGCGCCTCGACTGGGAGCGCCGCCACCGGCTGATGCGCTTCCACACCGCGAGCCACCTGCTGTGCCACCTGGTGCCGGTGCCGGTGAACGGCTGCTCGATCACGCCCGACTACGCGCGCATCGACTTCCACATGACCGATCCGCTCGACAAGGAAGCGCTGACGGCCGGCCTCGCGCGGCTGGTGGAAGCCGCGCATCCGCTGATCGTGGGCGCCATCACCGACGAGGAGCTCGACGCGAATCCCGCGCTGGTCAAGAGCATGAGCGTGCAGCCGCCGCGCGGTACGGGCACGGTGCGCACCATCCGCATCGGCGGCGAAGGCGAGGCGCAGATCGACTTCCAGCCCTGCGGCGGCACGCATGTTGCGAACACCGCCGAGATCGGCGCGGTGATGGTCACCAAGATCGAGAAAAAGAGCGCCAACAGCCGCCGCGTGGTGCTGGGCTGGGCCGCCTGAGCCCGCGCAATCGACCGGAACTTCGCACCGCTCCCCTGCTCCGACTGACGGCATGATCTTTTCCCGTTTTCACATCGCTACGTTTCTGGTAGCAGCCGCCGCAGCCTGCATGCCGGCTGCGGCCCAATTGGCATCAAAACCGGGCGCGGTGGTCACCACCCCCCACGTGCGCGCCGAACTGGTGGCGCATGCGCCCGAGGGCGTTGCGCCGGGCGCACCGGTCTGGGTCGGGCTGCAGATCACCCACCAGCCCGAGTGGCACACCTACTGGAAGAACGCCGGCGATTCGGGCCTGCCCACCGAGCTGAACTGGACGCTGCCGAGCGGCGTGGCGGCCGGCGAGATCGCCTGGCCGGTGCCGCGCAAGATCCCGGTCGGCAACCTCGCCAACTACGGCTACGAAGGCACGGTGCTGCTGCCGGTGCCGCTCGAGGTGTCGAGCAACTTCAAGCCGCCGCTGGCGCTGGGCGCCGGCGCATCGGCGCTCGACGTCCGGCTCAAGGCCAGCTGGCTGGTGTGCCGCAAGGAATGCATTCCCGAGGAAGGCGAATTCACCCTGGCGCTGCCGCTGCAGGGCTCCACCGCGCTGCACAAGGCCGAGTTCGACGCGGCGCAGGCCGCGCAGCCGCAGCCGCTGGGCAAGCCGGGCGCCGTCGAGGTCAGCGGCAACACGCTGCAGGTGCGGCTGGAAGGCCTGCCCGCCTCGATCCACGGCAAGACCCTGGGCTTCTTCCCCGAAACGCCCGAGCTGATCCGTACTGCCGCCGAATCCGGCAAGGACTGGACGCAAAGCTGGCAAGGCGGCACCTGGACCGCCACGCTGCCGCTGGCCGACCAGCGCAGCGCCAGCCCGACGACCCTGCCGCTGGTGGTGGCGCTGGCCGAATCCGACCGGCAGCCGGGCCAGCCCATGGCCTGGCGCGTCGAGGCACCCGTCAGCGGCAGCTGGCCGGCCGCTGCTGCGCCGCGCGCGGAGGTGTCGCCCGCGCTGCAGGCGGCCCTTGCCGCCAATGCGGCCGCCGCTCCTTCATCGACCTCTGCGGAACTGCCGCCGCAACCCACGGTCACGCTGATGGCCGCGCTGCTCGGCGCCCTGCTCGGTGGACTGCTGCTGAACCTCATGCCCTGCGTCTTCCCGATCCTCGCGATCAAGGTGCTGGGCTTCGCGCGGCAGGCCGGCAACCACCGCGCGCACCGCACCGCAGGCCTGGCCTACACCGCCGGCGTGATGCTCTCGGTGCTCGCGCTGGGCGGGGCCATGCTGGCGCTGCGCGCGGCCGGCGCTCAGCTGGGTTGGGGCTTCCAGCTGCAATCGCCGGCCGTGGTGGCGGCGCTGGCGGCGCTGTTCACGCTGATCGGGCTCAACCTGGCGGGCATGTTCGAGTTCGGCCGCGCGGCGCCCCTGTCGCTGTGCTCGGCGCAGGCCCGGCATCCCATTGCCAACGACTTTCTCTCGGGCGTGCTGGCGGTGGTGATCGCCTCGCCCTGCACGGCGCCGTTCATGGGCGTTTCGCTCGGCTTTGCCATCGGGCTTCCGGCCACCCAGGCGCTGCTGCTGTTCGCCGCGCTGGGCCTGGGCCTGGCGCTGCCGTACCTGGTCGCGGGCTTCATCCCGGCCGTGGCGCTGCTGCTGCCCAGGCCCGGCCCCTGGATGAACACGCTGCGCCGGCTGCTGGCGTTCCCGATGTTCGCCACCGTGGCCTGGCTGGTCTGGGTGCTGGGCCAGCAAAGCGGCATCGACGGCGCGGGCACGCTGCTCGCGCTGCTGGTGTGCATGGCCGCCATCGTCTGGGCACTGACGCTGCGCGGCCGCACGCGGCTGGTGATCGCCACGCTGATGGTCGCTTTCACAGCGGTGCTGGCCGCGGCCATCGGACGCAACGTGCTGCAGACGGTGGAGCCGGCCAAGATGGCGGCCACCGCGGGGCAGCGCTGGCAGCCCTGGTCGGCCGAGCGCGTGGCCGAGCTCACGGGCGCCGGGCAGCCGGTGTTCATCGACTTCACGGCCGCCTGGTGCGTGACCTGCCAGTACAACAAGAAGGCCACCCTGGCGGATGCCGAGGTGCTGGCCGATTTCGACCGCAGGAAGGTCGCGATGCTGCGCGCCGACTGGACGCGCCGTGACCCCGCCATCACCGCCGCCTTGACCGCGCTCGGACGCAGCGGCGTGCCGCTGTATGTGCTGCAGGCGCCCGGCAAGGCGCCGGTCGTGCTGACCGAGATCCTGGGCAAGGACGAGGTGCGCGCCGCGCTCGCCGCGCTTTGACCCCCGGCGTGACATGGGTTGTCACATCCACATGAGCAAAGCGGCCTAAGCTGTCGCCGTTGTTCGTTTTTTCTTTTGGAGTTCCAGCTGGCCATGACACTTTCGCCATCGTCCGACTCGCGTTCCATTCGTGCCGCGCGCCACGCCCGCGCGGCCCTCAGCCGCGCCTCGCGCCGCGCCGTGGTGGCGGCCGCCGTGGCGCTGGGCGCCACCTTCCTGATGGGCAACCATGCCTTTGCCGCGCCCGCCGTGGGCCAGCAGGCGCCCGACTTCGTTGCGGTGGACACCAGCGGCGCCAAGCACAAGCTGTCCGACTTTGCCGGCAAGTTCGTGGTGCTCGAGTGGACCAACCCGGGCTGCCCCTTCGTGCGCAAGCACTACAACAGCGGCAACATGCCCGCCACGCAGAAGGCCGCCACCGCCCAGGGCGTGGTCTGGCTGTCGGTCAATTCCACCGAGCGCGCGGCCAGCGACTACCTGCAGCCCGCCGCGCTCGACGCCTGGATGAAGTCGCAGAAGGCCGCGCCCACCGCGGTGCTGATGGACGAGGACGGCGTGATCGGCCAAGCCTACGGCGCGCGCACCACGCCGCACATCTTCATCATCGATCCCAAGGGCATGCTGGTGTATGCCGGCGGCATCGACAGCATCGCCTCGGCGCGGCCGGACGACATCAAGAGCGCGACCAACTACGTGAACCAGGCGCTCGGCGAAGCCTTCGGCGGCAAGCCGATCTCGACGGCCTCGACGCGGCCCTACGGCTGCTCGGTGAAGTACAAGAGCTGACGACGCCCCACGGGCAGTGACAGGTACCTGACTCGCGCGGTCAGGCGGTGGTCGGGAACCCCGGCCTACCCTCGGGTGAACGACACCGCCCAAGGGGACAACGAGATGAATCCTGCGCAATCCGCCGCGCAACCATCGGCCGCGGCCGCCGACCGCGCCGCTTCAGGCACCGCTTCTTTCAGCGCCTCTTCTTCCTCCTCCTCCTCGAAATTCGCCACCGTGCTGCGCGTGACGGGCGGCAATTTCATGGAGATGTTCGACTTCTTCCTGTTCGGCTTCTACGCCACGCAGATCTCGAAGGCCTTCTTCCCGGCGGGCAACGAATTCGCCTCGCTGATGCTGACCTTCATGACCTTCGGCGCGGGCTTCCTGATGCGGCCGCTGGGCGCGATCTTCCTCGGCGCGTACGTCGACCGCGTGGGCCGCCGCAAGGGCCTGATCGCCACGCTCGCGCTGATGGCAGTGGGCACGCTGCTCATCGCCTGCGTGCCGGCCTACGCCACCATCGGCTTCGCGGCGCCGCTGCTGGTGCTGGTCGGGCGGCTGCTGCAGGGCTTCTCGGCCGGCGTGGAGCTGGGCGGCGTTTCGGTCTATCTGTCGGAGATGGCCACGCCGGGGCGCAAGGGCTTCTACGTGAGCTGGCAGTCGGCCAGCCAGCAGGTGGCGATCATCGTGGCGGCCGCGCTCGGCTACTGGCTCAACGTGACCTTCACCTCGCAGGAGATCGGCGACTTCTACTGGCGCATTCCGTTCTTCGTCGGCTGCCTGATCGTGCCGGTGCTGTTCATCATCCGCCGATCGCTGCAGGAGACCGAGGAGTTCATGGCGCGCAAGCACCGGCCCGATGCGCGCGAGATCTTCCAGTCGATGGTGGCCAACTGGGGCCTCGTCGTGGCCGGGATGATGCTGGTGTCGATGACCACCGTGTCGTTCTACCTGATCACGGTCTACACGCCCACCTTCGGCAAGTCGGTGCTGCACCTGAGCACGACCGACGCGCTGGTCGTCACGCTGTGCGTGGCCATCTCCAACTTCATCTGGCTGCCGGTCATGGGCGCACTGTCCGACCGCGTGGGCCGCAGGCCGCTGCTGATCCTGTTCACGGTGCTGACCATCCTCACCGCGTACCCATCGCTCAAGTGGCTGGTCGGCGCGCCGAGCTTCGCTCGCATGCTGGAGGTGGAGCTCTGGCTGTCGTTCCTCTACGCGAGCTACAACGGCGCGATGGTGGTGGCGCTCACCGAGGTGATGCCGGTCAATGTGCGCACTGCAGGCTTCTCGCTCGCGTACAGCCTCGCGACGGCGCTGTTCGGCGGTTTCACGCCGGCCATCGCCACCGGGCTGATCGAGATGACCGGCGACAAGGGCGCGCCGGGCCTGTGGATGACGGCCGCCGCCGCCTGCGGGCTGGTGGCGACGTTGATGCTTTACCGGCGCAACGTGAACCCGGAGGATGCGCAGCGCGTACCGTTGGTCTGAGTTCTTTTCAGACCAGCCGCAGGCCGCCATCGCACTCGATGACCGTGCCCGTGGTGTAGCCGTTTCCGATCAGGAACTCGATCGCATGCGCAACGTCCTGCGGCTGGCCGACGCGGCCGACGGGCAGCAGCTCGACCTGCTGGCGGAACAGCTCGTCCTTGGCTGCAGCAGGCATGCGGTTCCACCAGGGCGTATCGACCAGCCCCGGCGACACCGCATTCACGCGGCTCGGCCCGAGCTCGCGCGCGAGGCTGCCGACCATGGCCTCCAGCGCCCCGTTGATGGCGGCGAGCCCCGACGTGCCGGGCAATGCGTTGCGCGCCGAGATCGCCGTCACGAAAGTGATGCTGCCGCCCTTTCGCAGCACCTTGAGGCCGGCCTGCGCGGCTTCGAGCTGCGGCCAGAATTTGGCCTCGAAGCCGCGCCGCAGCGATGACAGGTCGAGCTGCGCGAACTCGCCCGCGCCCTCGCCGCCGCTGAGCGTGAGCACCAGATGGTCGATGGGCCCCGTGGTCTCGAAGAACGCATCGAGTGCCCCCCGATCGCAGGCATCGAACGCATGCGCGCTCACGCTGCCGCCCAGGCCGCTGGTGGCTTGCCGCACCTTCTCCCTGTCGCGCCCCGCCGCGAAGACGCGCGCGCCGGCCGCCGCGAGCCGCCGCACGGTTTCCAGCCCCACGCCCGAGGAGCCGCCGATCACCGCCACTGTCTGGTGTTCCAAAGCCATGTCAGATCCTTCACAAGATGTTTTGCAAGGACTTCAGCGTAGGGATCGCAGGCTTATCATTCCAATCGTTTGGAATCATGAACAACATCAATCAAAGTGATTTCAGGCGGCTCGACCTGAACCTGCTGCTGGTGTTCCATGCACTGCTTCAGGAGCGCAGCGTCACCCGCGCAGCCAACCGCCTGTTCCTCGGGCAGCCGGCCCTGAGCGGTGCACTCAAGCGCCTTCGTGCGGCCTTTGGCGATGAACTGTTCGTGCGCACCTCGCACGGCATGACGCCCACGCCGCGCGCGATCGAACTGTCGCGTGCGATCGAGCCGCTGCTGCTGTCGCTGCAGCAGGCGCTGCATTCGAAACCCGCCTTCGATCCCGCAACGGCCGAGCGGGTGTTCCGCATCGGCCTGAGCGATGCGCTCGAGATCGCGCTGATGCCACCGCTCATGCAACGGCTGTCGGCCGAGGCGCCGGGCATCCGGCTGATCGCACGGGCGGCGGACCGCACCACGGCGCGCGACCTGCTCGATGCGGCCGAGATCGAACTTGCGCTGGGCGTGTTCACCGAATGCGCGGCCTGGCACCGGCAGCGCGCGCTGTTCGACTGGAATTTCGTGTGCGTGTACAACCCCGCGCTCGTCAAGGCGCGCGGCAAGCACCTGACGCTGAAGGAATACCTCAGCCACCCGCATCTGCTCACGTCCTTCGGCGCCGACCTGAGCGGACTGGTCGACGAACTGTTGCAGCGGAAGGGGCTCACGCGCAGGGTCGTGTTCTCGAGCCGCAATTTCGCGACCAGCCCCTTCATCGTGCGGCAGATGGCCGCGATCACCACAGTGCCGACCTTCGCAGCCGGCAGCTGGCGCGACGCGCTCGGGCTCGCGGTGAGTCCGCTGCCTTTCGACAGCCCCGGCTACGCGGTGTCGGCGATGTGGCCTTCGGTGCGCGACGCCGATCCCGGCCTGCAATGGCTGATCGGCCTGCTGACCGGGACCTTCGGCGGCAAGGCTTTTGCCTGAGGCGCGGGCGCGGGCGCCTGCGACAATCGGGGGATGCCTTTCGCCCCCTTGCAAAACGACACTTTCCTGCGGGCCTGCTGGCGCCAGGCCACCGACCACACGCCCGTCTGGCTCATGCGCCAGGCCGGACGCTACCTGCCCGAGTACGTGGCCACGCGCGCCAGGGCCGGCAGCTTCATGGGGCTGGCGACCAACGTCGACTACGCCACCGAAGTCACGCTGCAGCCGCTCGCGCGCTATCCGCTCGACGCGGCCATTTTGTTCTCCGACATCCTCACCGTGCCCGACGCGATGGGGCTGGGCCTGTCGTTCGAGGCCGGCGAAGGCCCGCGTTTCGCGCGCCCGGTGCAGGATGAAGCGGCCGTTGCGGCGCTCGAGGTGCCCGACATGGCCAGGCTGCGCTACGTGTTCGACGCCGTCGCGTCGATCCGCAAGGCGCTGGCCGGCCGCGTGCCGCTGATCGGCTTTTCGGGCAGCCCCTGGACGCTGGCCTGCTACATGGTCGAAGGCGCGGGCTCGAGCGACTACCGCCTCGTGAAAAGCATGCTCTACGCGCGTCCCGACCTGCTGCACCGCCTGCTCGCGGTCAATGCCGATTCGGTGGCCGCCTACCTCAATGCGCAGATCGACGCGGGCGCGCAGGCCGTGATGGTGTTCGACAGCTGGGGCGGCGTGCTGGCCGACGGCGCGTTCCAGGAATTCAGCCTCGCCTACACGGCGCGCGTGCTGGCCGGCCTCAAGCGCAACGGCGCCGACGGCCAGCCGGTGCCGCGCATCGTCTTCACCAAGGGCGGCGGCCTCTGGCTCGAGGCCATGCGCGAACTCGATTGCGAAGTGCTCGGCGTCGACTGGACCGTGAACCTCTCGGCCGCGCGCCGGCTGGTCGGCGAAGGCTCGGATGCCAAGGCCAAGGCCCTGCAGGGCAACATCGACCCCAACGTGCTGTTCGCGCCGCCCGCGCAGGTCGAGGCCGAGGTGGCGAAGGTGCTGCGGGCCTTCGGCAAGCCGCATGCCGATGCCGCTTCCAAGGGCCCGACCCACATCTTCAACCTGGGCCACGGCATCAGCCAGTTCACGCCGCCGGACCATGTGGCGGCGCTGGTGCAAGCGGTGCATGCACAATCGCGCGCCCTGCGCAAAGGTTAAAAACGGTAAACGAGCCGCCCGCCGCGCAGGGACGCGGCCGCGGCCCCAAAAATCGATTTCCTGGCGTTTGTCAAGCATAAAAACGGTGTAGGAACACCGACTTATGCACAAAACACGTGTTGCACTGCGCAAGATTATCTGTAGGTCTCCCCTCTTTGCTCCTAAACCAGTAGCGACGCTAAGTTGTTGATTTATATAGAAATTGAACTTTGCTTTTTTTGAGGGCAATCCAGCCGGAGGCTTGATTTTCAAGGCTCGCCGGCGTGTCGAGCCCGGTTGTCAACAAAGTTATCCACAGAAACTCTGGATGGCTCCCAAAGCGCTGGAAAATCAACGACTTAAGCGATCTTGCTCAAAGTCGCATTAACAAACCTTGCCAACAAGGACGCCCATTCCCACCGTCGACCCTGCCTCCGAAACAGCCGCAGCGCCGGCGGCCGGCTCCGCGCCGGCGGCGGCAAGCGGGCCGGCCGCAATGGCCTGGCGGCTCGACATCGCGGTGCAGACGCCCGCCCATGCGGCGCTCGGCGACCTGCTGAGCTATGCCAGCCCGATCCCCCTCGTGCCCGGCACGCTGGTGCGGGTGCCGCTGGGCCGGCGCGAGGTGCTGGGCGTGGTCTGGAATCCGCCGGTCCCGCTCGACAATGCCGAGCCCGACATGGCGCTGAAGCCCGTGGGCGCCGCGCTGGACGCGCTGGCCCCGCTCGGCGAGGCCTGGCGCGACCTCGTGGCCTTTGCCGCGCGCTACTACCAGCGTTCGATCGGCGAGATCGCCCTGGCCGCGCTGCCGCCGCAGCTGCGCGACCTGAGCGGAACGCAGCTGGCGCGCCGGCTCAAGCGCAAGACGGTGGCCGGCCCCGTGGCCGAGACGGCCGAGGCCGCGCACCCGGTCGCGCTGAGCGCGGAGCAGACCGCCGCGCTGGCCCGCATCGAGGCGGGCGAGGCCGGCACCTTCCTGCTGGTCGGCAGCACCGGCAGCGGCAAGACCGAGGTCTACCTGCGCTGCGTGGCCGACCTGCTCGCGGCCGACCCCGGCGCGCAGGCGCTGGTGATGGTGCCCGAGATCAACCTGACGCCGCAGCTCGAAGCTCGCTTCAAGGCGCGCTTCGGCGACGACGCGGTGGTGTCGCTGCACAGCGGCATGACCAACCCGCAGCGGCTCGCAAGCTGGCTCGCGGCGCACAGCGGCGCGGCGCGCATCGTGCTGGGCACGCGCATGGCGGTGTTCGCGTCGATGCCGGGCCTGAAGCTCGTGGTGGTCGACGAAGAACACGACCCGAGCTACAAGCAGCAGGAAGGCGCGCGGTATTCGGCGCGCGACCTCGCCGTCTGGCGCGGCCAGCGCGAGGGCGCGAAAGTCATCCTCGGCTCGGCCACGCCCTCGCTCGAAAGCTGGCACCAAAGCCGCCCCGCCGAGGGCGAGGACCCGGGCGGGCGCTATGTGCGGCTGGCCATGCCGTCGCGCATCGGCGCCGGGGAGCTGCCCACGGTGCGGCTGGTCGACATGAACCTGCAGCCGCCCAGGACCGTGATCTCGAGCGCGCTGCTCGACGCCATCGGCCAGCGCATCGGGCGCGGCGAGCAGAGCATGGTGTTCCTGAACCGCCGCGGCTATGCGCCGGTGCTGGCCTGCGCCGACTGCGGCTGGAAAAGCGAATGCCCGCACTGCAGCGCCTACCGCGTGTTCCACAAGATCGACCGCACGCTGCGCTGCCACCACTGCGGCTTCACCGAGCGCGTGCCGCGCGCCTGCCCGTCCTGCGGCAACCCCGACATCGCGCCCGTGGGCCGCGGCACCGAGCGGCTCGAAGAACACCTCGCGGAACTGTTCGCCGCGGTGAGGCGGCCCGACGGCAGCGCGGTGCCCGGGCCCGTCAGGATTGCGCGCATCGATGCCGACAGCACCAGGAAGCAGGGCGCGCTCGAGTCGCAGCTCGCGGCCGTGCATTCGGGCGAGGTCGACGTGCTGGTGGGCACGCAGATGATCGCCAAGGGGCACGACTTCCGGCGCATCACGCTGGTGGCGGCGGTGAACCCCGACGGCGCGCTGTTCTCAAGCGACTTCCGTGCGCCCGAGCGCCTGTTCAGCCTGCTGATGCAGTCGGCCGGCCGCGCGGGCCGCGACGCCGCCTACCTGGCGGCGCAGGGCGCCACGGCCGAGATGTGGATCCAGACCCACCACGCGCAGCATCCGCTTTTTTCCGCGCTCCGCAAGCACGACTACACGGCCTTCGCGCGGCAGCAGCTCGAGGAGCGCGCTGCCGCCGGCATGCCGCCCTTTGCCTTCCAGGCGCTGTTGCGGGCCGATGCGCGCACCCAGGAAGCCGCGCAGGCGTTCCTGAACGCAGCCAGCGCCGCCGCCGAGGCGCTGGAAGGCGCCGACCGGGTGGTGCGCTACCCCGCGGTGCCGCTGGCGATCCAGCGCGTGGCCAACGTGGAAAGGGCGCAGATGCTGATCGAAAGCCCCTCGCGTGCCGCCTTGCAGCGCCTGCTGGCGCAGTGGCAGCCGCTGCTGCACGCCCTCAGGCGCACGCCCGAAGGCAAGGGCGTGATCCGCTGGCTGGTCGATGTCGACCCGCACAGCATCTAGGGCCTGCCTCGCAGGCCCCGGCCGCGACACTCAGTACAGGCCTGCAGGCTCCTTGCCGACGTCGACGTAGCGCAATTCGGTGCTGCGGCGCCGCGCGCTGCTGGCGGGCCATGCAAACACCACCAGGCTCAGGGCACCCAGCGCAAGCGAAGTGCCGGCGCCGAGCATGTCGGCATGCCAGGACCAGCTCACGCCGGCAACCCAGGCCAGCCACAGCAGGATACGAATAAGTATTGCCATCGTGCTGCCCCATTCAAACATTGGTTTGTTAACACTCTAGCAGGCATTATGCAAACTCAAGTATTCATCTGAAGTAGTAGCAGTAGCTATGCCTTACGGCCGTTACTCGGCAGCGGAAATATTCTGAAAAAACCGTTGACTGCGCCCCCGCGCGCTGCACAAGCTGTCGCTGTGCGACGCCCGTTCCGGCGGCGCACCTCAAGCAAAGCGCGCTGGTCCTCGGGGTCGTCTGTCGTGAAACTGCCTTCATCTGCTGTGGTTGCGGTTTTCCTGTTTGCATGCCTTGCATGTGCATGCCCGGCGGCCGAACTCGACCTGCAGGGCAGCCGTCTCGTGGTGTCGGGCATGCTCGACGGCAGCGCCATCAAGACCTTCACCGAGCACCTGGGCAGGGGCACCGTGCGCACCGTGGTGTTCGAGGATTCGTTCGGCGGCACCGCCGAGGCGGCCGGCGCCTTTGCCGACGCCATCCGCGCGAGCGGCGTGGATACCGAGATCCGCGGCCAGTGCATGGCCGCCTGCGCCTATGCCTTCCTGGCCGGCAAGGCGCATCGCTTCGGCTACGGCCTGCAGGTGAACGGCGTGCTGCTGCCGGTGGCGGCAAGGCCCACGGCCGCCGAGCTGGCGGTGCGCTGGCGCGGCGAGGAAGCCCACAAGACGCTGGCGGAATTCACGCCCATTGCGGCGGCCGCGCCCGTCCAGCCCACGGAAACCCGCGCCGCCGGGACACCCAGGGAGAACTCCAGGGACAACTGGCAGCCCGAGCACGGCGTGCTCTTCACAGCCAGCCCGACGCTGTTCGGCCGCATCTACAACGCGTTCTATTGCGACGGCACCCAGGGCCGCGACTTCTCCAAGTGCGAGCGCCTGTCCGATGCCGATCCTTTCAAGCTGGGCGTGCTGACGCCCTGAGGCCGCTCAGCGCAGCACGCCGACCGCGAACGGAAAGCTGAAGAAGGTCGCCACCGTCGTCCACAGGATGATGCGCGCGATGCGGCCGTTGTCGGCCCCGAAGCGCTCGGCCAGCATCGAGACGTTGCTCGCGCTCGGCAGCGCCGCCACCAGCACGATCACCATCAGCGCCGAAGAAGACAGCGGCAGGCCCAGGGCCATGGCCCCCTGCCCCAGCACCCAGACCAGCACCGGATGCACGAGCAGCTTGACCGCCACCACCGGCAGCACGTCGGCCAGCGGCGCCCTGGAAGGCACCGCCGACTTCGTGCCCATGGCGGCTGCCACCGCCGCGCTGGCGCCATGCTCGCGCGCGAGCAGCGCCGAGCGCGCCAGCACCGCGCCGATGGTGAACAGCGCCACCGGCGAAGCCGCGTCGGCCAGCATGGCGATGGTGCGCTCCACCGGCCCCGGCAGGCGCCAGTGCGCCGCCGAGAGCAGCACGCCCAGCAGGATCGACCACGGCATCGGATTGACCAGCACGCCGCGCAGCGCCTGGCGCGCGGCCAGCCGCGGCCCATGCGGCCCGCCGGCGCCGTCCAGGCGCGACAGCGCAATGCACAGCGAAGAAGTCACGACCAGGTCGAACGCGATGGTGATGATCATCGGCCCCGCAGCCTGCGCGCCCAGCAGTGCCACCAGCAGCGGCACGCCCATGAAGCCGGTGTTCGGAAAGGCCGCGACAAGTGCGCCGAAGGCGCCGTCGTTCCAGCCGATGCGTGCGTTGCGGGTGAAAACGACCACGCCCGCCACCACGGCCAGCGCGCTCAGGCCCCAGACCAGCGCCACGCTGCCATCGAGCAGCTGCCCGATCGGCGTGCCCGCGCCAAAGCGCAGCAGCATGCACGGCAGCGCGAAGTACAGCACGAAGGTGTTGAGGCCCGGAATCGCGTCCAGCGGCAGGATCCGGGCGCGCGCGGCGCCGTAGCCGGCCGCGATCAGCGCGAAGAAAGGAAAAGTTACGAGAAATACAGGCAGCACGCGCTGATTGTCGCCGCGTCCCGCATCGTGAACTCTGGCGGCCTTCCCGGAAACATGCGCCCCGTATCATTGCGCGCTTTGCGCCAGCCGTTCCTTCGCGGCCTTCCGTCCCCACTCCCCATGTCCTCCGGTCTCAATCTCGCGCAACAAGAAGCTGTCAACTACCTGCACGGCCCCTGCCTGGTGCTGGCGGGCGCGGGCTCGGGCAAGACGCGCGTCATCACGCACAAGATCGGCCGGCTGATCCAGGCCGGGCTCGAGCCCAAGCGCATTGCGGCCATCACCTTCACCAACAAGGCCGCGAGCGAAATGCGCGAGCGCGCCAAGGGACTGATCGGGCGCGAGGCGAAGCATGTGGTGATCTGCACCTTCCACGCGCTGGGCGTGCGCATGATGCGCGAGGACGGCGCCGTGCTCGGCCTGAAGCCGGCCTTCAGCATCCTGGACAGCGACGACGTCACCAAGATCCTCAAGGACGCGGGCGGCACCACCGACACCGCCACCGCGCGCATCTGGCAGTGGACCATCAGCAAGTGGAAGAACATGGGCCTGAACGCCGCGCAGGCCGAGGCGGCCGCGGTGGACGACAACGAGCGCATCACCGCGCGCATCATGGCGCGCTACGAAGAGCGGCTCACGGCCTACCAGAGCGTCGACTTCGATGACCTGATCGGCATGCCGCTCAAGCTGCTGCGCGACTTCGACGAAGTGCGCGCCAAGTGGCAGGCCGCGCTGGGCCACATCCTGGTGGACGAATACCAGGACACCAACGCCACGCAATACGAGGTGCTGAAGGCGCTGGCCGGCGAGCGCGGGCGCTTCACCGCGGTGGGCGACGACGACCAGTCGATCTACGGCTGGCGCGGCGCCACGCTGGACAACCTGCGCAAGCTGCCGGTCGATTATCCCAACCTGAAGGTCATCAAGCTCGAGCAGAACTACCGCTCGACCAGCGCGATCCTGCGCGCGGCCAACAACGTGATCGGCCCCAATCCCAAGCTGTTTCCGAAGACGCTGTTCTCCGAGCTCGGCGAAGGCGAGCCGGTGCGCGTGGTCGATGCCGACTCCGAGGCGCACGAGGCCGAGCGCGCGGTGGCGCGCATCATCAGCCTGCGCGCGGGCGACACCGCCGTGCAGGGCAAGCAGTACAAGGAGTTCCGCGACTTCGCCATCCTCTACCGCGCCAACCACCAGGCACGCGTGTTCGAGCAGGCGCTGCGCAAGGCGCAGATTCCCTACAAGGTGTCGGGCGGCCAGAGCTTCTTCGACCGCGCCGAGATCAAGGACCTGTGCGGCTGGTTCCGCCTCTGGGTCAACAACGACGACGACCCGGCGTTCCTGCGCGCCATCACCACGCCCAAGCGCGGCATCGGCCACACCACGCTCGCGAGCCTGGGCACCTTTGCCAGCCAGTACAAGCTGAGCCTGTTCGAGGCGCTGTTCAGCCCGTCGCTGCCGAGCGTGATGCCCAAGCGCACGCTCGAGGGCATCCACGAGTTCGGCCGCTACATCAACGACCTCGAATACCGCGCGCGCCGCACCATGGGCGCGGAAGACTCGCGCACCTTCATGCTCGACTGGCTCAAGGAGATCGACTACGAGAAGCATCTCTACGACGGCGAGGACAGCGAACAGGCCGCGGCCGCGCGCTGGACCAACGTGATGGAGTTCGTCGACTGGATGTCGCAGCGCGCCGGCGGCACCCTCGACGATGCCTCGGGCGCCGACAGCAACATCGAGACTGAGCGCAAGAGCCTGCTCGAGGTGGCGCAGACCATCTCGCTGCTGTCGACCATCAGCGAGCGCGAGCAGGACCAGAACGTGGTCACGCTGTCCACGCTGCATGCCTCCAAGGGCCTCGAATGGCCGCACGTGATGCTGATCGGCGTGACCGAGGGCCTGCTGCCCTTCAAGCTCGAGGACGACAACGGCCGCCAGCTCCAGGTGAGCGACGACACGCTGCAGCGGCTGCAGGAAGAGCGCCGCCTGATGTACGTAGGCATCACGCGCGCGCAGCGCAGCCTGGCCGTGAGCTGGACCAAGAAGCGCAAGCAGGGCCGCGAGATGGTGCCCTGCGTCCCGAGCCGCTTCATCGCCGAGATGGGCCTGGACAAGACCACCACCCGCGAAGACCCGCGCGAGAAGCTCAAGGCGCTGCGCGCCGAGTTCGCGCGCAAGGCACAGGACAGCGCGGCCGCCAAGGCCGCGGCCGCGGCGGCACCATGAAGAGGCTGCTGCCCGCCTTCCTCGCCGTTCTTCTTGCCGCCACGGGCTGTGCCACGGCAACGCAGGGCGGCGGCGCCGGCTGCCCCGCCGATGCGCGCGAGCTGCCGCTGCAGTCGCTCTACGGCCGCTGGGAGGCGCGCTTCGACGGCGCTCCCGCCGCGGCCACGGTGCAGCTCGGCAAACACCCCGATTACGCCGGCGTGCGCGGCACCATCACACGCGACGCCGCGGGCGGCAGCGCCCGGCCCGAGGTGGCGCAGCTCGCGGGCGACGTCGACGACGACGGCGCCCTCTCCATCGACGAATCGCTGGATGGCCGCGCCATCAGCGGCGTCTGGGCCGGCACCCTGCAGCCCGGCTCCTGCGGCCGGGAATTCAGGGGCACGTGGCGCAACGCCGCGGACGAAAGCACGCATCCGTTCGTGCTGAACAAAACAGGGGGGACGCAAGGAAACCAATGACCCAACGAACACACGCCATCTTCTCCGGGCTGGCGACCCTCGCGGCCTGCCTGGGCACCGCCACCGCGCATGCGCAGGCCGTCGACCAGCCACGCAGCCCGCTGGCCGACGCGCAGCTGACCTGGCAGCAGTGCGCCGCGCTCGGCAACAGCAACGAAGCGCGCCTGGCCTGCTTCGACCGCTGGGCGCAGCAGCAGACGCTGCCGTCGGTTTCGGTGCCCGTGGCGCCGCCGGTGCTGGCCAACACGCAGCCGGCACCGCCGGTGGACGCCTCGATACCGGCCACGCGCGTGATTTCGGTCGACACCAACGAAGGCTGCCGCGACCGCCAGTACTCGGCGCTGTCGCGCTTCTGGGAGCTGGAGAACGGCACCGATTGCGGCACCTTCGGGTTCCGCGGCTATCGGCCGCTGAACGTGTCGGCCTCGGCCGCCAGCAGCAAGCCCGGCACGCCCACCTCGCCCTCGGAAGGCCACACCGGCACGCCCGTGGCCTACCAGGCCAACGAGATGCGCATCGGGTTGTCGGTGCGTACCAAGATCGCCCAGGGCCTGCTCACGCAGAACGAGCCCGCCAGGAAGGACTCGCTGTGGTTCGCCTACTCGCAGCAGTCGACCTGGCAGCTGTTCAACGGCTCGATCTCGCGGCCGTTCCGCACCACCGACCACGAGCCCGAGCTGATGTATGTCTATCCGCTGGACTTCAACCTGCCCGGCGGCTGGCGCTGGCGCTATGCGGGCGTGGGCGTGGTGCACCAGTCGAACGGCCAGAGCCTGCCGCTATCGCGCAGCTGGAACCGCGTCTACCTGATGGGCGGCGCCGAACTGGGCGACCGCTTCACCGTCACCGGACGCATCTGGCAGCGCATGTCGGAGGAGGCCGCGAAGGACGACAACCCCGACATCTCCAACTACATCGGCCGCGCCGAAGTCACGGGCCGCTGGAACTTCAACCGCGACAACACCCTGGGCATCACGGTGCGCAACAACCTGCGCGAGAGCGGCCGCGGTTCGGTGCGGCTCGAATGGCTCAAGGCCATCGGCGATTCGACCAAGAGCAACCTGCGCTTCCATACGCAGCTGTTCCACGGCTACGGCGACACGCTGGTGGACTACAACCGCAAGCGCACCGTGCTCAGCATCGGCCTGAGCCTGGTGGATTTCTAGGCAAGCAAGGATCGCTTCATGGATCAGCACCTGACTCCCGTCGACGCCACACAGCGCGAGATCATCGCGGCGCTGCATGTTGCGCCCGTCTTCGATGCCGCGGCGGAAATCGAGCGGCGCACCGCCTTTCTTGCGGACTACCTGCGAGGCACCGGCCTCAAGGCGCTGGTGCTCGGCATCAGCGGCGGCGTCGATTCGCTGACCGCCGGCTGCCTCGCGCAGCGCGCCGTCGAAAGGCTGCGCGCGCAGGGCTACGGCGCCACCTTCATCGCGATGCGGCTGCCCTACGGCGTGCAGAAGGACGAGGACGAGGCGCAGGCCTCGCTCGCGGTGATCAGGCCCGACCGCATCCTCACCGTCGACATCCGCCCCGCGGCCGACGGCATGCTCGCGGCGCTCAAGAAGGGGGACCTGGCCTTCCGCGACGCGGCGCACGAAGATTTCGTGCTCGGCAACATCAAGGCGCGCCAGCGCATGATCGCGCAGTTCGCGGTGGCCGGCGCGCACGACGGCATCGTCATCGGCACCGACCATGCGGCCGAGGCGCTGATGGGTTTCTTCACCAAGTTCGGCGACGGCGCGGCCGACGTGACGCCGCTCACCGGCCTCGACAAGCGCCGCGTGCGGGCCCTCGCGCAGCGGCTCGGCGCGCCCGACGAGCTGGTGTTCAAGGTGCCCACGGCGGACCTCGAGTCGCTGGTGCCGGGCAAGCCCGACGAAGACGCCTTCGGCGTGAGCTACGAGCAGATCGACGATTTCCTCGAAGGCAAGCCGGTGGCTGCGGCGGCGCGCGAGATCATTCTTGCCACGCACCGCAAGAGCGCCCACAAGCGCGCGCTGCCGGTGGAGCCGCCGCACCCGGCCTAGCTTTCCAGCCCGGCTCTGCGCGGCTCTACGCGCCTCTATGCGGCCTTGAAGCGAGGCGGCTCCAGCAGGTGCTCGAGCAGCGCCGAGAGCTTGTCGACATCGACCGGCTTCGTCAGATGGGCCCGGAAGCCGGCCTCCAGGCTGGTGTCCCTGTCGCTGGCCTGCCCGTAGCCGGTGACGGCGATCAGCGGCGGGGGGTTGACCATCTCCGCGCGCACGCGCCGCGCGACTTCATGGCCGCTCAGGTCGGGCAGGCCGATGTCCAGCAGCACCACATCCGGGTCCTGCGCCTTCACCGCCTCGATGGCGGCCAGCCCGCCATGCACGACGCTGGGTTTGTAGCCCAGCGCCTCCAGCAGCATCGCCATGGTCTCGGCCGCATCCACGTTGTCGTCCACCACCAGCACGCGCTGCTCGCCCACCGGCCGCGGCTGCGCCTCGAGCATGGCGACCGGCGCCTGAGTGGTCGGGAACTGCACCACGAACTCGCTGCCCTCGCCTGGCCTGCCGGTGCTGAACGCGCTGACGCGCCCGCCATGCAGCGTCGTCAGCTGCTGCACCAGGCTGAGCCCCAGGCCCAGCCCGCCCTGCGTCCTGGCCAGGTTCTGCTCGCCCTGCACGAACAGGTCGAAGATCCGCTGCAGGTCCTGCGGCGGTATGCCGGGCCCGTCGTCGCGCACGCTGATGTCCGCATCCGCTGCGCTTCGCGAGAGCGACACGTGGATGTTGCCGCCGTTCCCGGCGAATTTTGCGGCGTTGTGGACCAGGTTGCTGACGATCTGGATGACGCGCGCGCTGTCTCCCGCGATCCAGGGGTCCGCATCCTGCATCTGCAGGTGCAGGGTCTGCGACTTGCCGTCGATCAGCGGGCGCACCGCCTCGATGGCCTCGGCGATGGCATCGCGCAGCCGGACCGGCTTGTTCTCGAGCTGGATCTTGCCGCTCGTGATGCGGCCGACGTCGAGCAGGTCGTCCACCAGCCGGGTCATCTGGCGCAGCTGCCGGCCGATGATGTCGCGGGTGTGCACGACCGCGGCCGACTCCGTCTTCTCCCGCTTGAGGAGCTCGAGCGCGTTGGAGATCGGCGCCAGCGGATTGCGCAGTTCGTGCCCGAGCATCGCAAGGAAGTTCGTCACGCGGCGCCCTTCGTCCTCCAGCGCGGTCACGCGGCGGCGCTCCGTGAGGTCGCGCGTGACCTTGGCAAAGCCGCGGTGCCTGCCGGTGGCATCGTGCAGCGCGGTGATCACCACGCTGGCCCAGAACCGGCTGCCGTCCTTGCGGATGCGCCAGCCCTCGTCCTCGAAGCGCCCGTCCCGCAGCGCATTGCGCAGTTCCTGTTCGGGCCAGCCGCTGGCAGCGACCTCTGGCGGATAGAACCTGGAGAAATGCTGTCCGATGATTTCCGAGGCCTCGTAGCCCTTGTTCTTCTGCGCGCCGAGATTCCAGCTCACGATGTGGCCGCCCGGGTCGAGCATGAAGATCGCATAGTCCTTCACGCCCTCGACCAGCAGCCGGAAGCGCTCCTCGCTCATGCGCAGCATCTCGTCCTGGCGGCGGTTCTCGCTGCGGTCCCTCGTGATCAGCGAAAAGCCGCGGGTTTCTCCGCCCGAGCCGGTGATCCGCGTGATGACCACGCTGGCCCAGAAGCGCGTGCCGTCGCTGCGCAGGCGCCAGCCTTCTTCCTCCATGCGGCCATCGCGGCGTGCCGTTTCGAGTGCGTGTTCCGGCCGGTTCTGCTCGAGCAGCTCGGTCGGATAGAAAAGCGAGAAGTGCCGCCCCAGGATTTCGGGAGCGTCGTATCCCTTGAGCTTGCGGGCGCCCTCGTTCCAGCTGATGACGATGCCGCCAGGATCGAGGACGATGATGGCGTAGTCGGTGACCGAATCGACCATCAGCCTGAAATCGGCGTCGGTCAGAGTGCGTTGGTTCAGGGGTGCACTCCCAGCGCCGTGATCTGCCATTGCTCTTTTCCCTTCAGTGGCCGCGCGATCGATGCCACGGCGTGCGGTGCCCGTCGTGAAACGGTGGTGCCAATTTAGGCCAGCCATGGTTACTTTTCGCGTAGGACAAGGTCCAGATTGCGCACCGCATGCGCGGTGCTGCCGGCCTCAGGCGCTGGAAGGCTCTTCGCGCGGCCACGGCGCACCGCCCGGGTTTCCAGGCCTGGGCGCCGCCATCATGAAGCGGTTCTTTCCCTCTTTCTTGGCCGCATAGAGCGCGGTGTCCGCGCGCACGAACAGGGACGGAAAATCCTCGTCCTCCTCCGAAATCGCGACGCCGATGCTGGTGGTGGCCTGCAGCGTGCGGCCGGGCAGGTGGAAAGGCGGCCGCATGGCGGCCAGCACCTTGCCGGCCACCACCTGCGCCTCGGCGGCGCCGCTGGCGCCTTCGAGAAGGATCACGAACTCGTCGCCCGCGTAGCGCGCCGCCATGTCGGTTTCGCGCACGCTCTCCCTCAGCCGGCGGCCAAATTCCCGCAGCACCGCATCGCCCGCCGCATGGCCCAGCGAATCGTTGATGGACTTGAAGTAGTCGATGTCCAGGAACAGCAGGCAGACCGGCAGGCCGGCGCGCCGGGACCTGGCCATGGCGTCGCGCGCATGCTCCTCGAACGAGCGGCGGTTGGGCAGCCCGGTGAGCGCATCCTCGCGCGCGAGGGCATCCAGCTTCATCTGCTTTTGCTTGAGCTCGGTGACGTCGTTCGACAGGATGTACAGCCCGGTAACCGCACCTTGCGCATTGCGCTGGGGCAGATAGGTGGTCTGCAAGGTCCGCTCGCCGATCAGCAGGCTGGCGGTCTGCTCGAAGGACACCACCTCGCCCGCGAATGCCCGCGCCAGCAGCGGTTTGCGGATTTCGTAGTGCGCCTCGCCGATGGCCTCGTGGATGGGGCGGTTCGTCATCGCCTCCGGCGAGACGCCGAGCCAGGCCTGGTATTTGCCGTTGCAGAAGACCACGCGCTCCTCGAGGTCCAGCTCGGCAAGAAGCGCCGGCACGTTGTCGGTCAGCCCGCGCAGGCGCCGCTCGCTTCCGGCGCTGTGCATTTCGGCCTGCTTGCGCTTGCTCACGTCGAAGGTCATCACGTAGTAGCCGGCCAATACGCCATCGTCGCGGATGTCGGGCGCCAGATGGCATTCGAAGAAGCCCAGCTTGCCGTTGCGCTCGTAGGTGCCTTCGGTGCGCGTCGGCGTTCCCGCGAGCACCTTGGCGATGCCGGGCACGAGTTGCTGGTAGACGTGGTCGGGCAGCGACTCCTGCATGGTCATGCGCCCGATGTCGGCCATGGTCCTGCCGCGCATCCCGAGCCCGGCCTTGTTCGCGAAAAGGCAGCGCTGGCTGCTGTCGAAGTAGGCCACCACCGCCGGCAGGTTGTCGGTCACGTCGCGCAGGAATCTCTCGCTGGCGGCCAGCTTCTCGTTGGCGGCCTGCCGCTCCGACATCAGCAGGTCGAAGGTCCGCGAGAGATCGCCGACCTCGTCGTCCGGCGGCGCCTCCTGCATGGGCGCATAGGCGGTGGCGGCGCGCGAGACCTGCATGTGCTCGCGCAGGCGCGACAGGGGTGCGAGCTGCGCCCGCGCGGTCATGAAGGCCAGCCCCCCGGCCAGCAGCGTCAGCAGCAGTGCGCCGGCCCAGGCATAGCGCTCGATCCGGTCGATCCGGGCAAAGGCCTCATTCCGCGGATACATCGCGCCCAGCACCCAGTTGGTCTGGCCGATGCGCTTGAAGGCGTAGAGGCCATGGACGCCCGCGGGATCGACGGCCTCCATCGTGCCCTCGAAGCCGGCGATGGCGCGCTCGGTGGCAGGGTTGCGGGCCCCGCCGGCGTCCGCGCGCTGAAGCAGCCGGGACCTGTCGGGGTGGTCGATGACGATGCCGTCCGTGTCCGTGATGAACATGTACCCGCTCTTGCCGAACTTCACGTTGGCAAGTTCGCCCAGGAAGTTCTTTTCCTTGAGGTTGACGAAGGCGGTAATGACATACACGACGTTGCCGCCGCGATCGAGCACGGGTTCGGTCAGGGCGATCTGCGCCAGGCCGCTCACGCGGTTGCGAAAGGGCTTGGAGATGACGCCCGCGCGGGCGGCGACCGTGCGCTGGAAGTATTCGCGGTCCTTGATGTTGACCTTGCCGATCGGCTGCGTGCCGTTGAGGTTGGCCACCAGTTCGCCGTCCATGCCGGTGAAGGCCACGTTGTCGAACGCCTCCCTCAGCGAGCCGTGCTGCATGACCAGGTCCTGCAGTTCCCCGGGGCCGGCCAGGCTGCGGCTCTCGATGCCGTCGCCGAAGGCCTTGAGCAGGGTGCGCCGGCTCAGGAACTTCTGGTCCACGGCTCCGGCAATGGCCGATATCCGTTCGAACTCCTCACCGGCGATGGCCGCCTCCATGCTGCGCTTGAGGAAATGGAGCGCGGCGGCGGTGACCCCCATGGTCGTCAGGAAGACGATCGCCAGCACGCCGGCGGACAGGCGCGCGCGCAGGCTCAGGCGGGGGACGGCGGGGAATGGAAGGCGCATCGCAGTGGCCTCGTGAGCGCGGCGTGCGTTCAGCTCGCCATCTCGACATCCAGCTGGGCATCGAACTGGTCGAGCGGCACCGGCCTGCTGAACAGGTAGCCCTGGCACAGCATGGCACCGTGCGCCTGGAGGAATTCGAACTGCTGCTGCGTTTCGACCCCCTCCGCCACGATCTCGAGATCGAGATTGCGGGCCATGCCGATGATGGCCTGGATGATCAGTTCGACCTTCGGATCGATGCCGATGCTCTGCACGAAGAACTTGTCGACCTTGATCTGGTTCAGCGGCAGCTGGGTCATGTAGGAGAGCGACGAGAAGCCGGTGCCGAAGTCGTCCATGGAAAAGCGCACGCCCAACGCCGCGAGCGACTGCATCTTGCAGATTGTTTCGCTGACCTTGTCCTGCAGCAGGCTTTCGGTGAGCTCGAGCTCCAGCCGCGTCGGGTCGGCGCCGGTGCGCCGGAGCACGTCGCGCACGCGTTCCACGAAGTCGTCGGTGCGGAACTGGCGCGCGCTGACGTTCACCGCCAGCCGCAGGTGCCGGCGCCTCGCATCGTGGCTCCAGCGCTCGAGCTGGATGCAGGCCGTCTCCAGCACCCACATGCCGATCGGCACGATCAGCCCGGTTTCCTCCGCCAGCTCGATGAAGCCTCCGGGCTGCACCACGCCCCGCACCGGATGCTGCCAGCGGATCAGCACCTCGGCGCCCACCACGTGGCCATTGGAGGCCACCTGGGACTGGTAGTGCAGCACGAACTGCTCGCCCGCCAGCGCCGCGTGGAGCTCGCTCTCCAGCGTTGCGCGGGCCGTGATGGCGGTCTGCATCGAGGCCTCGAAGAAACGCAGCGCGTTGCCGCCTGCGGACTTGGCGTAGTACATGGCGATGTCCGCCTGCTTCAGCAGATCCTCCAGCGACTGCTGCGTGGCGCTGAACACCACGGCGCCGATGCTGCCGGTGCTGTGGTACTGGTGGTCCGCGAGCTGGAACGACTCGTTCAGCACCGTGAGGATGGCCTCGCCGGCGGTATTGGCCTGCATCGCGGCAACGCCGGCGTCGTCGCTGAGGTTGTCCAGCAGCACCACGAATTCGTCGCCTCCCAGCCGCGCGACCGTGCCGCCCTCCTTCAGGCTGTCCTGCAGCCGCAGCGCCACCTGCTTGAGCAGTTCATCGCCCGTGGCGTTCCCGAGCGCATCGTTGAGCGTCTTGAAATCGTCCAGGTCCAGGAACAGCAGCGCGCCGTGGCGCGAGCGCCGCACGTTCGCGTCGATGGTGGCCTGCAGGCGGTGCAGCAGCAGCCGGCGGTTGGGCAGGCCCGTGAGAATGTCGTAGAAGGCCAGGTGCTCGATCTCGCGGGCCGCCAGCTTGCTCTCGGTGATGTCGCGCAGGATGACGATGAAGCGCGCGGCGGCGCCTTCGCCGATTACCTTGCGGGAGACCGAGATCTCGAACCACGTGACGCCCCGCGCGGTCCGGATCTCGAACTGCCGGCCGGTGGAAAAGCCGGTTTCGAAGGCATCGCGCAGCGCCACCATCACCTCGGCCGCGGCATTCGCCGGCAGCAGGTCCGACATCAGCTTGCCCACCGGCTCGCGCACCTTGAACGCGGGCCTGGGGCGGCGCGGCGAATGGAAGCTGTAGCAGCGGCCGTCGATGCCGGCGTCCATCAGCACGTCGGGCAAGGCATCCAGCGTGGCCTGCAGCTGCGCCTTGCCTTCGAGGATGTCGGCGACGTGGCGCTTCTTCTCGGTCACGTCGCGGTAGACGCACACCAGGCCGCCGTCGGGCGTGGGACTGTTCACCGCAACGATCACCTGCCCGTTCAGCAGCGTGATCTCCTGCTCGTTCTGCGTCATCAGGTGGCGCGCGTTCAGTTCCGTGATGCGCTGGAACGGCACCTGCGGGGCCAGCAAGGGCTCTGCCCAGGGAAAGAAATCGACGAAGCGGCGGTTCCAGGTGACGACGCGGTCATTGGGATCGAGCAGCACGAAACCGTCCACCATGGATTCGAGCGCCTGGTCCAGCGTAGCCTTGGAGCGCAGCAGCTCGGCGCGCGCGCGCCACTGTCGCCGCAGCTGCGCGAGGGCGAAGTAGGTGACCGCAAGGATCATCAGCATGAAGGCCAGGGCCGCGGCCGCAACCACATTGCTGTCCCTGCGCCAGTCCGCGAGGGCGGACTCGAGCGGAATGCTCGCGACGATCAGCAGGCTTCGGTGCAGCGTGGGCCGGGCAACGACGATGGCCGGCGCGCCGCTGAGCCGGGAAAGCATGCGCCGGGGACGCCCGTCCGCCTGGTCCGTCAGGGCGGGGCTGATGGTGCGCCCCGCAAGATCGTCGCGCGGCGGCATGCTGGCCAGCATCAGCCCGCCCTCGCGCTCCAGCGTGACTTCGAGCCCCCTGATGTTGGCCCCCTGCGCAAGGATGGTGGTGAGCATCGAGACTTGCACCTCGGCCACCGCGACCAGCTTGCCGCCGTCCGCGAGCGTGAGGACGCGCGCAAGATACAGCACCTGCTGGGAAGTCACCGGGCTGATCGAGGGCGTGCTGATCGACATCACGGATCCCGGATGGGCCAGAGCCTCCTTCAGGAATCCGTCGGGCAGCTGTACCGCCAGCTTCGCTCCCCGCCGGTCGGAAGACCCGATCACCCGGCCCTCGGGCGTCAGGAAGGCGACGTACCGGGCCAGCAGGCTCTGGCGAACGCTGGTTTCGATCAATTGCGCGGTCTCGGCCTGCGCGAGGTCGCTTGCGATGCTGCCTTCGCCGGATTTGCGCAGAAACTGCCCCAGGCCAGCCAGCAGCGTGTTCGCCCCGAGCAGGCTGCGGTTGAGCGCAGCCTCCGAGGTGCCGATGAACCGCACGGCCTGGGCCTCGCTGTCGGCAATCTCCTTTTGGTACATCTGCCATGCCATCAGCCCGGCAATGGCGAGCACGGCCGCGAGAAACAGCGCCGAAACGCCGTAGACGAAGCCGGTGATGCGGCTGGGCACAGGCTTGGTCACTGCCCGACAGGCGCCTTGATCCCGGCGATGGGACCGACGGTCTGGTCCCACACTTCCGCGCACACGGCCCCGCACCGCTGCACCCACCGGCTCAGCACGCTGGTGGCGAAAATCTCGCGCCGGCGCCGCTCGTCATCCGCGGACGGGCGCGCCTCGACCATCGCGCCCTTGGTGCCCTTCGTGCAGGTCGCGGCGCCCGTGTTGCACGCGATGCCGTTGCCGGTGTCGCGCTCCGACTCGTTCCAGACCGCGGCCTCGAGTTTCGGCAGCTCGGCTTTCAACAGGGCCTTCAGGTCCGCAGGCAGCGCATTCCAGGCATCCGCGTTGGCGCCGAAGACGGCCAGGCCCCAGCTGATGGGCATGGTGTAGAGCGAACTCGTCATCTTGTGCAGGCCCAGCGTGTTGCCGGACATCGCACCGGTGATGGCGCATTCGGTGTTCTCCGAATTCATGTTGGCCATGAGCTCCGAAAATTCGGTGAAGACGGGCACGCCGTTGAGCGCGCGGATGAAGTCGGCCTGGCTGCTGCCCGAAACGCGGACGCGCCGCCCCGCCAGGTCCGAAAGCCGCGTCAGGGTCCGCTTGCAGAAGATCACCTGGGCGGGGTAGACGTACACCGCGAGAAGCTCGACGCCATGGCGTTCGCGCAGCGTCTTCTCGAGGTAGGGCCTGAAGGCTGCGACCACCCGCCGCATCGTGGGCATGTCGGGATTCAGTCCGGCAATGTCGGGCGTGCCCAGCTCGGGATACTCGTTGCTGACCTGGCTGAGCAACGCGGTGCCGAATGGAATGACGCCCAGCCGCATCAGATTGAGCATTTCCTGCCCCGGCACGCCCGCCTGGTTGAACGGAACGATGCTCGCGCTGTACTTTCCGCCGCTCAGGCGGCGCAGGTCCTGGCTCCAGAAGCGCTCTTCATGCAGCGTGTACTGGCTCACGCTCGCCAGCCCGCCCACGATCCGCAGACCCTGCGCAGACGCCGGCTGCTGAGCCTTGCTGTTCGTTGCAGTGAAAGCAAGAAAAAAAAGAACGGCAACATGCGCCCAGAGCACGCGTCGCCAAGCGGGAGAAACTTCGCCGGACCTCATGGCCCGGATCATGATGCCGAATTGGGCCTTAAGTCACAAATTTTTTACAAAAACGCCGTTTCTGGCGCCCACCGGCCGGAATCGCCAAGGCACGTTGCGTACAGGGCACAGGAATACCATCCACAGGCCCGGATTCCCGGCTCCACTCACCCAGATTCCAGACCGATGCCAGCGCCCGAGCTTTCCAGCCGCCAACTGCGCGCGTTCACGGCCTTGGCCGAGCAGCGCAACTTCACGCGCGCGGCACAGACCTGCCACTTGTCGCAGCCCGCGTTCAGTGCACTGATCCGCACGCTCGAGGAAACGCTCGGCGCGCGGCTGTTCGACCGCGACACGCGCAGCGTGCAGCTCACGCCCGAGGGCCGGCTGTTCGAACCCTCGGCGCGGCGGCTGCTGGACGACATGCAGGGCGCCATCGGCGACCTGGCCGACCATGCCCAGCGGCGCAAGGGCCGCGTGAGCGTGGCGGCCCTGCCCTCCCTGGCGGCAGGACGGCTGCCGGCGATCCTGGCGGAGTTCATGCAGGCGTGGCCCGGCATCACGGTCGAGCTGCACGACGCGCTGTCGGACGCCTGCATTGCCCAGCTGCGCAGCCACCAGGCGGATTTCGCGCTCGCGGCAACCGGCGCCGGCGCCGCCGCAGCCAGCGACCTGCGCGGCCGCAAGCTCTGCGGCGACCGCTTTCACCTGGTCTGCCGCAAGGACCATCCGCTCGCCAGCGCCGCCAGGCTCACGGCACGGCAGCTCGCGCCATGGCCCTTCATCCAGATGGCGCGCAACAGCAGCGTGCGCCAGTCGCTCGACGCGGCGCTGCACCCGCTGCGGCTCAACGCCGTGTTCGAGGTCGAGCACCTGGCCACGGTGATGGGGCTGGTCGAGGCCGGCATCGGCATCAGTGTGGTGCCGGAGCTCACGCTCTTCCACTTCCAGCGCGAGACGCTGGTGACGCGGCCGCTGCCGCTGCCCGGTCTCACACGCACCATCTACCTGGTGCAGCGCCGGGAGGGCAGCCTCTCGGTGGCGGCGCAGACACTGCACGATCTGGTCCTCGCGCGGCTGGGAACGCCAGCCTGAGAGCCGCCCCGGAAAAAAGAAAACGGCCCGAGGGCCGTCCTGCGTGGAGGCAGCCTTGCGGCTGCGATCCATTCATTACTTCTTGGCAGCCTTCTTGGCGGGTGCGGCCTTCTTGGCCGGTGCTGCCTTCTTGGCGGCGGGCTTGGCGGCTGCCTTGTCGGCCTTGCGCTTTGCAGCCTTGGGGTCGATGGCGGCCTTGAACGCTGCGCCCGGCACGAACTTGGGCACCTTCTGCGCGGCGATCTTGATCTTTGCGCCGGCTTGCGGGTTGAAGCCGGTGCGTGCGGCGCGCGCCACTTGCTTGAAGGTTCCGAAGCCGATGAGCTGGACGGGGTCGCCCTTCTTCACTGCGGCGACGATGGAGCCCGTGACGGTTTCCAGGATGCGGGCGGCTTCGGCCTTGCTGACGTTGTGGGCGGTGGCGATCTTTTCGACCAGTTCGATACGGTTCACTTGAAAAATTTCCTTTGGTTTGTTCTCGTCATGTTGCCAATGACGGCGCAGCGGCTGAGGCCGGCTGCAAGCGGCGCGGAGTGTAGCGCACGCGCGGCCGCCCTCAGGCCGAGGCCTGGATGGCATCCGTCAAAAACCGCACGAAAGCCTTGCCTGCATCGGGCAGCGAGCGGCCCGCGAGCGTCTCGACTTCGAGGTGGCGCTCGTTCATCTCGCGGTCCTTCAGCGGGATGGCCACCAGCGCCTTCGACTTCAGCTGCGTGCGGATCGACAGCTCGCCATAGAAGGCGATGGTGCCGCCGCCCGCGGCCGCAAAGCTCACCAGCGCATTCGCATGGTTGCTCGACATGGCCTGCACGTACTGCAGCCCCTGCCGGCTGCAGCTGATATCGAGCAGCTGCCGGATGGAGCTGTCCCGCGGCGGCAGGCCCAGCGGATAGGCCGCCACCTGGCGCAGCGAGAGCTGCCGCTGCGCCGCCAGCGGATGGTCGCTGGCCATCACGGCGAGGATCGGGCTGGGGTGGCGCAGCTCGATCCGGATGCCGGGCTCGGGCACCGCGCTCAGCGTGATGCCGACGTCCGCTTCGCCGTCGCGGATGCGGCCGGGAATCTCGTGGGGCGGACAGACCTCCAGATGAAAGCGGATGCCCTCGTGCCTGGCGCGAAAGCGCGAGATCAGCGTGGGAAGAAAGTCGAACGCGAAGCCCTCGGTGCTCGCCACGCGCACGCGCCCGCTGCGCAGGCCGCGCAGGCCCTGGATCTCGCCGGCCACGCGCTCGATGTCTTGCTGCACCCGCTTGGCATGCGCGGCCAGCAGCTCGCCGGCCGCATTGGGCACCATGCCGCGCGCGTGCCGGTCGAACAGCAGCGTGTCGAGCTCGCGCTCCAGGCGCGCCACCTGCCGGCTCACGGCGGAAGGCGCCACGTTGAGCTTGAGCGCGGCCTCCTTCACCGACCCGGTTCGGACCACCTCCAGGAAGTAGCGGACCGCGGTCTCCTGCAGCGTGTGAAGCGACATGTTTCTTCCTTGTCGCAGCGGGGCGACGCGCATTTGTCGATTGCCGAATCGGCAATCCACAATTCTAAACATTGCGCTTGTGGCAGCGCTTTGCGGCTCCTAGGATGAACCTGCATCCCCGCTCTGTTCCTCCAGGAGTCCTTCATGAAACGCCTCCCCGCACTCGCCCGCATGGTGCTGCTGTTGTCCTGCCTTGGCCTGGCACCGCTCGCCGCGCTGGCCGCCGACACCGGGTTTCCGTCGCGCCCGGTCACGCTCGTGATTCCCTTTCCGCCCGGCGGCGCCACCGACGTGAACGGGCGCGTGATTGCCCAGCGCCTGGGCAAGGAGCTCGGCCAGCCCGTGGTCATCGAGAACCGCGGCGGCGCCGGCACGGTGATCGGCGCGAGCTATGTCTCCAAGGCGGCGCCCGATGGCTACACGCTGCTGATCAGTTCGGGCACCACCTTCACGGTGAATCCCGCCATCCGCCCCAACCTGCCCTACGACCCGGTCAAGGGCTTCGAGCCGATCGGCCTGGCCGGGCGCGTGGGCCTCATCCTGCTGGCGAACAGCGAAGTGCCGGTGCAGACCGTCAAGCAGTTCGTCGACTACGTGAAGGCCTCGCCCGGAAAGTATTCGTACGCGTCCTTCGGCACCGGCACCACCTCGCAGTTCGCCGGCGAGACCATCCTGCATGCCGCCGGCCTCAAGATGACGCACGTGCCCTACAAGGGCAGCGCGCCGGCCATGACCGACCTCATGGGTGGGCAGGTTCCGTTCAGCATCGACACCGTGAGCGCGGCCATTCCGCAGCTCAAGAGCGGCAAGATCAAGGCCATTGCCGTGACCACGGCCAAGCGCTCGACGCTGCTGCCCGACGTGCCCACCATGGCCGAGAGCGGCTACCCCGAAATCAACACCGACAGCTGGCTGGCGCTGGCGGCGCCGAAGGGCCTCCCGCCCGACGTGAAGGCCAGGCTCGAAAAGGCGCTGGCCGCGACCATGGCCGATCCCGACACGCGCGCCAAGCTCGCCGCCCAGGGCCTGGAGCCGGGCTACAGCAACTCGGCCGCCGTGAGCGAACTGATCGCCAAGGAATTGCCGCTGATGCGCGCCATCGCCGCGCGCGCCAACATCACCGCTGACTGATGGACGCCCCCCGAAGCGCCTTCGGCGCCTCCCCCCACTGGGGGGCGCACCCGGCGGCCGGGCAAAGCCCGTCCCGCGGGCGCGCTGGCCTCAGCCCGATGGAACAACAACCGACATGAGCAACCACACCGAATTGATCGAACACTCCGCCGTCGAACTGCGCCGGCTCATCGGCAGCAAGGCGGTTTCGCCGGTCGAGCTGCTCGAAGCCTGCATCGCGCGCATCGAGCGCGTGAACCCCTTCATCAACGCCGTGACCGCCACCTGCTTCGAGCGCGCGCGGGCCGAGGCCCGGGCGGCGGAAAGCGCCGTCATGCGCGGCGACACGCTGGGCCTGCTGCATGGCCTGCCGCTCGGCGTGAAGGATCTCGAACCCACCGAAGGCCTGCTCACCACCTGGGGCTCCGCGATCTTCCGCGACCACGTGCCGCAGGAAGACATCGAGCTGGTGGCGCGCCTTCGCAGGGCCGGCGCCATCGTGGCGGGCAAGACCAACGTTCCGGAGATGGGCGCCGGCGCCAATTCGCGCAACGAGGTGTGGGGCGCCACCGGCAATCCCTTCAACCCGAACCTCAATGCCGGCGGCTCCTCCGGCGGCTCGGCCGCCGCGCTGGCCTGCGACATGCTGCCCGTGTGCACCGGCTCCGACACCGGCGGCTCGCTGCGCATTCCGGCCGCCAAGTGCGGCGTGGTGGGCTTCCGGCCCTCGCCGGGCATCGTGCCGAGCGTGCGCAAGCCGCTGGGCTGGACGCCGATCTCGGTCGTGGGCCCGATGGGCCGCACGGTGGAAGACGCCTGCCTGCAGATGGCCGCTTCCGCCGGCATGCACGCGGGGGATCCGCTGAGCTATCCGCTCGATCCGCTCAGCTTCCTGAAGCCCGCCGGCATCGACCTGAGCCAACTGCGCGTGGCATGGACCGAAGACTTCGGCACCTGCGCGGTGGACGACGGCATCCGTGCCACCATGCGCAGCAAGATCGGCGCGATGCAGCACCTGTTCAAGTGCTGCGACCAGGTCGAATTCGACTTCGGCGAAGCGCACCGCTGCTTCGACGTGCTGCGCGCCGAGGCCTTCGTGGCCGGCATGCATGCCGCCTACCAGCGCGACCCGGCCAGCCTGGGTCCCAACTCCCGCGCCAACTACGAAATGGGTGCGCAGATGAGCCTGCTCGACAGCGCCTGGGCCCAGGCCGAGCAGACCCGGCTCATCAAGCGCTTCCAGGCCGCCTTCGCCGACTACGACCTGATCCTCTCGCCCACCACGCCGGTGTCGCCCTTTCCATGGACCCAGCTGTATGCGGACACCATCAACGGCGAAAAGCAGGCGAACTACTACCGCTGGCTCGCGCTGACCTACGTGGTCACGCTGACCACGCATCCGGCGCTGGCGCTGCCCTGTGGCCTCGACCACGCGGGCATGCCCTTCGGGCTGCAGGTCGTGGGCGCGTTCAGGGCCGACCACCAGGTGCTGGCCGCGGCGCACGCCATGGAAAAGGCCTTCGCGGCCGACGCGCAATTGCGCCGCCCGCGGCCCGACATCGCATCGCTGCGCGCGGCCGAACCCGCGCTCACGTCGATTGTCACGGCGCCGCCCGGTGCGGGCAGCAGCGCGCCTGCAGCCGCCACCTCCGCCGTCTGAGAAAGCCGCGCGGCCGGCCACCGTGCCGGCCTTGACCTTGACACGGTGTCAACCTGGAAACTGGCGATGCGCTGCGCGTGGTGCGCAGCATCTTTTTGTTTTCTCGTTGGAGCACTCGATGAACCACGTGCATTCCGGGGCACCGCAGCATCCGCATCACGAAGGCCACCGCGCGCCGCATGCGCACGCGCCTGCGCCCGCCGGCACCATCTACACCTGCCCGATGCATCCGGAGATCCGGCAGGACCATCCGGGCAGCTGCCCCAAGTGCGGCATGACGCTGGAGCCCGAGATGCCGACGCTCGACGAGGGCGAAGACCCCGAGCTGCGCGACTTCAAGCGCCGCTTCCTGTGGACGCTGCCGCTCACGCTCGCCGTGGCCGTGCTCGCAATGGCGGGGCACCGGCTGCAGTGGTTCGAGATGGCCACGCAGAGCTGGATCGAGCTGGTTCTTTCGCTGCCCATCGTGCTGTGGGCGGGATGGCCCTTCTTCAGGCGCGCCGTGCAATCGGTCGCCAACCGCAGCCCCAACATGTGGACGCTCATCGGCCTGGGCACCGCGGCGGCCTTCGCCTACAGCGTGGTGGCCACGGTGGCGCCGCGCGTGTTTCCCGACGCGTTCATGTCGATGGGCCGCGTGGCGGTGTACTTCGAGGCGGCCGCGGTGATCATCTCGCTCACGCTGCTCGGCCAGATCCTCGAACTCAAGGCGCGCTCGCAGACCTCGGCCGCGATCAAGTCGCTGCTGGGCCTTGCGCCCAAGACGGCGCGGCGCATCGGCGCCGATGGCACTGAAGAAGACGTCCCGATCGCCCACGTGCACGTCGGCGACAAACTGCGCGTGCGGCCCGGCGAAAAGGTGCCGGTGGACGGCGTGGTGGTCGAGGGCGCGAGCGCGGTCGACGAGTCCATGCTCACCGGCGAGCCGCTGCCGGTGACCAAGCGGGCGGGCGACAAGCTCATCGGCGCCACGCTCAACACGAGCGGCGCGCTGGTGATGCAGTCGGAAAAGGTCGGCTCGCAGACCGTGCTCGCGAGCATCGTGCAGATGGTGGCGCAGGCCCAGCGCTCCCGCGCGCCGATGCAGCGCATGGCCGACCACGTGGCCGGTTACTTCGTGATGGCCGTGATCGGCATCGCGCTGCTGACCTTCTTCGCGTGGGGATTCTTCGGGCCGGCGCCAAGCTGGACCCACGGCCTCATCAATGCGGTGGCGGTGCTCATCATCGCCTGTCCCTGCGCGCTCGGCCTGGCCACGCCGATGTCGATCATGGTGGCCACCGGCAAGGCCGCCACGCAGGGCGTGCTGTTCCGCGATGCGGCCGCCATCGAGAACTTCCGCAAGGTCGATGCGCTCATCGTCGACAAGACAGGCACGCTGACCGAAGGCAGGCCGAGCTTCGAACGCGCGGTGGCCTTGCCCGGCTTCACCGAGGACGATGTGCTGCGCCTCGCGGCAAGCCTGGACCAGGGCAGCGAGCATCCGCTGGCGCATGCCATCGTGCGTGCGGCGCGCGAGCGCAATCTCTCACTGGCCGCGGCCGACGAGTTCGAGTCCGCGAGCGGCATCGGCGTGAACGGCAGCGTCGGTGGCCAGCGGCTGGCGCTCGGCAACACCGCGCTGATGGATCAGCTTGGCGTGCCGGTCGACGCGCTCCGGCCGCAAGCCGAGGCGCTGCGCGCCGAAGGGGCCAGCGTGATGTTCCTGGCCGTCGACGGCAGGCTTGCCGGCCTGCTTGCCGTGTCCGATCCAATCAAGGCCACCACCGTGGAAGCGCTGGCGGCGCTCAAGGCATCGGGCATGCGCGTGATCATGGCCACGGGCGACGGCCTGACCACCGCGCGCGCCGTGGCCGCCAGGCTGGGCATCGACGAAGTGCACGGCGAAGTCAAGCCGGCCGACAAGCTGGCGCTGGTCGAGAAGCTGCAGCAAGAAGGCCGCATCGTCGCGATGGCCGGCGACGGCATCAACGATGCGCCCGCGCTCGCCAGGGCCGACGTCGGCGTGGCGATGGGCACCGGCACCGACGTGGCGATGAACAGCGCCCAGGTCACGCTGGTCAAGGGCGACCTGCGCGGCATTGCGCAGGCGCGCATCGTCTCCGAGAAGACCATCGCCAACATGAAGCAGAACCTGGGCTTCGCGTTCGTCTACAACGCGCTCGGCGTGCCGCTGGCCGCGGGCGTGCTGTTCCCGTTCACCGGCTGGCTGCTGTCGCCGATGATCGCGGCGCTGGCGATGAGCCTGAGCTCGGCGTCGGTCATCAGCAATGCATTGCGGCTGAGGGCAGAGGGCGCAGGCGGCAAGCCCGGCTGATCTTGCCGCGCCATCGGGCGCCGGGCCGGCAGCATTCGAATTCGGCCTACATACATCTGGCGCGGATTCATGCAAGTTGGACGGATGACACAGCCCATCGAACTCATCATCGAGGAGCCAGCCCTCGGTTCATTTGTCTGGCGCCTGCTCGAAACGGATGCGGAAGGAGCGAACCCCAAGGTGCTTCGCGACGCCTTCGATCCGGCGGACACCTATGAAGCCGCGCTGGCCGCGGGACAGCGCGCGCTCCACAGCGAGATTCGCCGGCGCGCGCCCAGCCAGCCCGCCAACCAGAGCGCCTGAGAGAAACCAGCCGCTGACGCGCGGCCCGCGGGCCGTTGCTACAAGTGCCTCGGCCGCGCAGGCTCGGAGATCTTTCCGAGCGGATCGGCCGCCGCACCGGCCTCGCCCTTGGCCGCCACGTCGCCCAGCGACAGGATGCCCACGAGGCGCTTGTCGCGGTCGACCACCGGAAGCCTGCGGATCTGCACCGCGCTCATCTGGCTGAGCGCTTCGTCGACGGTGTCGTCGGCATAGCACCAGTACGCGTCGGCGGTCATGATCTGCTTGACCGGCGAGGCGCCCAGATCGATCTCGCGGGCCACGCCGCGCACGGCGATGTCCCGGTCGGTCACCACGCCGACCAGCCGGTTGCCGTCGCAGACCGGCAGCACGCCCACCTCGAGCTCCTCGAGCGCCTTGGCCGCCTGCACGATGGTGTCGCCCGGTGCCACTGTGCGAACGCCGCGCGTCATCACTTCATGAACCTGAGTCATCGCATGTCCCTTCTGCAGCAGAGTCGGATCGCAGGTTCGCTGCAAGACCCAGCTTAGGCGGGCGGCGGGCGGGCCGTGTCGGCAGTCTCGGGGACCGCAAGTAAGCCATGTCGCACTTCGCGCAGCGAAGGGCCCGGCTGCGCACGGCGGGTACGTAAGATCGGCGTCCGCCGGTTTTCCACAACGACGACAAAGGAGATCTACAGATGCAGAACAAAGCCCTCGAGCCTCGCCGCCGCTTCCTGAAGAATGCCGCGGGCTCCGGACTGGCCGCCTTCGCCGGGCTGGCCGGCGCGCAGTCCTTCGACTTCAAGCCCAACCAGCGCTACCCGGACCCGTCGGTGCTGATCCTGGATCCGAGCTTTGCCAAGTACCGCATCTACAGCAGCACCGTCGAGCAGCTGGGCACCGGCATGCGCTGGGCCGAGGGGCCGGTGTACTTTCCGGAGGGCGGCTACCTGCTGTGCAGCGACATTCCGAACAACCGGCTCATGAAGTACGACGAGAAGACCGGCAAGTTCACGGTGCACAAGCAGAACGCCAACTATGCCAACGGCAACACGCGCGATCGCCAGGGCCGCCTCGTCACCTGCGAGCATTCGGTCACGCGCCGCGTGGTGCGCACCGAGAAGAACGGCCGCATGACCGTGCTGGCCGACAGCTACGAGGGCAAGAAGCTCAACGCGCCCAACGACGTGGTCGTGAAGTCGGACGACAGCGTGTGGTTCACCGACCCGACCTTCGGCATCAACGGCGAGTGGGAAGGATCGAAGGCCACGCCGGAGCAGGCCACCACCAACGTCTACCGCATCGCGAGCGACGGCAAGCTCAGCGCCGTCATCACCGATCTGGTGAACCCGAACGGGCTCGCGTTCTCGCCGGACGAGAAGAAGCTCTACGTGGTCGAGTGGAAGGGCACGCCCAACCGCAGCATCTGGAGCTACGACGTTGCAGCCGATGGCGCCAGCGTGTCGAACAAGACCAAGCTCATCGACGCGGACGGCCCCGGCGCGCTCGACGGATTCCGCGTCGACCGCGACGGCAACCTCTGGTGCGGATGGGGCTTCAACGGCGCATTCGCGCCCGAACCCACCGACGTCGGCGGCGGCCTGAAGGCCCACCTGCCGCTCGGAAAATCCGAAGAGATGGACGGCGTGAAGGTCTTCAACCGCGACGGCAAGCCGATCGGCTTCATCCGCCTTCCGGAACGCTGCGCCAACCTGGAGTTCGGCGGGCCCAAGCGCAACCGCCTCTACATGGCGAGCAGCCATTCGCTCTATGCGCTCTACGTGGAGGCGCACGGCGCGGTCTAGCGTGCGGGCCGGCCGGCCGCCGCGCTAGAGCTGCAGGTTGACCTGGACGCCCGGCGTGCCGGGTGCCGTCTGCGCGACCACGACGATGCGCTCCTCGAGCCGCTGGAAATGCAGGTCCACCCGCGCCTGGCCCACCCGCAGCCGCTGCACGTGCAGCTGGTCGATGTCGGCCGGCAGCCGCGGCTGCACGATCTTCACCTCGCGCCGGATGCCGTCCACCTGCAGGCCGAGGCAGGCCTGCAGCAGCATGAAGACCGAGCCGGCGGCCCAGGCCTGCGGCAGGCATGCCACCGGATAGGCCACGGGCGACTGGCCCGGCTCGCGGTCGAAGCCGCAGAACAGTTCCGGCAGCCGCATGCCGAAGTGCGTGGCCGACTCGAACAGGTTGTCCAGGATGCGCACCACGCCGTCGCGCTCGCCGTAGCGCGCGAGGCCGGCCGCGCACAGGGCCGCGTCGTGCGGCCACACCGATCCGTTGTGATAGGACATCGGATTGAACCGCACCGCCTCCGCCGGCAGGGTACGAACCCCCCAGCCCGATGCGAAGGCGGACGACAGCAGCTGGCGGCCCACGGCCTGGGCCCGCTCGGCGCTCGGCAGGCCGGCGAACAGCAGGTGGCCCGCATTGGAAGCACGCACGCGGCAAGGCTGGTTGGCGCCGTCGATGGCCAGCGCATAGAAGCCCAGGTCGTCGAGCCAGAACCGGCTCTCGACCGAAAGGCGCATGGCCGCCGCGCGCTGGCGCCAGCGGCTCGCGCCCGCATCGCCGCGCCACTCGGCCATCGCCGACATCGCGAGAAAGGCCGCATAGGCATAGCCCTGGACTTCCACCAGCGCGATCGGCCCTTCGGGTGTGCGGCCGTCGGCATGGAAGATGGAATCGTGGCTGTCCTTCCAGCCCTGGTTGACCAGGCCGCTGGCTTCACCGCGCTGGTAGGCGAGCAGGCCATCGGGATGGCGCGCCATGTTCCGCTCCATCCATTCGCAGGCCGCGCCGAGCGCGGGCCAGATGCGATCGATGGTGGCGCGGTCGCCGGTGCGCTGCGCATAGGCGCCGGCCAGCGCCACGAACAGCGGCGTGGTATCGACGCCGCCGTAGTACTGGCCGAAGGGCAGTTCGTCGACGGCGGCCATCTCGCCCTTGCGGGTCTCGTGCATGATCTTTCCGGGCTCCGCATCGCGGAAGCTCGAGGTCTGGTGCGCCTGCCGCGCCGCCAGGAATTCGAGCACGCCCTGCGCCAGCCTCGGATCGATCCACAGCGTCTGGAAGGCCGTGACGATCGCGTCGCGCCCGAACGGCGTCGAGAACCACGGGATCCCCGCATAGGGATAGGGGCCGGTGGGCAGATCGGTGGTGAGTAGCGCGAGGTCGGCGCGCGAGCGGTCGAGCCAGGCCTGGAACAGGCGCCCCGAGGCGTGCAGCCGCGAGCCGCGCCGCTGGCGCTGGCGCATGCGCCAGCGCGCGAGCACGCAGGCCTCGCGGAAGCGCTCGGCGCCGGGCCGCGCGGGCTCGGTGCCCACTTCCAGGTAGAGCGTCCAGTGGCCGCGCGCGGCCAGCGGCACGGCGAATTCCGCGGTGCCCGCGTCCAGGCGCTGCGGTGCCTCGGAAAAATCGATGCAGGCCAGCCGTGTGACCGTGTCCAGCCCCTGGTAGCGCAGCACCACGCCCTGCGCACCGACCTCGGGCGTGCCGATCTCGCCGCGCCGCGCGCGCCGCTGGCCGCGCACCTCGAACATGTCGCGGAAATCGGCGCCGAACTGCAGCGCGAGCGGCGCCTGCGCCGGCTGGTCGCCGTAGTTGACCAGCCGGATGCGCTCGAACAGCCGCGCACCCCAGAGAAAGCGCTTGCGCTCCATGTGGATCACGCCCTGCGGCATCGACGTCGACCCGAGCACCGGCAGCGGCCGGTTGGTGAGGTTGGCGGTGAAGAAGACGTTGTCGTGGCTCACGCCGCTCGACAACAGCGGCGGCCGCGCGCCAGCCAGCCTCAGCACGAAGGTCGACAGCATGCGCGTGTCGTCGTGGAACAGCCCGTCGACGCCGCCGCCCACGTCGCCGTGGCCGTCCATCACGAAGTAGGTGTCGCCCTCCTTGAGCACGAAGGCATGCTGCACCGCGCGCTCGGGCGCGGTCTCGGCCTGCTCGGTGGCGGGCACTTCGGCGCTCATGCTCATGCTCAGGCGGCCTCGCGGTAGAGAGGCTCTTGCAGCTCTTGCGGCTCCTGCGGCTCCTGCGGCAGGAGCTTGCCGCCGCCGGCCAGGCGCGCGTACTGCTCGACATAGGCGCTGGCCATGCCCTGCGCCGTGTAGCGCCGCTCGAAGGCCTGCCGCACGCGGCGGCGGTCGAGCCCGCCGATGGCATGCACCGCCTCGACGGCCTGCGCCTCGTCCTCGACGATGAGCCCGCTCACGCCGTGCTCGATCACCTCGGGCACCGAGCCGCAGCGCCAGCCGATCACCGGCGTGCCGCAGGCCATGGCCTCGATCATCACCAGGCCGAAGGGCTCGGGCCAGTCGATCGGAAAGAGCAGCGCCCGCGCACCGCCGAGGAAGGCGGCCTTGTCGGCGTCGCCGATCTCTCCGATGAACTCGACCAGCGGATCGTCCAGCAGCGGCTGGATCTTCTGCGCGAAGTAGGTCGCGTCCGCCGCGTCGACCTTGGCCGCGATTTTCAGCGGCAGCCCCGCGCGCCTGGCGATCTCGATGGCGCGGTCGGGCCGCTTCTCGGGCGAGATGCGGCCGAGGAAGGCCAGGTAGCCGCCGGGGTTTGGCTCGAAGGCATAGGGGGTCTCTTCGAGTCCGTGCGGAATGGTCGCGAGCCAGTTGGCAAAGGGCAGCGGCTTTCGCTGGTGCCGCGAGATGGAGACCAGCGGAAACTGGTTCCAGCGCATGTACGCGCCGGGCAGGTCCGCAATGTCCAGGCGCCCGTGCAGCGTGGTGAGCGTGCGGCCGGCCATGTCCTCGAAGAAGGGGAAGTGCAGCAGGTCGACGTGGAAATGCAGCACGTCGAACTCGTGCGCTCGTCGCCGCACCTCATGGAGCATGCAAAGGTGGCTGGCCAGGTCGGACTTCAGCGGCGCCGGGTCCAGCCGCAGGGCCTGGGCCCGCATGGGCGCCAGGCGGGCCCGGGTCTGCGTGTCCGCGGAGGCGAACAGCGTGACCTCGTGGCCCTGGTCCACCAGCGCATTGGCCAGGTGGGCAACGACCCGTTCGGTGCCGCCATAGAGCCGCGGCGGAACGGCTTCGTACAGGGGCGCGATCTGCGCGATCTTCATCGTCAAGACAATCTCCTCGCAAGGGAATGAATGAACAAGGAACAAGGCGAAGAATGGAGGCGGCGCAGCCTCCGTGCGCATATTTTGGGGTGGGCCCGACCGCTTTCAAGAGCCGCCTGCGCGGCCTGCGCCGCTTGCGCGCGGCGCGGGCTTGCTCTAGATTTTTCAGCTCGTGACAGGAGGTTTTTCGATGAACATTCTTGAAACCGTCGCGGACCAGTCGGATGCGATGCGGCTGCCGCTCTATGCGGTGACCGTGACCGCGGTGGCGCGCGAACAGGCGCCGGCGCTGCTGTCGCTGCACTGGCACGGTTTCTTCCGGCGGACACCGCTTCGCCTGCCGGGCGTGCCGCTGCCGGCGCGGCCGGTGCCGCAGTCGATGGCGCAGTTGGACGTGCCCGCGGGCCGGCTCGATGCGTTCGACGAGCTCGAGCGTTCGCTGCTCGAAGCCGCCTGGCAGCTCGGCGCCTGGGACGTGGAGCGGCTCGAGCGGCCCGCGTGGTGGCGCCTGGGCGCGCCGGCCACCGAAGTCAGCGATGGGCGGCGCGCCTTCGGCTACTACGACGACGACGCGCAGGACGGCGCGCACCTGATGGCCGATGCCCCCGACCGCGAAGAGCTGATGCGCCTGGCGGCGCACCGCGGCTACCTGCGCTGGCTGTTCCGTCCGCGCAAGCGCGGCATCTGGGCCGCGGTGCAGGAGCCGCAGGGCGGCGACGACACGCTCGACGACAGCGGCGGGCGCGCGCTGCCCTGCCCCGTCATGCCGCAGCCGCGGCAGGCCGATGCCGCGGCACGCCGCACCACCGTCTACCGGCTGGGCCGCAGCCACCGCCTCGTGCTGGGCGGGCCCTGAAAAAAATCGTCACAAAAAAATGCGCGCGGCAGGCCCTTGAAGCGCCGCGCGCGCGCCCATAGCTCTCGCGCGCCGGCCTCTTGCGGCCGGCAGCAACGTGAACCCACATGCGCCGGCCGCGTGCCGGCGCAGGTTCTCTTTTTGATGACCTGCATCGCTTAGGAGATCGAACATGAAACTTCATCCTCTGTACGACCGGGTGATCGTCAAGCGGATCGAACAGCAGCGCAAGACGGCTTCCGGCATCGTGATCCCCGACTCGGCCGCCGAGAAGCCCGAACAGGGCGAGGTGCTCTCGGTCGGCCAGGGCAAGCTGCTCGCCGACGGCACGCTGCGGCCCCTGCAGCTGAAGGCCGGAGACCAGGTGCTCTTCGGCAAGTACGCGGGACAGACGGTCAAGGTCGACGACGAGGAACTGCTGGTGCTGCGCGAGGACGACGTGCTCGCGACCATCGAGACCAGCGAGCGCGGCGGCCTCAAGCGCGTCGCCTGACGATGACGAAGAAGATGTCCCAGACCTGTTGAGAAAGGAGTGATGAAAAAATGACTGCCAAGGACGTCCGGTTCCACGACAACGCCCGCCAGCGCATCGTCGCGGGGGTGAACATCCTTGCCGATGCCGTGAAGGTCACGCTCGGTCCGAAGGGCCGCAACGTGCTGCTCGAACGCAGCTTCGGCGCACCCGCCATCACCAAGGACGGCGTGTCGGTGGCCAAGGAGATCGAACTGGCCGACAAGTTCGAGAACATGGGCGCACAGATCGTCAAGCAGGTGGCTTCCAAGACGGCCGACGTGGCCGGCGACGGCACCACCACCGCCACCGTGCTCGCGCAGGCCATCGTGCAGGAAGGCATGAAGCACGTGGCCTCGGGCATGAACCCGATGGACCTGAAGCGCGGCATCGACAAGGCCACGGCCGCGGTGATCGAGGAACTGCGCAAGCTCTCCAAGCCCATCTCCACCGGCAAGGAGATCGCGCAGGTGGCGGCGCTCTCGGCCAATGCCGACGAGTCCATCGGCAAGATCATTGCCGACGCGATGGAGAAGGTGGGCAAGGAAGGCGTGATCACGGTGGAAGACGGCAAGTCGCTCGAGAATGAACTCGACGTGGTCGAGGGCATGCAGTTCGACCGCGGCTACCTGAGCCCGTACTTCATCAACGACCCCGAGAAGCAGGTGGCGCACCTGGACGAGCCGCTGGTGCTGCTGCACGACAAGAAGATCTCCAGCATCCGCGAGTTGCTGCCGGTGCTCGAAGCGGCCGCCAAGGCCGGCAAGCCGCTGCTGATCGTGGCCGAGGAAGTCGAGGGCGAGGCGCTTGCCACGCTGGTGGTCAACTCCATGCGCGGCGTGCTCAAGGTGGCGGCCGTCAAGGCGCCGGGCTTCGGCGACCGCCGCAAGGCGATGCTCGAGGACATCGCGGTGCTCACGGGCGCGACGGTGATCTCCGAGGAAACCGGCAAGCAGCTCGACAAGGCAACGCTCGAGGACCTGGGCCGCGCCAAGCGCGTCGAGGTGCAGAAGGAGAACACCATCATCATCGACGGTGCGGGCGACCAGGCGCAGATCGATGCGCGCGTGAAGTCGATCCAGGCGCAGATCGAGCAGGCGACCAGCGACTACGACCGCGAGAAGCTGCAGGAGCGCGTGGCCAAGCTCGCGGGCGGCGTGGCGGTGATCCGCGTGGGCGCCGCGACCGAGGTCGAGATGAAGGAGAAGAAGGACCGCGTCGACGATGCGCTGCACGCCACGCGCGCGGCCGTCGAGGAAGGCATCGTGCCCGGTGGCGGCGTGGCGCTGCTGCGCGCACGCGCCGCGGTGTCTAAGCTCCAGGGCGCCAATGCCGACCAGGACGCGGGCATCCGCATCGCGCTGCGCGCGCTGGAGGCGCCGCTGCGTGCGATCGTCGAGAACGCGGGCGTCGAGCCCTCGGTGGTCGTGGCCAAGGTGCTCGAAGGCAAGGGCAATCATGGCTACGACGCGGCCACCGGCGAGTACGGCGACCTGGTGCAGCTCGGCGTGGTCGATCCGACCAAGGTCACGCGCACCGCGCTGCAGAACGCGGCGTCGATCGCGGGCCTGATCCTCACGACCGACGCGACGGTGGCCGAGCTGCCGAAGCCGGCCGAGAAGGCGCCCGCGATGCCGGCGGGCGGCATGGACTATTGAGCCCGGCCGATTCGCCATGAAGCAAGAAGCGGCGTCCCTCGCGGGGCGCCGCTTTTTTTGTCCTTCGCGCCGCGCGTCGAGCAAGCAGCCTTGGCGCAGTTGGCTCAATCGGCATGCCCGCCGCGGAGGCCGCGCCGCCTGCGCCAACGCGCCTGGACGGCGTAGAGTGCACGGTGGCTTCCGACCGGAGCCCCCGGGCGACATCCAGCAGCAGGATTCGAATGGATTTGCAGCAGCAACAACAGCATCACCTCGACGCCCTTCTCCTGGCTGCCCTGCGCACCGCGCCGCGCAGGTACCGCCTGCCGCCCCTGCCGGCCGATGCCGAGGCGGCCGTGGCGGGCGGCACCGATGCCACCCTCGCCTTTGCGATCGAGGCTGCGCGCACCGAGAAGGCTTCGCCCGCGGCGCTGCCCGGCCGGGACGGCATCCAGGCGCTTTTCACCCGCGCGCTGGCGCAACTGATCCGCGAGGCGCTCGCGCCCGAACGCGGCGACCCGGCATTTCAGGCCGCCATGCTGCAAGCGCAGGACGCGCAGGTGCATGAGCATGTGCAGCTGTCCCGGCAGCGCGCGGCCGATCTGCGCACCCTGAGGGTGGCCGTCGACGCCATCGCGCACCCCGGCAAGCTGCGGCACGAAGCGGCCGGCGCCGTGCGCGACGCGCTGGTCCGGCTGCACGGCCTTGCGGCAGCGGGCGCGTGGCCGGAGCTTGCGCAAGCCCTCGCACAGCCGCTCGCGCAGGAACTTCGCGGCACCGGAAACTTTGGCGCGCCGTTGGAAGCGATCCGCTCCAGCCCCGCACTGCAACGGCTGGTACGCGGCAGCGAACTGCTCCGGCGCGAGAGCGTGCAGCGCTACCAGGCGCTGTGCGAACGGCGCGGGCCACTCGCGGGCAGCGATGCCGCGGCCGCCGAAGGGCGCGCATCGGCACAGCAGGGCCGGATCGCCGAGCAGGCCGCGGTCGAGGCGTTCCGCGAGATCGCCGGCATGCTGAACCGCCATCGCAAGGGAGCCGCCACCTACCGCGTCGCACGCGGCCTTCGCACGCCGCGCGGGTTTCCGGGAGAAGCGAACAAGGCCAAGGAAGAATGGGATGCCGCCATCGTGCGCGGCGATGCGGGCGGCGCCGACCTCGTTCTCCTCGCCGAAACCAAGGCATCGCCGGCCGCCGCCACGTCCGACTTTCCGCGCCTGCTGCGCGGCCTGCGGCGCCTTGCGCAGGCCCGTGCCGAAGCGGTCTACGCCTTTGCATCGGCCGACGGCGAGCAGCGCATCGCCGGCGCATCGCTGCAGGGCCTGCGCCCGATCCGCCGCCTGTTGCCGCCCCACGTGATCTATTGCTGCTCGGCACCGCCCGAAGCCCTGCCGCAGCCGCTGGGCGCCGCAACCAAGGCCGTGCTGCTCGCCGAGCCCGCGAGCCTCGTCTTCGCGCAGCAGCTCGCGCGCGGCGAAGCGCCAACGCATGCCGCGCTGGCCCCGGTCTGGCACGCGCTGGCCACGGCACCGCGGCTGCAGGCCGCATTGCACCAGTACGAAACCGCGCAGAAGGCACGCGCGGCCATGCTGCATCCGGACGACCTGCTGGCGTCGGTGGCGCACTGCCTGCAGCGTTCCTACGCCTCCTGAGCGGCCAGTTCCTTCGCCACCGCGCGCCGGCCCTCGGGCGACAGCACATGCAGGGATCGCGCCGGAATCGCAAACTCCACGCCCAGGCGTGCGAACTCGCGCATCATCTGCAGGTTCAGGCGCTGCTGCTCGTCCATGTAGAGCCCGTAGTCCGGCGTGGTCACGAAGTACACCACCTCGAAGTCGAGCGAGCTTTCGCCGAAGGCCTGGAAGTGCACACGGTCCAGCCGCAGCGACGGCCGCGACTCGATCAACCGCCTCACGATGCCCGGTATGGCCTCCAGCTGTTCGGGTGTGCTGTGGTAGCTCACGCCAAACTTGAAGGCAATGCGGCGCTCGTCCATGCGGCGATAGTTCTTCACGGTCTGCTTGAGCAGGTCGGTGTTGCCGATCACGATCTGCTCGCCGCTCAGGCTGCGCAGCCGCGTGGTCTTGAGGCCCACGTGCTGCACCGTGCCCGAGAGATCGCCGATGCCGATCGCATCGCCCACCTCGAACGGCTTGTCGACCGCAATGGAGAGGGAGGCGAACAGGTCGCCCAGGATGTTCTGCATCGCAAGCGCGATCGCAATGCCGCCCACGCCAAGGCTGGCCACGAAGGCGGTGATGTTGACGCCCAGGTTCGACAGCACCGCCAGCAGGATCACCGCCCACAGCACGGTGCGCATCGACCACGACATCAGCATGGCCGACGCGCTGATCTGCGTCCTGCTCGCGGAGGAGTGGCGCTGCTCGTAGCGGCGCAGCCCGAAGCCGATGGCCCGGGTGAACCACAGGCCCGCCTGCAGCGCGAGCGCAATGAACCACAGCTGTCCGACGCGCTGGTTCCAGCGCTCGGGCAGGTCGAGCATGCCCACGCCGACCAGCAGCGCGGCCAGCACCAGGAACGCGTGATTGGTGCCGGCCAGCACCTCGACCACCGTGTCGTCGACGCGATTGCTGGTGTGCTGGGCGAGGCTGCGCACACGCCCGATCACGTAGCGCAGCACCAGCCGCATCGCCAGGTAGGCGGCAAGGGCTGCGGCCGCTGCAAGCGCCAGGTCGGGCACGGCCAGCCCCAGCAGCGTTGCATCGGCCAGCGCGTCAAGCGCTTCATTCATGCGCGGGCAGCCTTATGCGTGCGTTCCGGCGTCTCAGTTCTTCGGACGGACATGGATCTCTGGAAACTTCTCGTCGTAGAAAGCCATGCGGCCCTTCAGCGCCTGGTGCTCGTCGTACGGATCTTCATAGGACCAGATCGCGTCGGCCAGCTGCCGCTCGCCCACGTTCAGGCTGTAGTAGCTCGCGGTGCCCTTGAACGGGCATTCGGTCGTGGTCTGCGAACGCTTCAATTTGTCCGTGCGGACGTCGGTGCGCGGAAAGTAGTAGCGCACCGGCGACTTGTCTTCGACAACTTTGATCACGTCCGCCGAGCTCGCGACGACCACGCCTTCGACCTCGACCTCCATCGGCTGGCGAAGCGGCTCTTCGCGCACCTGGTGGTCGGGCCATTTCTGGTGTCCGGGTGATTTGCTCATTTCTTCGTACTCCTGGAGGGATCGAGATGGTCCCGAAACCAGTCGCGCGCCAGCTTCGACACCGCGCCCAGCGCTTCGGGTTCCTCGAAAAGATGCGTTGCACCGGGCACGAGCGAAAGCCGCTTCTCGCCGCGCAGCGCCGCAAGGGCTTGCCAGTTCATGTCGATCACCGGCCCGTCGTTGCCGCCGACGATCAGCAGCGTGGGTGCACGCACGCGCTCGAGCGCCTGCCCGGCCAGGTCGGGCCGTCCGCCGCGGGAGACCACGGCGTGCACCGCGTCGGGCCGTTGCGCCGCCGCCACCAGCGCGGCACCGGCGCCGGTGCTCGCGCCGAAGTAGCCGATCCTCAGGCCCGCGGCGGGCTCGCAGTCGCCCAGCCAGTCGGTCAGCCCGACGAGCCGGTCGGCCAGCATGTCGATGTCGAAGCGCAGCTCACGCGTGCGCTCGTCGATGGCCTCTTCGTCGGAGGTCAGGAGGTCGACGAGCAGCGTGGCCAGCTTGGCCTCGTTGAGGCTCTCCGCGACCTGGCGGTTGCGCGGACTGAAGCGGCTGCTGCCGCTGCCGTGCGCAAACAGCACGATCCCGCGCGAGGCCGCCGGCAGGCACAGGTCAGCCTCCAGCGTCACGGAAGAGCGCAGCGGAATGCGGAGCGCGCGGCGCTCGAAGGTTCTGGATGGGGGGTCCAATTTTTTGGCTTCCTTTGCACGAGGCACTTCATCTCATCTGCTCGGCCTCGCCATCGGTCAGCTTATTTTTTTGCAGCGCTTCTTCTGTAGGGCGATGCTCACATTGGCGTAGGTGGAGTGCAGCGTTGCATATTGAAAGAAAACTGCACTGCGGGTGGGTCCATGGCGCCGAGTGCTCATGGTGCGGAGCTCTTCATGCCAATATCAACTGGCACGGAGGTCCTCCATGAAAGTCGAGATCACGAAAGCACCTGTCGCACAAACGGAGATGCTCATCCGCAAGCCTGTCGCAGAGGTGTTCGGGGCGTTCATCGACCCCCGTGTGACAACCAGCTTCTGGTTCACCCAAAGCAGCGGCCGGCTCGAGACCGGTCATGAGGTCAGATGGGACTGGGAGATGTATGGAACATCCACGTCGGTGCTCGTGAAAGACATCGAACCCGACAAGCGCATCGTGATCGAGTGGGATGGGTACAGCGGCCGCACGACGGTCGAATGGAAGTTCTCCGCGCGCGAGGATGGAACGACCTATGTCGTCATCACGGAGTCTGGATGGACAGGTGATGGAGACGAACTCTTCAAGTACGTTGCCGAGTCGACTCAAGGCTTCACCTGGACGCTTGCAGGGCTCAAGGCGTTTCTCGAGCATGGCATCAGGCTGAATCTTGTCGCGGACAAGAACCCCGATGCGCACAAGGCTGGCTGGCAGCCGGCCTGACAGTCATTGGCCGCCCGCGGCCGGCACGCACGCACGGGCTTAGAAGGTCTCCCAGTCTCCGATGGCAGCGGATGCTCCCGCAATGGCAGCCGCCGGTTTGCGCTGCGTTGCGGCGGCAAGGGCACGCCGAGCCGGCTGCATCGGCTGCACGACACGCGCCTGGACGGGTGCGGGCCTGGGCGGCGCGGCGGCGAGTCCGTCCTCTTCATCGTCGTCGAGCTTGAAGGTTGCGACCACCTGCGAGAGGCTGTCGGCCTGCTGCTGCAGCGACTGGGCCGCGGCCGCCGCCTCCTCGACCAGCGCCGCGTTCTGCTGCGTCACCTGGTCCATCTGCGCAATCGCCTGGTTCACCTGCTCGATGCCCTGCGCCTGTTCATGGCTCGCGGCCGTGATCTCGCCGATGATGTCGGTCACGCGCTTGACGCCGCTCACGATCTCTTCCATCGTCTTGCCGGCCTCGCCGACGAGCGCGCTGCCCACGTCGACCTTGCCCACCGAATCGTCGATCAGGCCCTTGATTTCCTTGGCCGCCGCCGCCGAGCGCTGTGCAAGGCTCCTCACTTCCGACGCGACGACTGCGAAGCCGCGGCCCTGCTCGCCTGCACGCGCGGCTTCCACTGCGGCGTTCAGCGCCAGGATGTTGGTCTGGAACGCGATGCCGTCGATCACGCCGATGATGTCGACGATCTTCCTGGACGAGGCATTGATCGACGCCATGGTGTCGACCACCTGCCCCACGACACTGCCACCCTTGACCGCCACTTCGGAAGCCGAGAGCGCGAGCTGGTTGGCCTGGCGAGCGTTGTCGGCGTTCTGCTTGACGGTGCTCGTGAGCTCTTCCATCGAGGCCGCGGTCTGCTCGAGCGAACTCGCTTGCTCCTCGGTGCGCGAGGACAGCTCCTGGTTGCCGGCAGCGATCTGCCCGGATGCCACCACGATCGAATCGGTCGACGCCTTGATGCGCGTCACCACGTCCGTCAGCGTATCTTCCATCTCGCCCATGCCGCGCAGCAGCCGCCCGAAATCGCCGCCGCGCTCTGTCTCGAATTCCTTGCTGAGGTCGCCCGAGGCCACGGTCTCGGCAATGAAGATCGCCTCGCCAAGGGGCTGCATGATGCTGCGCGCAAGCCAGACGCTGCAGCCGACGCCGGCCAGCAGCGCGGCGAGCCCGAAGCCGGCCATGAGCTTCTGTGCCGAGCCGATACGCCATGCCAGTTCCGGGGCGACGCCGGCGGCGATGTCCTGAAGGCCCGCGATCCCGATCACGAGCCCCGTCGCCATCAACAGCAACACGATCCCGAACGCCGCGCCCAGCCGGGCACTGATCTTCCAATTGCGCATGTGCTTTTCCATGACGGCCGCCGACGCGGGGCCAGTTGCCAGGAATATCGGCAGTGCTGTGCGGAAACTTGAGGGTTCGGACCCAGGCGTAAACCCGGGGTTTCGAAAACTGAGGCGCTTCGGAATGCAAAAAGCCCCAAGCTGTTGATTTGCTTGGGGCTTTTTGGGGTTGCGCCTTTGAGAGACGCAGTAATTTGGTGGCCTGGGGCGGAATCGAACCACCGACACGCGGATTTTCAATCCGCTGCTCTACCAACTGAGCTACCGGGCCTTGGTGTGCAGCCTTAAATTATACAGCGCTTCTGCGCCCTCTCGAAAGATCGACGCCAAGTTGTTTGAGCTTGCGGTAGAGGTGGGTGCGTTCCAGGCCGGTCTTCTCGGCCACCCGGGTCATCGAGCCGTTCTCCATGGCCAGGTGGAATTCGAAGTAGGCCTTCTCGAAGCCGTCGCGCGCGTCGCGCAGCGGACGGTCGAGGTCGAAGCTCTGGGTCGACTGCGGGCCGGCGTCGGGCACCGGCACGGAGGCGAGCGAGGCCAGCAGCAGGCTGTCGCCGGTGGTGGTGATGGCAGCCGAGGGATTGATGCCCGGGGCCGGGGGCACCACGCCGGCCGCCGCGCGCCTGGCGTTCTCGCGCGCAAGGCCCTGCTCCACGGCCTTCAGGAGCTTCTGCAGCGTGATGGGTTTCTCGAGGAACGCGAAGGCGCCGATGCGGGTGGCATCGACGGCGGTGTCGATGGTGGCGTGGCCGCTCATCATGATGACGGGCATGCTCAGCAGCCCGGCGGTGGACCATTCCTTGAGCAGCGTAACGCCGTCGGTGTCGGGCATCCAGATGTCGAGCAGCACGAGGTCGGGCCGTGCGCGCTGCCGCGCTGCGCGGGCCTCGGCCGCGTTTTCCGCCAACTCCACGTTGTGGCCTTCGTCATTGAGAATTTCGAAGAGCAGGTCCCTAATGCCCAGCTCGTCATCGACCACGAGAATGTTTGCCATGAGTGCTGCTTGTTGTATGCGCCGGTATCTGCAATGTGTGTAGGGTCCGCCAGCCGCCCCATCGTCTGTGCGCGACGGGTTTCTTTCACGCTCAGGCGGCGGAAGACTTCGGATCTTCGGTGTGAGCGACCGCTGTTTGCGGCTCGCCTGCCAGCGCGAATGATAGCGAGACTTGCGCCCCTGCTACAGCCCCATCGACAACGCGGTTGGAAAGCTCGATGCGGGCGCCGTGCTCGTCCGCGATCTTCTTGACCACGGCCAGTCCCAAACCTGTACCTTTTGTTTTCGTGGTGACGTAGGGCTCGAAGGCGCGCTTGAGGATGTTCTCGGCAAAGCCCGGGCCGCTGTCCTGCACGGTCAGGCGCACGCGCTGGCCCGAATCGCCCAGGCGGGTGCGGATGACGACCTCGCCGGCGCGGCCGGTGGTGCTGGCGGCGGCCTCGGCGGCGTCCTGGGCGTTCTGCAGCAGGTTGTGGATGACCTGGCGGATCTGCTGGGCGTCGCCGCGGATCGGCGGGCAGCGCTCGTCCAGCTCGGAGCGCAGCGCAATGGGCGCGTTCTCGGCGCTGTAGAGCTGGAGCACGTCGGCCAGCAGCGCGTTGAGGTCGACCGGCTTCAGGTCGGCCGCGGGCAGGCGGGCGTAGTCGCGGAATTCGTTGACCAGCCGCTTCATGGCGTCGACCTGGTCGACGATGGTCTTGACCGACTTGACGAGCACGGCCTGCTCGGGCGGCGCGACCTTGCCGGAGAGCTTCATTTCGAGCCGCTCGGCCGAGAGCTGGATGGGCGTGAGCGGGTTCTTGATCTCGTGGGCGAGGCGGCGTGCCACTTCGCCCCAGGCCTGGGCGCGCTGGGCGGAAACGATTTCGGAGATGTCGTCGAACACCAGCAGCCGCGCGGCCCCCGGCAGCTCCGCGCCGCGCGCCACGATGTTGATGGCGCTGTCCTGCTGCGGCAGGTCGGTGCCGCTGGCATGCAGTTCGAAGGCGTGCTGCCAGTGGTCCAGCCCATGCTGCAGGCGCTCGACCTGGAACTCGTCGAACTGCTGCTGCACGCTGTTGCCGAAGTCCGCGAGCCCGGGCACCTGGGCGAGCGGCATGCCCTCGTAGGCGGCCAAAGGCGCGCGCAGCACGCGGGTGGCGCCTGGGTTGGTGGAAAGTATGGTGCCCTTGGCGTCGAGCACGATCACGCCGGAGGTCAGGTTGTCCAGGATGGTCTGCAGGTTGGCGCGGGCGGCGTCGAGCTGGCCCATGGTCTTTTCGACGGCGCCCCGGGCATCGGCCAGTTGCTGGGTCATGACGGCGAAGGAGCGCGTGAGGCCGCCCAGCTCGTCCTTGCCCTGCAGCACGGCGGTCGGCCGCAGGTCGCCGCCGGCCACCTGGCGCACGCCGTCCGCCAGCACGAGCAGCGGCCGCGCGAGCTGGTTGCCGAACAGCACGGCCAGCAGCACGGCGCCGAACACGGCCAGGAAAAGGCTCAGCGTGAGGGTGCCGATGTACATGCGCCGCAGGCCCTCGCGGGCCAGGGCCCGCTCCTGGTATTCGCGGTTGGCTTCCTGCACGGCGAGCGCGTTGGCCACCACCGCAGGCGGCAGCGGCTGCGTCACCTGCAGGAAGCGCGGCGCCGTGTCGAAGTCGAAGCCCGGCCGCTGCACCATCGCGAGGGCGCGCACGCTGGCAGGCGGCACATTGGCGCCCGGCGGCGCGGTTTCGTCCAGGCCTTCGATGTGGGCGATGGCGCGGTCGGCGCGCACCTGCCGCAGCTGCTGGGTGGTCGGCCGCTCGGGGTTGAGCTGGAAGCGCGAGGCGCCGGCGCCGGCGACCAGCTGGCCAGTGCCGGTCCAGAGCACCACGTCGCTGGCCTGGAGCTGGTCGCGGATGCGCTCGAGGACGAGGCCGGCGCTCGCATCGGGCACCTGCACCAGCTGGGCGCTGGCCACGCGCGTCTTGGCGGCCAGGTCGTCCGCGAGCGAATCGAGCGTGGCGCGGCCGAGGTTCAGGCCGGCGTCGAGCGCGCCCTCCACCTTGACGTCGAACCAGCTCTCGATCGAACGCGCGACGAACTGGTAGGACACGACGTAGACCAGCGCGCCCGGCACCACGCCCACCAGCGCGAAGATGGCCGCGAGCTTGATGAGCAGGCGGCTGCCGAACTTGCCCTGGCGCAGCCGCCGCAGCAGCCGGAAGGCGACCCAGCCGATCACCAGCACCAGCAGCACTGCCACCACCACGTTGATGCCGAACAGGCGCACGTAGTAGCGCTCGTACAGCGCGCGGTTGTTGGTGGCCTGGGCCAGCAGGAACATCAGCACCAGGCCGATGGCCGTGACCAGCGCGGCGCCCACGCCCACGGCCCAGCGCAGCGCGCGCGCGCGGCGGGCGGCGGGCGTGGCCGCTGCGCCGCTGCGCGGCTTGTTGCTCACCGCTGCTTCTCCAGCGCCAGCTTGGCGCTGCGCTCGGCCACGATGTTCCAGTCGGCCTGGCCGACCACGCCGATCTGGAACGGGCGCGGCAGCTGCGAGGTGTCGAGCCGGAAGCGGAACACGACCTGGTGCAGCGGCTCGTCGCCCACTTCGGCCGCGTCGCCCAGCCGCAGCCGGCCGACGCGCTTGACGGCGTCCATGGCGTCGGCCAGGCTGTCGAAGTTCTGGTTCAGCGAAACGCCGAATCCCGCGGCGCCGGTGATGGGCACCGGCGACACGTTGAGCCGCCAGCGGCGCGTGAGCGGCTGGTAGGCCAGCCGCATGTGGCGCGTGACCTGCGCCACCTTGCGGTCGGTCCAGTACCAGCGCTCCTGGAAGACCTCGGCCTCGGCCACGAAATAGATGGCAATGCCCTTGTCGAGCACCTCCTCGACCAGCGAGGGCAGCTCGAACTGCACGGCCGCGGTGAGATAGACGCCGTCGTCGGCCTGCTCCAGCCGCATCTGGGTGACCGATGGCACGACGCGCCCCTGCGCCACCGCAATCGGGAGCAGGCAGGTCAAGAGCAATGCCCAGGCCAGCAGGAGCCCGGCCAGCGGCGCCAGGATGCGCCGCCTGCGAGCCTCAGCGCGGACGTTTTTCAAGCAGGGCGTAGAAGAAGCCGTCGTGGTCACCTGAGGGATTGTCCGGGACGGCGCGGGCATTCGCCCCGCTTTGGGGAAGCAAATGGCCTGGCGATGCCTCCAATCGGGCGTCGGTGTTGTGCGCAAGGAACGCATCGATTTGTTGCGAGCCCTCTTCCCGGAAGACGGAACAGGTGCAATAGAGCAGCCGGCCGCCGGGCCGGACCAGGGGCCAGAGGGCCGCGAGCAGCGCCGCCTGCTGGACCGCCAGCTGGGCGGTGTCGCTCTCGCGGCGCAGCCAGCGCACGTCGGGATGGCGCCGCACGATGCCCGAGGCGGTGCACGGCGCATCGAGCAGGATGGCGTCGAATGGCGTGCCGTCCCACCAGGCGGACGGCCGCGCGGCGTCGGCCACCAGCACCCTGGCGGACAGGCCGAGCCGGCCCAGGGTTTCGTCGATGCGGCGGCTGCGGGCGGCATCGACCTCAAGCGCCGTCACCTCGACGGCCGCCGGGCCGGCGAATTCCAGCAGGTGCGCGGTCTTGCCGCCGGGGGCGGCGCAGGCATCGAGCACGCGCAGGGGTGCCGCTCCGGCCGCGGGCAGCAGGCCTTCGAGCAGCAGTGGCGCCGCCAGCTGCGCGGCGGCATCCTGCACCGAGCATTCGCCGTCGGCAAAGCCGGGCAGCTGCTGCACCGGGCGCGCACGCGCCAGCTGCAGGCCCGCCTGCCCTACCCGGACGGCCTCGAGGCCCGCTGCCTGGAGCGCGAGCTGATAGGAAGCCACGGTGGTCTTGCGCAGGTTGACGCGCAGGGTCATCGGCGGCTGCGCGTTGTCGGCGGCGAGCACCCGCTGCCAGTCGCGCGGGTGGTCGCGCTTGAGCCGCTCGATCCACCAGCGCGGATGGTTCCACTGCGCGACCGGTTCATGGTCGGTCGCGGCCACGAGCTCGTCGCGCTCGCGCAGGAAGCGGCGCAGGCAGGCATTGATGAAGCTCGCCTGCGCGCGCGTGGCGGGATTGCGCTTGGCGGCCTCGACGGCCTGGTCGACCAGGGTGAAGGGCTCGTAGGGCGCGTGCTGCGCATCCCAGGCCAGCGCCAATGCGGTGCACAGGAGCGCGTCGGGCAGTGGCGGCGGCGTGCGCTTGGCCAGGTGGCGGCGCAGGGCCTCGGCGCGGCCGAGCCAACGCAGCACCTGGAAACCGAGCGCCTGCACGCCGGGGCGCATGGCGGGCTCGACGGCTTCGAACGCGACGTTGCCCGAGCTGCCGGCGCGAATCGACGCGAGCGCCGCCGCAGTCAGCTGCAGCTGGCGCCATAGCGGCGGTTGCATCGGCGGCGCGGTGCCGGCGGAATGATCGGAAGATAGTTCTGACAAGTTGGGGCGATGGTAATGGGCGTCAACGGGCGCGCCGCAGGCGCGGCGCCCCGCGAGCGTACGAAGAAAAAATGCAGCGCCGGCGTCCGGGCGGCTTCAAAGCAACGGCGCGGCCGGACGCAAACGCACCATCCATGCCACCAGCAGCGCCGGAAACTGGACGATGGCGGCGTTGTACTGCCCCACCGCCAGGTTGAACTGGCTGCGTGCGATTTCCGCCGCGGCCGAAGGCTCGGGCCAGGCCATGGGTTCGAGCGTGCCGGAGGCCGCACCGGCGCCGGCCGGCAGCAGCGGCGCCGGCCGCGAGAGCGTTCCGTCCGCCTCGAAGACCGTCACCGCGTCCGGATGCTGGCGCTGCCAGGCCGTGATCAGCACCTGCAGCGCCGTGGCCAGCGCGGCCATGCCGCCGGGGTCGAGCGGATGCAGCCGGGTGGCGCCCAGCAGGGTCGCCAGCTGGGTGGTGGCGGCCTGCAGCGGCGCCACGGCCGACGAATGGCTGGACGCATCCTTTTCCGGCAGGGCGGCCGTGATGCTGGCCTGGACGAAATCCAGCTGCTTCCGCAAGGCCGCATCGAGCGTGGCATAGGCCTGGAGCACGGCCGCGCGCAGACGCACGAGCCGGTTGTAAGCGCCCACAAACCAGAACAGGAGCACGGCAATGACGATCCAGCCGACCATCGAATCGGGCAACACGCTCATCGGCAAAAACGCTTCGCAATAGACAACTCAAAGAAAAACGCCCCCCAACCGGGGGCGGTCGGGGGGCGTCGGATACCGGTCATGGCCGGTGATGCTACCCAGTTATTCGGACGCGGCGCCTTCGCTGGCGTCGGCCGTGGTGGGAACATCGCTGGTCGAACCAGCTAGTTCGGCGGCTTCGGATTCGGCGATGGCGCGGCGCTCGGCCTCGTCCATCTGATCCTTGGCCTTGCGCGCCTGGTGGTAGGCCATGCCGGTGCCCGCGGGAATCAGGCGGCCGACGATGACGTTTTCCTTCAGGCCGCGCAGCTCGTCGCGCTTGCCCATGATCGCGGCTTCGGTCAGCACGCGCGTCGTTTCCTGGAACGAAGCGGCAGAGATGAACGAGTCGGTCGACAGCGATGCCTTCGTGATACCCAGCAGCAGGTTGGTGAACGTCGCGGGGATCTTGCCTTCGGCGCGCAGGGCGTCGTTGGTGTTGAGCATTTCGCTGCGTTCGACCTGTTCGCCGGAGATGTAGCTGGTATCGCCGATGTTGTCGACCACGACGCGGCGCAGCATCTGGCGAACGATCACCTCGATGTGCTTGTCGTTGATCTTCACACCCTGCAGGCGGTACACGTCCTGCACTTCGTCCACGATGTAGCGCGCGAGTTCTTCCGAACCCAGAAGGCGCAGGATGTCCTGCGGGTCCGCCGGGCCGTCGACCACGCTTTCGCCCTTGTTCACCACCTGGCCTTCGTGCACCAGGATGTTCTTTTCCTTCGGCACGAGGTCTTCCCAGACCGTGCCTTCCGGATCGGTGATCTGCAGGCGGATCTTGCCCTTCGTTTCCTTGCCGAACGACACGGTACCGGTCATCTCGGCCAGCATGCCCTTGTCCTTCGGCGAACGGGCCTCGAACAGCTCGGCCACGCGCGGCAGACCGCCGGTGATGTCGCGGGTCTTCTGGCCTTCGACCGGGATGCGCGCCAGCACTTCGCCGGGGCCCACGTCCTGGCCGTCGCGGATCTGCACCAGGGCGCCGATCGGGAAGCCGATCGTCACCGAGTGGTCGGTGCCCGGGATCTTCACTTCGGCGCCGGAGGCGTCGATGAGCTTCACCTGCGGACGCACGACCTTGGCAGCGCCGCGGCGCTTCGGATCGATCACGACCAGGGTCGACAGGCCGGTCACTTCGTCCACCTGCTTGGCGACGGTGAGACCTTCTTCCACGTTCTCGAACTGCGTCTTGCCGGCGAATTCCGTGATGATCGGGCGCGTCAGCGGATCCCAGTTGGCAAGCACATGGCCGGCCTTGATCTGCTGGTCGGCCTTGACCGCCAGGATCGCGCCGTACGGCACCTTGTGGCGTTCGCGCTCGCGGCCGTGTTCGTCATGGATGACGATCTCGCCCGAACGTGCAATCACCACCAGCTCGTTCTTGCTGTTGGTCACGTAGCGCATCGTGGCGTTGAAGCCGATCACGCCGTTGGACTTGGCTTCGACGCTCGAGGCCACCGCTGCACGCGATGCCGCACCGCCGATGTGGAAGGTACGCATCGTGAGCTGCGTGCCGGGTTCGCCGATGGACTGCGCAGCGATCACACCGACGGCTTCGCCGATGTTGATCAGGCCGCCGCGGCCCAGGTCGCGCCCGTAGCAGGTCGCGCAGATGCCGAAGCGGGTTTCGCAGGTCAGCGCGGTACGCACCTTGACCTCGTCGACGCCTTGCGCCTCGAGCTCTTCGATGTTGTCCTCGTCGAACATCTCGCCGGCCTTCAGCAGCACCGAGCGGTTTTCCGGGTGCAGCACGTCGTCGGCAGCCGAGCGGCCCAGGATACGGTCGCGCAGCGACTCGATCACTTCACCGCCTTCGACGATGGCGCGCATCAGGTAGCCGCCGTGCGTGCCGCAGTCCTGCTCGGTGACCACCAGGTCCTGCGTCACGTCGACCAGGCGGCGCGTCAGGTAGCCCGAATTCGCCGTCTTCAGCGCCGTGTCGGCCAGACCCTTACGGGCACCGTGAGTGGAGATGAAGTACTCCAGCACGTTCAGGCCTTCGCGGAAGTTCGCGGTGATGGGCGTCTCGATGATCGAGCCGTCCGGCTTGGCCATCAGGCCACGCATGCCGGCCACCTGGCGGATCTGCGCTGCGGAACCGCGGGCGCCGGAGTCGGCCATCATGTAGATGGAGTTGAACGACTCCTGCTCCACTTCCTTGCCGTGGCGGTCGATGACCTTCTGCTTGGACAGCTTGGCCATCATGACCTTCGACACTTCGTCGCCGGCCTTGCCCCAGATGTCCACCACCTTGTTGTAGCGCTCGCCGGAGGTCACGAGACCGGAGACGTACTGCTGCTCGATCTCCTTCACTTCCTTGGCCGAGCGCTCGATGATGCCGTGCTTCTCGGCGGGCACCAGCATGTCGTCGATGGCGATCGAGATGCCGGCCTTGGTGGCCAGGCGGAAGCCGTTCTGCAGCAGCTTGTCGGCGAACACCACGGTCTCTTTCAGGCCGCACTTGCGGAACGAGACGTTGATGAGCTTGGAGATCTCCTTCTTTTTCAGCGCCTTGTTGATGTTCGAGAACGGCAGGCCCTTGGGCAGGATCTCGGACAGCAGCGCGCGGCCCACGGTGGTGTCCACCAGCGACGTGGAAGGCGTGAATTCGCCGGTTTCCTTGTCCTTGGTGTACTCCGTGATGCGCACTGCCACCTTGGCGGTGAGTTCGACCTCGTTGGCGTCGAGCGCGCGCTGCACTTCACCGATGTCGGAGAAGATCAGGCCCTCGCCCTTGCCGTTGATGCGGTCGCGGGTCGTGTAGTACAGACCCAGCACCACGTCCTGCGAAGGAACGATCGAGGGTTCGCCCGAAGCCGGGAACAGCACGTTGTTGGAGGCCAGCATCAGCGTGCGGGCTTCCATCTGCGCTTCCACCGACAGCGGCACGTGGACGGCCATCTGGTCGCCGTCGAAGTCGGCGTTGAAGGCCGCGCAAACCAGCGGGTGCAGCTGGATCGCCTTGCCTTCGATCAGGATCGGCTCGAACGCCTGGATGCCCAAACGGTGCAGCGTAGGCGCACGGTTCAGCATCACCGGGTGCTCCTTGATCACTTCTTCCAGGATGTCCCAGACCACCGGCGTGCCCGATTCGACTTCCTTCTTCGCAGCCTTGATCGTCGTCGCGATGCCCATGGCTTCGAGGCGCGAGAAGATGAAGGGCTTGAACAGCTCGAGCGCCATCAGCTTCGGCAGGCCGCACTGGTGCAGCTTGAGCGTCGGGCCCACCACGATGACCGAACGGCCCGAGTAGTCGACGCGCTTACCCAGCAGGTTCTGGCGGAAGCGGCCGCTCTTGCCCTTGATCATGTCGGCGAGCGACTTGAGCGCGCGCTTGTTGGCGCCCGTCATGGCCTTGCCGCGGCGGCCGTTATCCAGCAGCGAGTCGACAGCCTCCTGCAGCATCCGCTTCTCGTTGCGCGCGATGATTTCCGGAGCCTTCAGCTCCAGCAGGCGGCGCAGGCGCGAATTGCGGTTGATGACGCGGCGGTACAGGTCGTTCAGGTCGGAGGTCGCGAAGCGGCCGCCGTCCAGCGGCACCAGCGGACGCAGGTCCGGCGGCAGCACGGGCAGCACGTCGAGCACCATCCACTCGGGCTTGATGCCCGACTTGCGGAAGGCCTCCAGCACCTTGAGGCGCTTGGAGTTCTTCTTGACCTTGACTTCGGAGCCGGTCAGGTCGCCGCGCAGGCGTTCGATCTCGCTGTCGAGTTCGATGCCCTCGAGCAGATCCTTGATGCCTTCGGCGCCCATCTTGGCGACGAACTCGTCGCCGTATTCCTTGCGCTTCGCGTCATAGTCGTCCTCGGACATGATGCCGAACTTCTTCAGCGGGGTCATGCCGGGGTCGGTGATCACGTAGGCTTCGAAGTACAGCACGCGTTCGATGTCGCGCAGCGTCATGTCGAGCACGAGGCCCAGGCGCGACGGCAGCGACTTCAGGAACCAGATGTGGGCGCAGGGCGCGGCCAGGTCGATGTGGCCCATGCGCTCGCGGCGCACCTTGGTCTGCGTGACTTCGACGCCGCACTTCTCGCAGATCACGCCGCGGTGCTTCAGGCGCTTGTACTTGCCGCACAGGCACTCGTAGTCCTTGATGGGGCCGAAGATCTTGGCGCAGAAGAGGCCGTCGCGCTCGGGCTTGAACGTGCGGTAGTTGATCGTCTCGGGCTTCTTCACCTCGCCGAAGGACCACGAACGGATCTTCTCGGGCGAAGCCATGCCGATCTTGATGGCATCGAAATGCTCATCGGGCGTGAATTGCTTGAACAGGTCGAGTAGCGATTTCATAAGACTCTTTCCCTTTTCAACTTAAGAACGTTCGAGTTCGATGTCCAGGCCCAGGGAACGGATTTCCTTGACCAGCACATTGAACGATTCCGGCATGCCGGCTTCGATGGAGTGTTCGCCCTTGACGATGCTCTCGTACACCTTGGTACGGCCTTGCACGTCGTCGGACTTCACCGTCAGCATTTCCTGCAGCACGTAGGCGGCGCCGTAGGCTTCCAGCGCCCACACTTCCATTTCGCCGAAACGCTGGCCGCCGAACTGCGCCTTGCCGCCCAGCGGCTGCTGCGTGACGAGCGAGTACGGGCCGGTCGAACGGGCGTGCATCTTGTCGTCCACCAAGTGGTGCAGCTTCAGGAAGTGCATGTAGCCGACCGTGACGGGACGCTCGAACTGGTCGCCGGTGCGGCCGTCGTACAGGTAGGCCTGCGTGCGCGTCTCGGTCAGGCCCTTGAGCTTGGCGATGTCGTCCGGATAGGCGAGCTTCAGCATGCCGCGGATTTCCTCCTCCGAGGCACCATCGAACACCGGCGTGGCGAAGGTGGCACCCGAAGACAGGTTGGCCGCCATTTCGAGCACGTCGGTGTCGCTCAGCAGGCTGAGGTCTTCCTTGCGGCCCGAGCCGTTGTACAGCTGCTCCATGAACTTGCGCAGCTCGGCCACCTTGGCCTCCTGCTGCAGCAGGTCGCCGATGCGGTTGCCGATGCCCTTGCCGGCCCAGCCCAGGTGCACTTCGAGCACCTGGCCCACGTTCATCCGCGAAGGCACGCCCAGCGGGTTCAGGCAGATGTCGCACGGCGTGCCGTCGGCCATGTGGGGCATGTCTTCGACCGGAACGATCTTCGACACCACACCCTTGTTGCCGTGCCGGCCGGCCATCTTGTCGCCGGGTTGCAGGCGGCGCTTGACGGCCAGGTAGACCTTGACCATCTTGAGCACGCCCGCGGGCAGCTCGTCGCCCTGCGTGAGCTTCTTGCGCTTTTCCTCGAACGCGAGGTCGAAGCTGTGGCGCGTCTGTTCGAGCGAGTTCTTGATCGACTCGAGCTGCGTGGCCACTTCGTCGTCCGCCGGGCGGATGTCGAACCAGTGGAACTTCTCGACCGACGACAGGTAGGCCTTGTCGAGCTTGGTGCCCTTGGCCAGCTTGTTCGGGCCGCCGTTGGCCACCTTGCCGGTCAGCAGCTTCTCGATACGGTCGAACGCGTCGGCTTCGACGATGCGAAGCTGGTCGTTCAGGTCGAGGCGGAAGCGCTTGAGCTCGTCGTCGATGATCTGCTGGGCGCGCTTGTCGCGCGTGATGCCTTCGCGGGTGAAGACCTGCACATCGATCACGGTGCCTTGCGAGCCCTGGTCCACGCGCAGCGACGTGTCCTTCACGTCGGAAGCCTTCTCGCCGAAGATGGCGCGAAGCAGCTTCTCTTCAGGCGTCAGCGTGGTCTCGCCCTTCGGCGTGACCTTGCCCACCAGCGTGTCGCCCGGCTGCACTTCGGCACCCACGTAGATGATGCCGGATTCGTCCAGGCGGTTGAGCTGCTGCTCGGCCAGGTTCGGGATGTCGCGCGTGATCTCCTCGGCGCCGAGCTTGGTGTCGCGGGCCATCACCACCAGTTCCTCGATGTGAATCGAGGTGTAGCGGTCTTCCGCGACGACGCGTTCCGAGATCAGGATCGAGTCTTCGAAGTTGTAGCCGTTCCAGGGCATGAACGCGATCAGCATGTTCTGGCCGAGAGCCAGTTCGCCGAGGTCGGTCGATGCGCCGTCGGCGATCACGTCGCCCTTGGCGATCTTGTCGCCGCGCTTGACGATCGGACGCTGGTGGATGTTGGTGTTCTGGTTCGAACGCTGATACTTGATCAGGTTGTAGATGTCCACACCGACTTCACCGGCTGCCGCTTCGGCGTCGTTCACGCGCACCACGACACGGGTCGCATCGACGTAGTCGACGATACCGCCGCGGGTGGCCGTGACCACGGTGCCCGAGTCGACCGCGGAGACGCGCTCGATACCGGTACCGACCATCGGCTTCTCGGGACGCAGCACGGGCACGGCCTGGCGCTGCATGTTGGCGCCCATCAGCGCGCGGTTCGCATCGTCGTGCTCGAGGAACGGCACGAGCGAGGCAGCCACCGACACGATCTGCGCGGGCGACACGTCCATGTACTGGATGCGTTCGGCGCCGACCAGGATCGACTCGCCGGCCTCACGCGCCGAAACCAGGTCGCCGGTCAGCTTGCCGTCCTTGTCCAGGGCCGCATTGGCCTGGGCGATGACGTACTTGCCTTCTTCGATGGCCGACAGGTAGTCGATCTCGTTGGTGACCTTGCTGTCGACCACACGGCGGTACGGCGTCTCGATGAAGCCGTATTCGTTCAGGCGGGCGTACAGGGCCAGCGAGTTGATCAAGCCGATGTTCGGGCCTTCAGGCGTTTCGATCGGGCACACGCGGCCGTAGTGGGTCACGTGCACGTCGCGCACTTCGAAGCCTGCACGTTCGCGCGTCAGACCGCCCGGGCCAAGGGCCGACACGCGGCGCTTGTGGGTGATTTCGGACAGCGGGTTGGTCTGGTCCATGAACTGCGACAGCTGCGAGGCGCCGAAGAACTCCTTCAGCGCGGCCGAGATCGGCTTGCTGTTGATCAGGTCGTGCGGCATCAGCGGCTCTTGCTCGGCCTGGCCGAGGCGTTCCTTCACGGCCTTCTCGATGCGGGCCAGGCCGGTGCGGTACTGGTTCTCGGCCAGTTCGCCGACGCAGCGCACGCGCCGGTTGCCCAGGTGGTCGATGTCGTCGACTTCGCCGTTGCCGTTGCGCAGGTCCACGAGGATCTTGACCACGGCCAGGATGTCTTCGTTGGTCAGCACCATCGGGCCGGTCGATTCGTCGCGGCCGACCTTGGCGTTGAACTTCATGCGGCCGACGCGCGACAGGTCGTACGTGTCCGGGTTGTAGAACAGGCGCTGGAACAGGGCCTGCACCGCGTCTTCCGTCGGCGGCTCGCCGGGGCGCATCATGCGGTAGATGGCCACGCGGGCTGCGAACTCGTCCACCGTCTCGTCGATGCGCAGGGTCTGCGAGATGTACGCGCCCTGGTCGAGTTCGTTGGTGTAGATCACCTGGATGTCCTGCACGCCGGCCGTGCGCAGCTTCTTCAGCAGCGCTTCGGTCAGTTCGTCGTTGGCCTTGGCCAGGATTTCGCCGGAGTCGGCGTCGACGATGTTGCGGGCGATCACGCGGCCGACCAGGAAGTCTTCCGGCACGCTGATGTGCGTAGTGCCCGACTGCTCGAGTTCACGCGTGTGGCGCGCGGTCACGCGCTTGTCCTTGGCGACCACGACCTTGCCCGACTTGTCGGTGATGTCGAAGCGCGCGACTTCGCCGCGCAGGCGCTCGGGAACGAATTCCATCTGGGCGCCGCTGTCCATCAGGCGGAAGTTGTCGTTCACGAAGAAGTTCGCGAGGATCGATTCCGGGTTCAGGCCGATGGCCTTCAGCAGGATCGTGACCGGCATCTTGCGGCGGCGGTCGACGCGGAAGTACAGCATGTCCTTCGGGTCGAACTCGAAATCGAGCCACGAACCGCGGTAGGGAATCACGCGGGCCGAGAACAGCAGCTTGCCCGAGCTGTGCGTCTTGCCCTTGTCGTGTTCGAAGAACACGCCCGGCGAACGGTGCAGCTGCGAGACGATCACGCGCTCGGTGCCATTGATGATGAACGAACCCTTTTCGGTCATGAGCGGCACTTCGCCCATGTAGACCTCTTGTTCCTTCACTTCCTTGACCACCTTCGACTGCGAGGTCGACGATTCGCGGTCATAGATGATGAGCTGGACCTTGGCGCGCACGGCCGAGGCAAAGGTCAGGCCGCGGGTCTGGCACTCGCGCACGTCGAAGGCCGGCTTCGCGAGGTTGTACTCGAGGAACTTCATCTCGACAAAACCATTGTGCGAGACGATCGGGAAGGCAGCGTCGAACGCGGCCTGCAGGCCTTCGACGGTGCGTTGTTTGGGAGGAATGCCGGCTTGCAGGAACGCGGTGTACGCGTCTTTCTGCATCTGCAGCAGGTAGGGGATTTCTACGACGCTGTCGCGATTGCCGAAACTTTTTCGGATGCGCTTGCGTTCGGTGTAACTGTACGCGGACGATTGGGCCATGAGAGCTCCGGAGCTTGAGATCTTCAGCGACTTGTCAGCGGTGCCGGGCGAACGGCACCACTGCTTGGCGGCTGGCCACTACCAGCCGTTGGCGGACAGCGATGCGTTGCACATCGCCCGAACCAAGGGGTCTTCTGCAGTCGGGGTCAGAAGACACTCGAAAACCGTCTTTTTTCCGGTTTTCGGGTGCGCTCTGAAAGCGGCAAAGGCTGGAGGGCCTTTTCAGGCACCTCCAGCCCTCTAGCGGGTCTGAATTACTTCAGTTCCACCTTGGCGCCGGCGTCTTCCAGCTTCTTCTTGGCGGCTTCAGCGTCAGCCTTCGACAGGCCTTCCTTGACAGCCTTGGGAGCGGCTTCCACCAGGTCCTTGGCTTCCTTGAGGCCCAGGCCGGTGATTTCGCGCACGGCCTTGATCGCCGAAACCTTGTTCGCGCCTGCATCCATCAGCATGACGTTGAACTCGGTCTGCTCTTCGGCCACGGCAGCGGCAGCACCACCGCCAGCGCCGGCGGGGGCAGCCATTGCAGCGGCGCTCACGCCGAACTTCTCTTCGATGGCTTTCACCAGGTCGTTGAGTTCCAGGACCGTCATGCTGTCGAGCGCGGTCAGAAATGCGTCTTTATCGAATGCCATTTTTGTTTCCTAACAATTGGGTTGAATATTTCAAACGCAAGCTTCAAGCAGCCTGCGCTTCGGCCGGTGCATCGGCGGGTGCAGCTTCGCCACCACCGCGCTTCTCGGCCAGCGCCGCGAGCACGCGGGCGGTACGAGAGATCGGGGATTGCATCAAGCCCAGCAATTGCGCCAGCAGCACTTCCTTGGAAGGGATGTTGGCCAGTTGCTTCACGCCGTTCACGTCCAGGGCCTTGCCGCCGAATGCGCCGCCGCGAATCACCAACTTGTCGTTGGTCTTCGCGAAATCGGCCACCACCTTGGCGGCGGCCACTGCGTCTTCGGAAAAGCCATAGATCAGCGGGCCGGTCATCTGGTCGCCAACGATCTCAAATGCGCTACCAGCGACAGCACGGCGTGCCAGCGTGTTCTTCAACACGCTGAGGGTCACACCCTTGCTGCGAGCTTCGCTGCGCAGTTTGGTCATATCGGCCACCGTGATGCCACGGTATTCCGCCATCACGAGCGTTTGAGCTTTAGCGGCGAGGCTGGTCACATCACTGATGACCGCTTCTTTCTCACTGCGATTCAGACTCAAGGTCTACTCCTTTTAATGCGACCTTCGGCCGAGGCCTCGGATCGCGCTTCATGCAGCGACCAACTGTCAGGAACAAAAATCAAATTCCTTGCAGTGGGGTCGCCATCTGCGCTGGATACCGGAAGGATCGATCCGGCGATTAAGTGCAGCGCCCTGCACACCAGCGGTCTTGGATGGCTCGCGGCAACCGGAGCTGCCGCGACCCACCACATTCGCCCTGCCCTTGCGGGCGAGGCAAATCTCTTTGCTTAGCTCGCCGCGATGGTCTGCGTGTCCACGCGGACACCCAGGCCCATGGTCGACGACACCGCCACCTTGCGCAGGTACACGCCCTTGCTGGTCGCCGGCTTGGCCTTGACCAGAGCGTCGATCAGCGCGGCGAGGTTGCCTTGCAGCTTGTCGTTGTCGAACGAGCGGCGGCCGATCGTGCCGTGCACGATGCCGGCCTTGTCGACGCGGAACTGGACCTGGCCAGCCTTGGCATTCTTCACGGCCGTGGCAACGTCCGGGGTCACCGTGCCAACCTTGGGGTTGGGCATCAGGCCGCGCGGGCCGAGGATCTGGCCGAGCGTACCGACCACGCGCATGGCGTCAGGGGCGGCGATCACGACGTCGAAAGGCATGTCGCCAGCCTTGACCATGGCAGCCAGGTCGTCCATGCCGACGATGTCGGCGCCGGCGGCCTTGGCTTCTTCTGCCTTGGCGCCCTGGGCGAACACGGCCACGCGCTTGGTCTTGCCGGTGCCGTTGGGCAGCACGACGGCGCCACGCACGACCTGGTCAGACTTCTTCGCGTCGATGCCCAGCTGCACGGCCACGTCGATCGATTCGTCGAACTTGGCGGTGGCGGCTTCCTTCACGATGCCGATCGCGTCAGCCAGCGGATACAGCTTGTTGCTGTCGACCTTGCCTGCGAGCGCTTTTTGCTTCTTGGTGATCTTGGCCATTTACACGCCCTCCACATTCACGCCCATCGAACGGGCAGAGCCGGCGATGGTGCGAACTGCTGCGTCCAGGTCGGCGGCAGTCAGGTCCTTCATCTTGGTCTTGGCGATCTCTTCGAGCTGTGCGCGCGTGATCTTGCCGACCTTGTCGGTGTGCGGACGGGCCGAGCCCTTGTCCAGCTTGATGGCCTTCTTGATCAAGGTGATCGCCGGCGGCGTCTTGATGATGAAGGTGAAGCTCTTGTCAGCGAACGCGGTGATGACCACCGGCAGCGGCAGACCAGGCTCGACGCTCTGGGTCTGCGCGTTGAACGCCTTGCAGAACTCCATGATGTTCAAACCACGCTGGCCCAGTGCGGGACCGATGGGTGGTGACGGGTTGGCCTTACCAGCTGGCACTTGCAGCTTGATGAAGCCGACGATTTTTTTCGCCATGCTTTGCTCCTTGCGGGTGATATCGCCTTGGCTTTCGCCGCGGCTCCCCGGGGTTGAACGACTCTTCGATCAAGGCCGCGCGCCGAGTCGGACAACGCGCAGCCGGGAATGGTTCCGGTCCGAGGACCGGCGGACTCAGGTCTTCTCGACCTGGCTGAACTCGAGCTCCACAGGCGTTGCGCGGCCGAAGATCATGACCGACACGCTGACCTTGCTCTTCTCGTAGTTGACTTCCTCGACGGTGCCGTTGAAGTCGGTGAACGGGCCTTCCTTGACGCGCACGAATTCGCCAACGGTGAACTCGACCTTGTGGCGCGGCTTCTCGGTGCCCTGCTGCATCTGGCTGACGATGCCCTCGACCTCTTTCTGCGAGATCGGGGCCGGACGATTCTTGGCGCCGCCAACGAAGCCCGTCACCTTGTTGGTGTGCTTCACCAGGTGCCAGCTCTCGTCGTCCATGATCATTTCGACCAGCACGTAGCCCGGGAAGAAGCGGCGCTCGGTGGTGCGCTTCTGGCCGTTCTTGATCTCGACCACTTCTTCGGTCGGCACCAGGATGCGGCCGAACTTGTCCTGCATGCCGGCACGGTTGATGCGCTCAATGATGTTGCGCTCGACGGCCTTTTCCATGCCCGAATAGGCGTGCACCACGTACCAGCGCAGATCGGGGTTGGCGGCGGGGGCCAGCACCGAGGTGTTTTCCTCCTCGGGACTGCTCGGCGTGGTTTCAACTGCGTCGTCGGTCATTTATTTTCTCCAGCCCAGAATTAGGTCGAAAAACACCCATTCGAGCGTCTTGTCGGTGAGCCAGAGGAAAACAGACATGACCGCCACGAAGGCAAACACGTAGGCCGTCATCTGCATGGCTTCCTTGCGGGTCGGCCAGACGACTTTCTTGACCTCGCGCCACGAGTCGCGGCCGAAAGCCCACAACTGGCGGCCATTCTCGGAGCTGCCGAAGGCCCCCACGGCCGCGGCCAGGCCGACCAGCAACGCAGCCCATTGCACCAGCGAGCCCTGGCGCGCCAGCAGGTAGAACGCCACGATGGCGCCCACTGCCAGCAGCACCGACGCGGCCAATTTGGCCTTGTCGGCACCCGTGCTCACGGTTTCGATTTGAGAAGTGGCCATGTTCGGCTGATTTCCTGTGGCCTTTCGGCCTTCAATTCAATGCGCCTTCTTGAGACGCCGAAGCCCATCGGGTCACGATGGGCTTTTTAGCCTCCCGCCGGGCGAACGACGGGGGTTTTTCGGAGGCGCCACCTAAGTGGCAGGGGCAGTAGGAATCGAACCTACAACCTTCGGTTTTGGAGACCGACGCTCTGCCAATTGAGCTATACCCCTCCGGTACTCTTTGCTCGGCTCAGATGTCGAGGATCTTTGCCACGACGCCCGAACCCACGGTGCGGCCGCCTTCGCGGATGGCGAAGCGCAGGCCTTCTTCCATCGCGATCGGGTTGATCAGCTTCACGGTGATGCTGACGTTGTCGCC
>NZ_JACVBS010000013.1:0-188002 GCF_014852545.1 Variovorax sp. VRV01
CCCACGCCGGCCGCAAGGCCCGTCGCAGCCGCACCGGCCCCGGCGGCGCGTCCCACCGCTCCCGCGCTGCTCGCGCAGGGCGCCGCCGTGCTGGTCGATGCGCCGCGCCGCCTTTATGCCGAGGCCTCGGCCGAGGCAGCGCAAGGCGGCTGGCTGGTGGTGGCCGACATGCCGCCCGAAGCCGACGGCCGCCACGGCGAGCCCTTTGCGGGCGATGCCGGCAAGCTGCTCGACAACATGCTGCGCGCCCTCCAGCTGCACGACGGCAAGACGCCGGTGCACCTGATGCGCACGCACCGCGGCGTAGGCGCCGGCCAGCCCGGCAGCCCGCGTCCGATGGACGAGGCGTTCGCGGAACATGCGGCCGCGCTGGCGCCGAGCCTGGTGCTCGCCATGGGCCCGCTGGCCGCCCAGAGCCTGATGCAAAGCACCGATCCGCTCGGCAAGCTGCGCGGCCGCGCGGTGCCGCTGCCCTCGGCCAGCGGGGTGCCGGTGGTGGCCACTTACCACCCTGCCTACCTGCTGCGAAACCCGGCCGACAAGGCCCGCGCCTGGGCGGATTTGTGCCTGGCCGCTGAACAGCAAACACCGCCGACCTGAGGGCCGGCAGGCGGGTCCTTAAAATCGGACCCCATGACTTTCCTCGACAAGCTGGCCAATGCACAGCAAAAAAACGGTTCGTTGCTCTGCGTGGGGCTCGATCCGGAGCCAGCCAAGTTCCCGGGGCAGCTCAAGGGCGACGCCAGCCGCATCTATGACTTCTGCGCGCGCATCGTCGACGCGACGGCCGGCCTGGTCATCGCCTTCAAGCCGCAGATCGCCTATTTCGCGGCCCACCGCGCCGAAGCCCAGCTCGAACAACTGATGGAGCACATGCGCCGCAACGCGCCCGACGTGCCCGTGATCCTGGACGCCAAGCGCGGCGACATCGGCTCCACGGCCGAGCAGTACGCCATCGAGGCCTTCGAACGCTACGGCGCCGACGCCGTGACCCTGTCGCCCTTCATGGGCTTCGACTCGGTGGCGCCCTACCTCAAGCACCAGGGCAAGGGCGCCTTCCTGCTCTGCCGCACCAGCAATCCCGGCGGCTCCGACCTGCAAGGCCAGCGCCTGGCGGACATCGAGGGCCAGCCCTTTCTCTACGAGCACGTCGCCAAGCTGGCGCAGGGCCCGTGGAACCTCAACGGACAGCTCGGCCTCGTGGTGGGTGCGACCTATCCGGCGGAGATCGAGCGCGTGCGCGAACTCGCGCCGACGGTGCCGCTGCTGATTCCGGGCGTCGGCGCCCAGGGCGGCGATGCGGTGGCCACGGTGCGCGCCGGCTGGCGCCCCGACGCGCCGATCATCGTGAACTCGTCGCGCGCCATCATCTACGCCTCCTCCGGCGACGACTTTGCCGAGGCGGCCCAAAAGGCCGCGCGCACCACGCGCGACGCACTAGAGGCCGCGAAATAAGGCTCGCCCCCAGGCTCCGCGCACTTCGTGTCGCTTCTCCAACCCCCTGCCGGGGGCAACACCGGAGGCCCGGCAAAGCCGGTTCCTCGGTGTTCCTGGGGTGGGCGGCTGCCTGGCCTCAAGCTCTGCGCAGGCGTGTGAAGGCTTCGAACTCCCAGTTGCGCATGCCCAGCAGCAGCGTGTAGCCCTCGCGGTCCTTGGCCGAGAGCTTCTGGTCGGTCTGGTGCTGCTGCGCGAAGTCCTGCGCCACGCGCTGCAGGCGTTCCAGGAACGCGGGCGCGAGCGAGCGGCTGATCGACCCGTGCACCAGCAGCAGCCCTTCGGCCGGGCCATCGAAGCCGCCGCGGTAGTAGTCGAGCACCACGTTCTCGCGGAAGAACTCCATCACCGGGCCGTGCGGCCGCCAGCGGAAGGTCTTGGCCAGCTTCAGCCGGTAGCGGTTCAGCGGGCGCAGTTCGATGATGCCGATGCGGTCCAGCTGCGCCAGACAGCCGATGCACTCGGCCTCGCTGATCCGGTACGAAGCCACGATCTGCTCCAGCGTCCACTGGCTCAGCACGCTGATGGCCACCAGCAGCAGCTTCTTGTCCTTGACCACCGCCTTTTCCTGCTCCTGGGTCAGCTCCTTCAGCAGCGGCTGGGCGTCGGCCACGCGGCGCGCCAACTCCGCGAAGTCGATCTTGAGCGCACGGCAGATCGCATCGACGCGCGACAGCGGCATGTCGCTCTTGGCCAGCATGCGCTTCACGCTGGATTCGGCCATGTCGAGCGAGCGCGCCAGGTCGGCGTAGGTCATGCGGGCGCTCTTGAGTTCGTTCTTGAGGGCTTGGACGAGGTCGACGGTGGTGCTCATGAGGGTGCTGATGCGGAAGGAGGTATTAGAAAAAGATACTGAAAGGTGTGAATTAGTGCCTCGTATCGATTCTCGATGCCTGTAGAGAGACTGGCAACTAAATTCCGCGGCTCGTACCACCCACCACCGAGGACCGCCATGCCTTTGCCCACCCTCAGCCGCCGCGAGCGCGGACTGCTCTTCACCTTCGCGCTGCTCGCGCTGGTGGCCCTGTTCGGACCCGCATTGCCGGCGGCCGAGGTGGCCATTGCCTCGGTGTTCGCCGACGACCGCAGCTGGCACGGCCTGCCCAACGCCATGGACGTGCTGAGCAACCTGCCCTTCATGCTGATCGGCTTCTGGGGCCTGTACCGGCTCAACCGGATCGACCGCGCCCACCAGGAGGCGCTGGCGCAGTTCCCGCTGGCGCCGCCGGCCAACGATCCGCCGGACAACACGCTCGACTGCGCCTGGCTTTTCTTTGCGGGGCTGGTCGCCACTGCTGCGGGATCGGCCTTCTTCCACCTGATGCCCGACGGCGCCCGGCTCGCGGCCGACCGCGCCGGCATGGCGGTGGCGTTCGCGGGGCTGATCGGCATCGCGGTCTGCGAGCGCGTGAGCCAGCGCGCCGGCTGGCCGGCCGCCTGGTTCGTGCTGATGGCCGGGCTGCTGTCGGCCGAGGTGTTCCAGGAAAGCGGCAACGTGCTGCCCTGGGCCATCGTGCAGTTCGGCGGCATGGCGCTGGTGCTCACGCTCGCGATCGCCACGCCGATGCGCGGCGCGGTCGGGCTCAAGCTGGGCTGGGTGATCTGCTTCTATGCCCTGGCCAAGGCCTTCGAGCTGGCCGACCACGCGATCTACGAGGCGACGCAGCAGGTGGTTTCGGGCCACACCCTCAAGCACCTGACCGCATCGCTGGCGGGCCTGCCGGTGCTGGCGGCGCTGCGCAAGCTCGACATGAACTGGCGCGCGACCCTGCTGCGGCACAATCCCGACGCAGCCGCCGCCGTGACGGCATGACATAGGCCCGCCCCCAGTCTTCGCGCACTGCGTGTCGCTGCGCCAGTAGATAACAAGAGGAGATGCTCCGAATGACAACCCCCGCCGCTGCTGCCACTGCCGCCACCGCGCCCCACGAGGCGAACGCCCACGCGAACCAGTTCGCGCTTCTCGGGCAGCGGCGCTTCGCGCCCTTCTTCTGGACCCAGTTCGCGGGCGCGGCCAACGACAACCTCTTCAAGTTCGCCTTCACCGTCATGGTGACCTACCAGCTCCAGCTGAGCTGGATGCCGCCGGCCATGGCGGGCCTGGCCATCGGCGCGCTGTTCATCCTGCCGTTTTTGCTGTTCTCCGCCACGGCGGGGCAGCTCACCGACAAGTTCGACAAGACGAAGATGATCCGCTTCGTCAAGAACCTCGAGATCGCGATCATGCTGCTCGCGGCCTGGGGCTTCGTGCGCGCCGATGCGGTGGTGCTGCTGGGCTGCGTGTTCCTCATGGGCCTGCATTCCACGCTGTTCGGGCCGGTCAAGTTCGCCTACCTGCCGCAGGTGCTCGACGCGCGCGAACTCACGGGCGGCAACGGCATGGTCGAGATGGGCACCTTCGTCGCCATCCTGCTCGGGCAGGTGGCGGGCGGGCTGCTGGTGGCGCTGCCGCAGGTCGGCCACACGACGGTGGCGGTGGCCTGCGTGCTGCTGGCACTGGTGGGGCGCGGCGTGGCCCAGGCCATTCCGCGGGCGCCGGCCACCGACCCGGGGCTGATGATCAACTGGAACCCGTTCAGCGAGACCTGGCGCAACCTCAAGCTCGCGCACGGCAACATCGTGGTGTTCCGCTCGCTCCTGGGCATCTCGTGGATGTGGTTCTTCGGCGCGGTGTTCCTGAGCCAGTTCCCCAGCTTCGCGAAGGAAGTGCTGCACGGCGACGAGCAGGTGGCGTCTCTGCTGCTGGTGGTGTTCTCGGTGGGCATCGGCGTGGGCTCGCTGCTGTGCGAGACGCTGAGCCGCCGGCAGGTCGAGATCGGCCTGGTGCCGCTGGGCGCGATCGGCATGAGCGTGTTCGCCATCGACCTGTACTTTGCATCGCGCGCGCTGCCTCCGGTAGCGGTCATGGGGCTGGGCGCCTTCATGGGCCAGGCCGCGCACTGGCGTGTGATGGCCGACTTGGCGCTGCTGTCGCTCTTCGCGGGGCTCTACAGCGTGCCGATGTACGCGCTGATCCAGCTGCGCAGCCAGCCCACGCACCGCGCACGCATCATCGCGGCCAACAACATCCTCAACGCGCTGTTCATGATCGGCAGCTCGGTCATCGCGGGTGCGCTGCTCGGCGCCGGCTTCACCATTCCGCAGATCTTCCTGTTCACCGGCATTGCCAACGCCGTGGTGGCGTTCTACATCTTCATGCTGGTGCCGGAATACCTGCTGCGCTTCATCGCGTGGATGCTGTCGCACTTCGTCTACCGCTTCGAGATCAAGGGCGACGAGCACATTCCCACCGAGGGCGCCGCGGTGCTGGTGTGCAACCACGTGAGCTTCATCGACGCCATACTGCTGATGGCCGCGAGCCCGCGTCCGATCCGCTTCATCATGGACCACCGCATCTTCAAGGTGCCGGTGCTCGGCTGGCTGTTCAGGCTGGCCAAGGCGATTCCGATCGCGCCGCAAAAGGAAGACCCGGCGGCCTACGAAGCGGCGTTCGCGAAGGCGCTGGGCGTGCTGCGCGAGGGCGACCTGCTGGCCATCTTTCCCGAGGGCGCCATCACGCGGGACGGCCAGCTGCAGCCCTTCAAGGGCGGCGTGATGAAGATCATCGAAAGCGCGCGCGCCGAAGGCATCGAGCCGCCGGTGATCCCGATGGCGCTGACCAATCTCTGGGGCTCGTACTTCAGCCGCATCGAGCTGCGCGGCGGCCAGAACGTGGCCATGGCCAAGCCCTTCCGCCGCGGCTTCTTTAGCCGCGTGGGGCTCAACGTCGGCCATGCCGTGCCGCCGGCCGAGGTGCGGCCCGAGGCGCTGCAGCAGCGCGTGAGCGGATTGCTGCTGGCCGCGTAAGGCGCGGCCTCTCCGGCGCACAAGGTGCCGAAAAGTATCTCTTCAAGATACCCGTAGCGGCTCAAACCGGAACTGGTCGAAGCATTCGAGTCCCGTGGCGCGGGAGCGGACCATCATTCGCTCACCTTCACTACGCCGCGAGGCACGCATGCAAACCTTCCCTTCCACCACCGTTTCGATCCAGCGCGACACGCGGGCCTGGCAGTTCCAGGTCTGGGCTTCCTTCGCGATCGCCGTGTTCCTGTGCGCCACCGGCCTGAGCTGGCTGCCGGGCGAGGCGCTGGACCGTGCGTTCATGGTGATGGGCTATGTGTTCTGCCTCAGCACCGCCTTCATGCTGGCCAAGTTCGTGCGCGACAGCCAGCAGGCGGGCGCCAGCGGCACGGCGGGCCGCGACGTGCCGATGTGGCGCCTGGTGGTCTGGGGCAGCTTCTTCACCGCGATGGGCCTGACCGGCTGGGGCCTGGTCCGCATGGAGATCAACGACGCCTACAAGGCCTTCCTGGGCGTGAGCTGGCTGTTCCTGATCAGCTCGGCCTTCACGCTGGCCAAGACCCTGCGCGACCGCCACGAGGCCGACCTGGCCGAAGCGCGGCTGCAAGGCCGCCGCGCCGCCCGCCAGGAAGCCGCCGCCTCGGCCGAATGAGCGCCGCTTTTTCTTCATCCATCCATCCACGAAAGACCGCCATGAAAAAATCCGTTGCTGCGCTTCTGATCGCCGCCTGCACCGCCTTCGCAGGCGCCACGCTGCCCCTTCATGCCCAGGCGCAGAGCGAGGCTTCGGCCGCACTCTCGCTGCTGCCGGTGGCCTCGGTCGTGGGTGCCGCTTCGGCGGTGGGTGCCTCCGCGACGGCCGTGGCCGCGCTGCCCGCCGCGCTCTCGGTGGGTGGCTCGATGCTTACGGTGGTGGCGGTCGAGGCCTCGGCCGACGGCACCGTCTACCTGCTGGAGCGCGCCTCGGACGGTGCGCGTGCCAGCGTCAAGGTGATGGGGCGCGCCGCCAATGCCGCATCGGCGGCGGTCGGCACGGGCGTGCTGGTCAGTGTGATCGGCACCGGCGTCGTGCTGTCGGCCGCGGGCGAGGTGCTGGCCTTCGTGCCCAATGCCATCGGCCGTGCGCTGCTGTACAACGAGAGGCTGTCGTGAAGCGCGCGGTCTTCCCTGCGTTCCTGCTTGCGCTCTCGGCGGCACTGCCGCTGCAGGCGCAGGCCGGCCGCTCCTGCGAGCAGGCCAGGCCGACCGCCGAGCTGATCGCCAAGGGCATGCAGCTGGCCGAGCGCACTTCGCAGCAGCTCGATGCGAGCGGCGCGCGCGTCGTGCTGCTGGCGCGCGCCGGGCAGGACCTGGGCAAGTACGGCCTGCGCTATTCGCACCTGGGCATCGCCTACAAGACCGACGAGGGTCCATGGCGCGTGGTGCACAAGCTCAACCAGTGCGGCAGCGCCGTGGCCGCGGTCTACCGCCAGGGGCTCGGCGAGTTCTTCCTCGACGACCTGTGGCGCTACGAGGCCGCCTGGGTCGTGCCCGCGCCCGCCGTGCAGGTGCAGTTGCTGGCCGCGCTCCGCGAGCCGCCCGCGCGCATCGTGCGGCTGAACATTGCGCCCTACAGCATCGTGAGCTACGCCTGGGGACAGAAGTACCAGCAGTCGAACCAGTGGGCGGTCGAGACGCTGGCCGCGGCCATGGAGCCCGCCACCATCGCGAGCCGCGCGCAGGCGCAGGCGTGGCTGCAGTTCAAGGGCTACGAGCCGACCACGCTCAAGCTCGGCCCGCTGACGCGGCTGGGCGGCCGCGTGGGCTCGGCCAACGTGGCTTTCGACGACCATCCGAACGAGAAGCGGTTCTCGGACCGCATCGAAACCGTGACGGTCGACTCGGTGTTCGCGTGGATGCCGCGCGCAGGGCTCGGCGCGGCGCCGGTGGCGTTCAAGCTGCAGTAAGAAATCTCTCTCTCTCACCGAAAGAATGAAATGAGCAAGTCATTGCGTCTGTCCGAAAAATGGTTTCGCCGCGGCCTCTGGCTCGTGGCGCTGGTGTTCGCGAGCTTCCTGATCGGGCTCGGCGGCGCTATCGTGGACGACCTGCCGCGGGTCGAGCGCACGCTCGAACTCGACGACTTCATCGACCGCCCCGCGGCCGAGCCGCTGCGCAGCACCATCAAGGCGTCGGAGGCCGCCGAGCTGCAGGCGACGCGGCAGCTGGAGCAGGTCCGCCTGCAGCAGAGCGCCGCACGGCAGGCCAGTGCCAACGCCCGCGAGACCTTCGGCAACTGGATCGCCACGCGGCGCGCCACCGCGCAGCCCGACCAGGACACGGAGCTGATCGCGCGTACCAAGGCGCTCGATGCCTTCAAGCAGAAGGAAGACGAGGCCCAGCGCCTGGTCAATGCGCAGCAGCAGATCGTGCTCGATGCGCGCCAGGCCGAGCAGCGCGCCCGCGAGGCGCTGTCGCTGCTGGAGCGCGATGCGCAAAAAAAGCTCGAAGCGGAGTACCGCCGCGTCGAGCTGCGCGTGTTCGCCTACCGCCTCGCGCTCACGCTGCCGCTGCTGGTCGTGGCCGGCTGGCTCTTTGCGAAGAAGCGCAAGAGCACCTACTGGCCCTTCGTCTGGGGCTTCATCTTCTTCGCGCTGTTCGCCTTTTTCGTCGAGCTGGTGCCCTACCTGCCGAGCTATGGCGGCTACGTGCGCTACGCGGTGGGCATTGTGGTCACGGTGCTCGTGGGGCGCTATGCGATCGTTGCGCTCAACGCCTACCTCGCGCGCCAGAAGCTCGCCGAGCAGCAGCCCGACCAGGTGCGGCGCGAGGAGCTCAGCTACGACGTCGCACTCGCACGGCTCGGCAAGGGCGTGTGCCCCGGCTGCGAACGCCCGGTGGACCTGAAGAACGGCGAGATCGACTTCTGCCCGCACTGCGGCATCGGCCTGTTCGACCATTGCGGCCAGTGCGAGACGCGCAAGAGCGCGTTCTCCAAGTTCTGCCATGCCTGCGGAACCTCAGCGGGCGCGCGGGCGCAGTCGCCGCACATACCTGTGACCGGCACTGCGCAATTGGTCACGCCGGGTGCCCCGGTTCTGCCGGCCACGTAGCGGAACCGCCGCATGGGCGTGCTACAACCCCGGGGCTGCGGCACGCAACGCCGTGCCGCGGGTTTTCCCATTCACATTGACGGAGCACACCCATGAGCATTTTCGGCAAGATTTTTTCCAAGATTTTTCCGTCGGCCAACGCCGCTGAAGTCGTCGCCGCACCGCCGGCGGCTGCACCGGGCGCGCCGGCCGCTGCCGCACCGCCGCCTGCGATCCCGCTGGGCGACGTGCCCGCCGTCCTGGACGCGATGCCTGGTGCCGCCGGCCTGAACTGGCGCACCTCGATCGTCGACCTGCTCAAGTTGCTGGGCCTGGACAGCAGCCTCGCCGCGCGCAAGGAACTGGCCAGCGAAATTCTTTACAGCGATGGCGAGCCGGGTTCGGCCGAATGGAACATCGGCCTGCACAAGCAGGTGATGAGCCGCATCGCCGCCAATGGCGGCACGCTGCCGGCCGAACTGCGCGACTAAGAAGATCGGTACCCGGGAATTTTCTTTTTTGGGGGCGAGCCTATTTCAGGTCCAGCCCGCGTCCACCACGTAGTCCTGCGCGGTGCACATGCGCGAATCGTCGGCGGCCAGGAACAGCGCCATCGCCGCGATGTCCTCGGCCATCACACGGCCCGGCAGGCACTGGGCCGCATCGATCTCCGCGCCCGACTCGGGCTTGACCCACAGCTTGATCTGCCGCTCGGTCATCACCCAGCCCGGCACGATCGAATTGACGCGGATGTTCTGCTTGCCCAGGTCGCGCGCCAGCGAGCGCGTGAGGCCGCGCGCGGCCGCCTTGCAGGCCTGGTAGACCGGATAGCCGCGGCCCTTGATCATCCAGCTGATCGAGCCGAAGTTGATGATCGAGCCGCCGCCCAGCGCGCGCATGTCGTCCGCCACCGCCTGCGCGGCAAAGAACTGGTGCTTGAAGTTGACGGCCACGAGGCGGTCGAAGTCTTCGCTGGTGACGTCGGCCATCTCGTGGCGCCGGTCGTTGGCCGCATTGTTGAGCAGCACGCCGATCGGGCCGAATTGCGCGCGCACCGCGGCAATGGTGGCCGCGAGCGCCGCCGTGTCGGTCACGTCGCATGCGATGAACAGCGCGGGCGTCTCGCCCTGCAGCTGCGCCGCGAGCGCAGTGCCGGCGGCCGTGTCGAGATCGCAGAACCCGACCTTCGCGCCCTGCGCGTGGAAGGCCCGGACCAGCGCCTCTCCGATGCCGCTCGCACCGCCCGAGATGAACACGGTGCGGCCGGCCAGCGAGGGATAGCGGGCGGTGTAGGACGAAAGTGGTGATGCGTCGGTGGTCATGTGAATGCGGCAACAGCGATGGCTACGAGCGGCAAGCGTACCGGATGGGCGTGCCCCTGCATGGCGAGGGGCCGCCGGCCGGCGTATGGCTTCCGGCGAATGGCCGGCGCGGGCGTTGGTGGCTACGCTCCTTCTCCATGACGACGAACACGCTTCCCCGCCGCACCCTTCTTGGGCTCGCGCTTCTTCCCGCCGTGCTGGCGGTGCGCCCCGTGCGCGCCCAGGCGGCGGCGTCCATGCAGCTCTTCAAGCTGGTCTCGCCGCGCGACGAGGTGATCGTGGGCGCCGATGCGGCGCAGCTGGGGTCGGGCTCCAATCCTGCCGTGGAACGGCTGGCCGCTCAGCTCGCGGCCAAGGGCCAGCTCACGCTGTGGCAATACGCCTCGCACAAGGACGCGGGCGGCGCGCTGGTGCAGGCGCCCCTCAGGCAGATCGTGGTGTTCAGGAACGAACTGCTGCGCATCGAGCCCTACGCCACGCCGCTCGCGATCCAGCCGCCGAAGTAGCGCTGCGCGTCAGATGCCGCGTGCGCGCTCCGACTTGAAGCGCGCGCGGAATTCCGTGAACGTGCCCGCCTCGAGCGATTCGCGGATCTCGCGCATCAGGTTCAGGTAGTAGTGCAGGTTGTGGATGGTGGCGAGCATCGGCCCGAGCATCTCGGCGCAGCGGTCGAGGTGGTGCAGGTAGGCGCGGCTGAAGCCTTCGCGCCCGCCGTCGTTCCACGAGACGCCCGGGCTACCGGAGGGGCCTCGCGGTGCGCCCGCGCAGGCGTAGCAGGTGCAGCTCGGGTCGATCGGCTGCGGATCGTTCTTGTGGCGCGCATTGCGCATCTTCAGGTCGCCGAAGCGCGTGAACAGCGTGCCGTTGCGCGCGTTGCGCGTGGGCATCACGCAATCGAACATGTCGACGCCGTCGGCCACGCCCTGCACCAGGTCTTCGGGCGTGCCCACGCCCATCAGGTAGCGCGGCTTGTTCGCGGGCAGCCGGTGCGGCGTGTGGCCCATGATGTGCAGCATCTCCTCCTTGGGCTCGCCCACGCTCACGCCGCCGATGGCGTAGCCCGGAAAGTCCATGTCGACCAGCGCCGCGAGCGATTCCTCGCGCAGGTTCTCGAACATGCCGCCCTGCACGATGCCGAACAGCGCGTTCGGGTTCTGAAGCCGCGCGAACTCGTGCTGGCAGCGTTTGGCCCAGCGCAGGCTCAGCTCCATCGAGATGCGCGCCTCGGCCTCGGTCGTGATGTGGCCCTGGGTGTCGTAGGGCGTGCACTCGTCGAACTGCATCACGATGTCGCTGTTGAGGATGGTCTGGATCTGCATCGAGACCTCGGGCGTGAGGAACAGCTTGTCGCCATTGACGGGCGAGGCGAACTTCACGCCTTCCTCGCTGATCTTGCGCATCGCGCCCAGCGACCAGACCTGGAAGCCGCCCGAGTCGGTGAGGATCGGCTTGTTCCATTTCTCGAACTGGTGCAGCCCGCCGAAGCTGGCCATCACGTCGAGGCCGGGGCGCATCCAGAGGTGGAAGGTGTTGCCCAGGATGATCTGCGCGCCCATTTCCTCGAGGCTGCGCGGCATCACGCCCTTGACGGTGCCGTAGGTGCCCACGGGCATGAAGATCGGCGTCTGCACCACGCCATGGTTGAGCGTGAGCGTGCCGCGGCGCGCGTGGCTCGCGGGATCGGTCTTGAGAAGTTCGAACTTCAGGCGCGGCAGGGACGTGGTGTCGGTCATTTCTGGGGGGCGGCGCCGGTGTCCGGCAGCAGCATCAGGATGGTACGGTTGAAGTCTTCGACGGCGAGCAGGCGGCCCTGCCGGTCGACGGTGATGCCGGTGGGGCGGCCCATCGGGCGCACGCCGGCCTTGGGGCTCCAGCCGGCAAGCCATTCGATCGGCTTGCCCGAGGGCAGGCCGCGCGCATCGAGCTTGTAGCCCACCACGCGGTGGCCGGGCGGCTGGTGGCCGCGCCAGGCGACCAGCAGCTGGCCCGCGAAGCGGCTGTCCGCGGGCCCGGTGATCATCTGCAGCGGCGCGGCGTGTGCGGGCCAGAGCATCAGCGGTGCCTCGGTGGCCTTGCAGTCGTGCCGGTTCTCGTAGCCGCGCGCGGGTTGCCGGTTGCCTACGCAATAGGGCCAGCCGTAGTCGCGCCCGGCCTGCAGCCGGTTCAGTTCTTCGGGCGGCTGGCCCACGTCTTCGTAGTCGATGGAATTCTCGCCTTGCAGCACGGTGCCCTTGGCGGGGCCGTCCGGCAGCACGGTCAGGGCGACCGAGTTGCGCAGGCCGGTGGCAAAGGGCTTGAAGCTCTGCAGCTTGTGGTCCGGCCCGGCGAGCACGGCCTCGTACACGGCGGCGCGCGGCTTCGGTCCGGCCAGGTCGGGGCAGGGCAGCGGGTATTGCTTCGACGACGCATCGCGGCAGGCATCGGAGTCGGAGCCGACGTTGACGTAGAGCCGCCCGCCCGGTCCGAAGGCCAGTTCCTTGAGCGGATGCGTGCCGTCGCCCGGCAGGCCGTCGATCACCGTCTCGCGCTGCAGAGTGCCGCCGGGCAGAGGGATCGGCGTGCGCCAGATCGTGCCCGACTCGCCGACGTAGATCTTGCCGTCGGGCCCGGCCACGAGGCCCAGCGGCCGGTCGAGCTGCTCGGCCAGCACGCTGAAGCGCGCGCGCCGTGGCGCGGCGCCTTCGGTGGGCAGCACCATCTCGAGCAGGCGGCCGCGGCGCGGCTCCCACGATCCCATGTCGACGACCCAGTAGCGCCCCGGCGCCACCTCGAGGATGCGCCGGGGCGCACGCAGGCCCTGGGCCTCGTCGGCCAGCAGCGCGACGCAGGTGCCTGCGGGGCTGCCGATGTCGAGCCGCGTATAGCCGCCGCACAGCCCCTGCGGCGTGTAGCCGCGTGCATGGCCGGCCACGGGCAGCAGCAGCGTGCATCCGAAGGCGAGCGCGGCCAGCGAGGCGCGGATGGCGTGGTTGGTTTTCATGTGGGAGCGCGCGCCAGCAGCATGGCGTCGCCGTAGCTGAAGAAACGGTAGTGCTGCGCGATGGCGTGGGCATAGAGCGCCATCACGTGTTCATAGCCCGCAAAGGCCGAGACCAGCATCATCAGCGTGCTCTTCGGCAAATGGAAGTTGGTGACCAGCAGGTCGACGTGCTCGAACACGAAGCCCGGCGTGATGAAGATGCGCGTGTCGCCCGCGGCCTCGCCGCTCCTGGCCCACGATTCGAGCGTGCGCACGGTGGTGGTGCCGACCGCGACCACGCGACCGCCGCGCGCCTTGCAGTCGGCGATGGCGCGCTGCGTGGCCTCGGGCACTTCGTAGCGCTCGGCATGCATCGTGTGCTCTGAAATGTTCTCGGTCTTCACGGGCTGGAAGGTGCCCGCACCCACATGCAGCGTGACGTTGGCGCGCTGCACGCCGCGGGCTTCGAGCTCGGCCAGCAGCGCCTCGTCGAAATGCAGCGCAGCGGTCGGTGCAGCCACCGCGCCGGGCACGCGCGCGAACACGGTCTGGTAGCGGCTTTCGTCGTCGGCCGAATCGGTGTGCGTGATGTAGGGCGGCAGCGGCACATGGCCGCAGCGGGCCATCAGCGCGTAGGGGTCTTCGCCGGCGTCGTCGCTCTCGAAGCCGAAGCGGAACAGCGCGCCCTGCTCGTCGGGCCAGCGGCCCAGCAGCGTCGCGCGAAAGCCGCCCACCATCTGCAGCGTGGTGCCCACCGGCGGCTTCTTGCTCACTTTCATGTGCGCCACGACCTCGTGGCCCTGCAGCACGCGCTCCACCAGCAACTCGAGCTTGCCGCCGGTCGGCTTCTCGCCGAACAGCCGCGCCTTGACCACGCGCGTGTCGTTGAAGACCAGCAGATCGCCCGCGCGCAGCAGCGAGGGCAGGTCCTTGAAGATGCGGTCGGCGGGCGCGTCGCCCGTGCCGTCGAGGAGACGGGAGGACGTGCGTTCGGGGGCCGGGTGTTGGGCCACCAGCTCGGGCGGCAGGTCGAAATCGAAATCGGAAAGCGTGAAGGCGCGCATGGTGCTTGAGGGCCGGACGGGCCCGTGCCAAGGAGGCATGGAAGATGAGGAGGACGTGGCTGGAGCCGGGCAGAATTGTCCCATGCCCGCTTCCGCGAAGTCCGTGCCGCCCGAAAAGACCACAAGCCCGCCCGCCGCCGCCCCGGCCGCGCCCGGTGCCGGGCTGAGCGCCGTGCAGCGCGCGCTGCGCAAGCTCGGCCTGGTGCGCGACATCGACTTCGCGCTCTACCTGCCGATGCGCTACGAGGACGAGACCCGGATCGTGCGGCTGGCCGACACGCGCGACGGCGACATGGCGCAGGTCGAGGGCGTGGTCACCGAGTGCGAAGTGGTGTTCCGCCCGCGCCGGCAGCTGATCGCCACCATCGACGACGGCAGCGACACCTGCCAGCTGCGCTTCTTCAACTTCTATCCCTCGCAGCAGAAGCAGCTGGCCGTCGGCGCGCGCGTGCGCGTGCGGGGCGAGATGCGCGGCGGCTTCGTCGGGCGGCAAATGATGCATCCCACCGTCAAGGCTGCCGGCACGGCGCTGCCGCAGGCACTGACGCCGGTCTATTCGACCATTGCCGGACTGCCCCAGCCGGTGCTGCGGCGCGAGGTGCGCTCGGGCCTGGCGCGCGCGGTGCTCGACGAGACGATTCCCGTGCAGATCGGATGGCGCGGCGCCTGGGACCTGCGCAGTTCGCTGACCTTCCTGCACTACCCGACGCCCGACGTGGCGATGGCCACGCTCGAAGACCACAGCCACCCGGCGTGGCAGCGCATCAAGGCGGAAGAGCTGCTGGCGCAGCAGCTCTCGCAATTGCAGGCGCGGCTGGAGCGCGCGGCGCAGCGTGCGCCGATGCTGCCTTCCTCGGCCGAGCCGCAAGCGAGCTCGCTGCATGCGCAACTGCTCGCGGTGCTGCCCTTCGCCCTGACCGGCGCGCAACAGCGCGTGGGCGAGGAAATCACGCGCGACCTCGCCCGCGAGATCCCGATGCACCGCCTGCTGCAGGGCGACGTGGGCTCGGGCAAGACCGTGGTGGCGGCGCTCGCGGCGGCGCGCTGCATCGACGCGGGCTTTCAGTGCGCGCTGATGGCGCCGACCGAAATCCTCGCGGCGCAGCACTTCGGCAAGCTGGTCGGCTGGCTCGATCCGCTCTTGGCCGAACGCGGCCTGCGCGTGGCCTGGCTCACCGGCAGCCAGAAGAAGAAGGAGCGCGACGCGATGTCGGCCGCGGTCGAGAGCGGCGAGGCGGCCTTGGTCATCGGCACCCATGCCGTCATCTCGGAGAAGGTGCGCTTCAGGAACCTCGCACTGGCGATCATCGACGAGCAGCACCGCTTCGGCGTGGCGCAGCGCCTGGCGCTGCGCGGCAAGGCCGTGGGCCACCTCGAACCGCATCTGTTGATGATGAGCGCCACGCCGATCCCGCGCACGCTGGCGATGAGCTACTACGCCGACCTGGACGTTTCCACGCTCGACGAACTGCCGCCGGGCCGTACGCCCATCGTCACCAAGCTGGTGGCCGACCACCGCCGCGACGAGGTGATCGACCGCATCCAGGCGCAGATCGCCCAGGGCCGGCAGGTCTACTGGGTCTGCCCGCTGATCGAGGAAAGCGAGGCCGTCGACCTGCGCAACGCCACCGAGACGCGCGACGAGCTCGCCGATGCGCTCGGCAAAGCCGTCAACGTCGGGCTGCTGCATTCGCGCATGCCCACGGCCGAGAAGCAGGCGGTGATGGCCGCTTTCACGGCCAACGAGATCCAGGTGCTGGTGAGCACCACGGTGATCGAAGTGGGCGTGGACGTGCCGAACGCCTCGCTGATGGTGATCGAGCATGCCGAGCGCTTCGGGCTCTCGCAGCTGCACCAGTTGCGCGGCCGCGTGGGGCGCGGCGCCGCAGCCTCGGCCTGCGTGCTGCTCTACGCGCCGGGCGACAGCGGCCGCGTCGGCGAAGCGGCCCGGGCCCGGCTCAAGGCCATGGCCGAAACCGGCGACGGCTTCGAGATTGCGCGGCGCGACCTCGAGATCCGCGGCCCGGGCGAATTCCTGGGCGCGCGCCAGTCGGGCGCGCCGCTGCTGCGTTTTGCCGACCTTGCCACCGACACGATGCTGCTCGACTGGGCGCGCGAGCTTGCACCACTGATGCTCGACAAGCACCCCGACCTGGCCCAGCGCCACATCGATCGCTGGCTCGGCACCAAGGCCGAGTACCTGAAGGCGTAGGCCGCGTCAGGCGGCAGTCCTGCGCGTGAACGCGAGGATCAAGCACCGCGATCCGGTCCAGGGAAACTCGCCGAAATAAGCGCCCTCAAGCCTTGGGGCGGGGCTTGAGAAAGGCCGCAAGGGCCTTCTGGTCCTCGGCAAGCTGGATGCGCATGAGCTGCAGCATGCGCAGCGCAAGCCCCGACAGCGGCTGGCCCGGTGGCAGCACCAGCAGCCCGGCGAAAGAGACATCGAGCGACAGCGGGCGGATGACTAATCCGCGCCGCGCGTACTCCAGCGCCGTGACCGGATTGACGACGCCGATGCCCATTCCGCTCAGCGCCATTTCGCAGACGCTCGCCGCATACGGCGTTTCGACCAGCACGCTCAGGGCGACGTTGCGCTCCGCCAGCCCGCGCTCGAGGCGCCTTCGCGAAGCGTCCTCGGGGTTGAGCGCAAGAAACGGCTCTTCCGCAATCTGCTGCGGCTGAATGGTCCTGGCATTGACCAGGCGGTGCTTCGGATGCATGACCACCACGCCCGGAAAGCGCGCGAATTCGGAGTGCTCCAGGCCCGTGGTCGGCATTTCGTCGGCCATCAGCCCGAAGTCGACCTGGCGCCCCAGCACGGCCTCGTGCACCTCCCGCGAACTGAGCACCTGCAGCGAAATCTGTGGCCGGGCATCGGCGTCCAGACGCTCGGTGACCAGGCGCGACAGCACCCGCGGCACGAAGGTCAGGCCGAAGGCGGGATAGACCGCCATGCGCAGCGTGTTGACGCCGAAGCGCTTCAGGCTGCGCATGCGGTGCTCGATGCTGCTGAGGCCCACGAAAACCCGCTCCACCTCGACCAGCAGCGCCTGCGCTTCGGGTGTTGGATGCAGGCGGCCCCGCAGCCGGCGGAAAAGCGCGAAGCCGGCCGCGTCTTCGAGCCGTTTCAGCGACTGGCTGATGGCAGGTTGTGTGACCCCCAGCAGCGCGGCGGCCTTGCTGGCGGACCCCACCGACATCACCGAACGGAACACCTCGATCTCGCGCAGCAACATATAACAACCACTTATGGAGAAAAAACTTTGAGCGCGATTCAGATTATCTATGCGGTCCTAGAGTTGCGGCTTCAGCCACCCACCTGGAGAAGCGACGTGAAACTTCGAACCGTCATTGCAGTGACCGCACTGGCTTTGGCTGCGCCCTCGTGGGCACATGACCTTTCGGCCGACATCGCCAAGTTCAACGCCGTTGCGGCGACGAAGAAGCTCGACAGCGAAGCGGCCCTGGCCGCGAAGCTCGCATTCGAACGCGCGCAAGCCGAGATGGAGCAATCCGACGTGAGGATGGTGCTGCGCATCCGCTCGATGACCAATGCCGGCCTGCGGGCGCTGGGCGAGCAGCCGGCCTTGCTCACCAGCGAGTACAAGCGCCTCGAAGCGGCGCTGGCCAATCCGAAGACCAACGATCCGGCCAAGGTCGCGGCGGCACGGGAGACCTTTGCGCGGCTGTCGGCGGACATGAAGGTCTACACCGACCTGGAGAACATGGCCGTCGACCAGATGAAGCAAGCCTTGCGGCTCATTGAAACCGCGCCGGCGCAGTGAACTGCAGCCAAGGCACCGACCCCTCTTTCCCATGTTGAATTCCCAGATCCCTGCTCTCGACGCTTCAGCTGCGGGCGCCTTCGCCAGCCTGGCACCGCCGGTATGGCGGGCCTCCACGGTCGTCTTCGATTCGCTCGACGATTTCGTGCACCGGCGCAACCGCCTGCCGGACGGCTTCAGCTACGGAACCACCGGCACGCCCACGCAGCGCGCGCTGGAACTCCGCATTGCCGAACTGGACGGCGCCGCGCACTGCGTTGTCTTCCCTTCGGGCCAGGCGGCCATTTGCAGCGTGCTGCTCGCATTGCTCAAGAAGGGCGACCACCTTCTGATGACTGACGCCGCATACGGTCTCGCCAAATCCTTCGCGGTCGAACGGCTGCAGGCTCTCGGCGTCGAGGTCGAGTTCTACCCGCCGCGCATCGGCTCGGACATCGAGCGGCTCATCCGCCCCAACACGCGGCTGATCTGGCTGGAGTCGCCGGGCACCGTGACGATGGAGGTGGAGGACATACCGGCGATCACCGCCGTGGCCCGCGCCCGCGGCGTGCTGACGGCCATCGACAACACCTGGGCCAGCCCGCTGGGCTTTGCCGCCCTGGCGCATGGCGTGGACCTGTGCGTCCATGCCTGCACCAAGTACATGGGCGGCCATTCGGACGTGCTGATGGGCAGCATCGCGATCCAGGACGAGAACCTGTACCGGTCCTTGCGCGGCCTTCAATCGCAGATGGGGCTGGCGGTGAGCCCGGAGGATTGCTTTCTCGTCGCCCGCGGCCTGGACACGATGCAGGTGCGCATGGAGCGCCAGGCCGGCAGCGCGCAACTGATTGCCGGGCGGCTTGCCGAGCACCCGCTGGTGCGCCGGATGCTCTTTCCCGCGTTGCCCGGAACACCGGACCATGCCCTGTGGGCGCGCGACTTCAAGCAGGCGGGCTGCGTGATGTCGCTGCAGCTCGTGGACGCTCCCTACGACGCCTACCGCGCGATGTTCCGTGAGCTCAGGCATTTTTCCATCGGCGCGAGCTGGGGCGGCGTGCGCAGCATCGCGGCCTTCTATCCCGCGCAAGAGCTGGCCGGGCGCAAATTTTGCGACGTGCACGGCCCGGTCATCCGCCTGTCCATCGGCCTTCAGGACCCGCAGGCGCTGCTCGACGAGCTGCTGGGCGCGCTGAACGCCTTCCAGAAGAGTTCCACCCTTTGATCCAAGACCACCGGAGCCCACGATGATCCTCAAGCCCCTGATTCGCTCCTGTCTCGCCTCTGCCGCACTGGCGCTGTGCGCCGCTGCCGCCGCGCAGCCGCTGGACGGCACGCTCAAGAAGATCAAGGACACTGGCTCCATCACGCTGGCAACCCGCGGCGCGTCCATTCCCTTCAACTACCTGGACGACAACAACAAGCAGGCGGGCTTTGCCTGGGAGATCTCGCAGCGCGTGGTCGAGCAGGTGAAGAAGGACCAGAAGCTCGCCAGGCTGGAGGTCAAGACGCTGGAGGTGACGCCGCAGACGCGCATTCCGCTGGTGGCCAACCAGACGGTCGACCTGGAGTGCAGCTCCACCACGAACAACGCCGAGCGGCAGAACCAGGTGTCGTTCTCCACCACCTTCTTCGTGGTCGGGGCACGGCTGCTCGTGCGCAAGAACTCGGGCATCAAGCACTGGTCCGATCTGGTCGGCAAGAACGTTGTCGTGAGCGCGGGCACCACGGCCGAGCGCATGCTGCGGCAGCTCAACGAGAAGAACAAGTGGGGCATCAACATCATCCTGGCCAAGGACATCAACGAGAATTTCCTGACCGTTGAAACAGGCCGGGCCGTCGCCGCCACGCAGGACGACATCATTCTGTTCAGCAACATCGCGCGAGCCCGCAATCCGTCCGACTGGGAAGTGGTTGGCGTGCCCCAGCAGAAGGAGGCCTACGGCTGCATGCTGCGCAAGGGCGATGCTGCCTTCAAGAAGCTCGTCGACGGCGTGATCACCGGGATGATGCGATCGGGCGAGTTTGCCTCGCTGTACGAGAAGTATTTTCTCAAGCCGATTGCCGTGAAGGGCAGCATCACGGTCAACTTCCCGATGTCGCCCGACATGCAGGAACTCCTGCGCCATCCGAACGACCAGCCGCTGTGAGCGGCAGCGCCCACTCCCGCACGACCGCTTGAAAGCGCCCGCCACTCCGATTGCCCCGCACGATGCACTACACCTGGGATTGGTTGATCTTTTTCAAGCCTTCAGTCACGGGCGAGGGCCTGTACGGCCTGATGCTTCTGCGCGGGTTGTGGTGGACGGTGCTCCTGTCGTTGCTGGCCTGGACGCTGGCGCTGGGCCTCGGCCTGGTGGCCGGTGTCGCAAGGACGCTGCCGAACCGTCCCGCGCGCTACCTGTCCACGGTGTACATCCACTGCTTTCGGAACACGCCGCTGCTGGTCCAGCTGTTTCTCTGGTACTTCGTGGTGCCCGAATTGTTGCCTGTCGATTGGGGCAATGCACTGAAGCAGATGAACCCGACGACGAACCAGTTTCTTACCGTGCTGGTGGGACTCACGCTGTACACGGCCGCGAAGGCGGCCGAACAGGTGAGGGCGGGCATCGAGTCGGTGCCGCGCAGCCAGAAGCAGGCGGCCATGGCGCTCGGCCTGGGGACCGCGGCGGCCTATCGGTACGTGATCCTGCCGCAGGCCCTGCGCATCGTCATTCCGCCGCTGACTTCGGACTTCCTGAACGTGTTCAAGAACTCGGCGGTGGCGCTCACCATCGGGCTCATGGAACTGACGGGGCAGACCCGCCAGCTCAGTGAATTCAGTGCGCATCCGTTCGAGGCCTTCATTGCCGCGACCTTCGTCTACATGGCGATCACCTACGGCGTGATCGTGCTGATGCGCCACATCGAGCGGCGCGCGCGCGTGCCGGGCCTGCTGGGGGCCGCCTGATGGGATACGACTTCGACTGGGTCTCCCTGCAGCGCGCCTGGCCCTACTTGGCGCAGGGCCTGCAGATGACGGCCTTCCTCGTGGTGGCCGCCATGGCGGCGGGCGTCGGAGTGGGCACCTTGCTGGCGATCACGCGGATCTTTGCGCCGCGTCCCGTTGCGGCCCTCGTGGCCGGCTACGTGAACCTGTTCCGTTCGATTCCGCTGATCCTCACGATTCTCTGGATCTACTTTCTGATGCCCGTGGTGCTGCGGACCGCCACCGGGGATCCGAACCTGTCGGTCGGCCCCATCTATGCGGCGCTCGTGGCCTTCGTGCTCGCGGAGTCGGCCTACTATTGCGAGATCATCCGCGCCGGCATCGGCAGTGTCCGCGCGGGACAGATGCAGGCGGCGCAATCGCTTGGCATGACGCCGGGGCAGGCCTTGCGGCACGTGATCCTGCCGCAGGCGTTCCGCAACATGACGCCGTCTCTGATCAACCAGACCATTGCCCTGCTCAAGGACACCTCGCTGGTCTACGTGATCAGCCTGAATGACTTTCTCGGAGCGGCAAGCAAGGTGGGCCAGCGCGATGGGCGCGTGGTGGAGGTCTACCTCCTGGTCGCCGCCGTCTACCTGGTGCTGTGCACGGCAGGGGCGTGGTCGGTCACCTGGCTGCAGCGGCGCAGGGCCGCATCGGCAGCCTGAATGAATGAACCGGCGAACGCACGAAAACCATGACCGGCGTCGCCCGTGCGCCATTTCCACGCCAACCACGCAGGAACTCCCATGACATCCATCAGGACATTGATGCTCGCCAGCACCTTGGCGTTCTCGAATCCCGGCTTCGCACATGGCGACGAGGATCACGGCGCGCCGAGCGGGCCGGTTCGCAAGGAACAGAAAGATTGGGGCATTGCGGGCGATGCGGGCAGCGCAACCCGGAAGCTCGAGTTCAGGATGGCCGACAGCATGCGCTTCGCCCCCGACCGCATCCAGGTGAAGCAGGGCGAGACGGTGAGGCTTTCGATCCGGAACGACGGGCAGGTCATGCACGAGTTCGTGCTCGGCACGAAGAAGGAACTCGACGAGCACGCGGCGCTGATGATGAAGTTCCCTGGCATGGAGCATTCCGAGCCCTACATGGCGCACGTCCCGCCCGGCAAGACCGGGGAAATCGTCTGGACCTTCAACCGGGCCGGGGACTTCGATTTCGCCTGCCTCATCGCGGGCCACTACCAGGCCGGCATGGCGGGCAAGGTCAAGGTCGTCACCGCTTCGGGGTCCTGACGTCCCGCCCCTGCTGGCAGCTAAGCCCCAGACAATGTCCGGTCACGGACGCTTGCGCATAATTGACGCAAGCTATGACTCTCACCGAACTCAAATACATCGTCGCAGTAGCCCGCGAACGGCACTTCGGCAAGGCGGCCGAGGCCTGCTACGTCTCCCAACCCACTCTCTCGGTGGCCATCAAGAAGCTCGAGGACGAACTCGAGGTCAAGCTCTTCGAGCGCAGCGCGGGCGAAGTCACCGTCACGCCCCTCGGCGAGCAGATCGTGCAGCAGGCGCAGAGCGTGCTCGACCAGGCCGCCAGCATCAAGGAAATCGCCAAGCGCGGAAAAGACCCGCTGGCCGGCCCGCTGAACCTCGGCGTGATCTACACCATCGGCCCGTACCTGCTGCCCGACCTGGTGCGCCAGGTGATTGCGCGCACGCCGCAGATGCCGCTGGTGCTGCAGGAGAACTTCACCGCCAAGCTGCTCGAGATGCTGCGTGCCGGCGAGATCGACTGCGCGATCATGGCCGAGCCCTTCCCCGACACCGGCCTGGCCATGGCGCCGCTCTACGACGAGCCCTTCATGGCCGCGCTGCCCACGAAGCACAAGCTGGCCGACCGCGAATCGGTCACTTCGGAAGAGCTGCAGAACGAAACCATGCTGCTGCTGGGCACCGGCCATTGCTTTCGCGACCACGTGCTCGAGGTCTGTCCCGAATTCGCGCGCTTCTCGAGCAATGCCGAGGGCATCCGCAAGAGCTTCGAGGGCTCGTCGCTCGAGACCATCAAGCACATGGTGGCCTCGGGCATGGGCGTGACGCTGGTGCCGCGCCTGTCGGTGCCGGCCGAAGCGCTCAAGCCCAAGGTCAAAGGGCGCAAGGAGCCCGAGCAGATGGTGCGCTACCTGCCGGTGCGCGACGCGCACGACCGCGATCCGCCGACGCGGCGCGTGGTGCTGGCCTGGCGCCGCACCTTCACCCGCTACGAGGCGATCGCGGCCTTGCGCAACGCGATCTATGCGTGCGAACTGCCGGGTGTCAAACGGCTGTCGTAGAAATACGCGAACTTGGCCTACGCGGCAGCCGTTCGAATTCATTCATCACCGGGATAGAGTGGCGCTGTTGCGAAGCCGCGGGTCGGCTTTCAGAATAACGGTGTGTTCAGCAAAACCTGAAGAAAGAGTTTCCAGCCATGGCCAAAGCATCGAAGAAAGCATCGTCGTCCGGCAAGGTGCCCAAGAAGGGCGGCACCGTGGTGGCGCAGGAATCCGGCAGCCGCAATGCGCCCCTCATCAACATCGGCATCGAGCGCCAGGACCGCGCCGCCATTGCCGAGGGCCTGAGCCGCGTGCTGGCCGACACCTACACGCTCTACCTCACGACCCACAACTTCCACTGGAACGTGACGGGGCCGCACTTCAACTCGCTGCATGCGATGTTCATGGGCCAGTACACCGAACTCTGGGGCGCCACCGACGTGCTCGCGGAACGCATCCGCGCGCTGGGCCACTATGCGCCGGGCTCCTATGCCGAGTTCAGCAAGATCGCCACCGTGCCCGACGTGCCCCAGACCCCGCCCAAGGCGATGGAAATGGTGCGCATCCTGGTCAAGGGCCACGAAACCGTGTCGCGCATCGCGCGCGAATTCATCCCCGTGGCCGAGGAAGCCGGCGACGACCCGACGGCCGACATGCTGACTGCGCGCTGCACCGTGCACGACCAGACGGCCTGGATGCTGCGCTCGCTGCTCGAGGACTGATCGCCCGGGCCCGGGAACCCAGGAGCGGCACAATGGCCGCTCTTTTTTTGCCTGCCGCATGCTCGCCCGCCGTTTTGCGCTCTATCTCGACCTGATCCGCTGGAACCGTCCCGCCGGCTGGCTGCTGCTGCTGTGGCCCACGCTGGGCGCGCTCTGGTTTGCGGCCGAGGGCTGGCCGGGCTGGCACCTGCTGGCCGTCTTCGTGCTGGGCACCATCCTGATGCGCAGCGCGGGCTGCTGCGTCAACGACGTGGCCGACCGCGACTTCGACCGCCATGTGAAGCGGACCGCCCAGCGGCCGGTGACCAGCGGCGCGGTGTCGGTCAGGGAGGCGCTCGTGCTGGGCGCCGTGCTGGCGCTCTTGGCCTTCGGGCTGGTGCTCACGACCAACCGGCTCACCATCCTGTGGTCGTTCGCGGCGCTGGCCATCACGCTGGCCTATCCCTTCGCCAAGCGCTTCGTGTCGGTTCCTCAGGCGGTGCTCGGCGTTGCCTTCAGCTTCGGCATCCCGATGGCTTTTGCGGCGGTGCAAGCCGCCGTGCCGGTGTTCGCTGCCTGGCTGCTGGCCGGCAACCTGTTCTGGGTGCTGGCCTACGACACCGAGTACGCAATGGTCGACCGCGACGACGACCTGAAGATCGGCATGAAGACCTCGGCCATCACCTTCGGCCGCTTCGACGTGGCGGCGGTGATGCTGAGCTACGCGATCTTCCTGGCGGTCTGGACCTGGGCCGGCGCGAGCCGCTCGCTGGGTGCCCCGTTCTTCGCGGGAATCGCCGCGGCCGCGGGACAGGCGGCCTGGCACTGGCGGCTGATCCGCGGGCGCACGCGCGACGGCTGCTTCAAGGCCTTCCGGCTGAACCACTGGCTCGGCTTCGCGGTGTTCGCCGGCATCGTGGCCGGCTATGCCATCCGGTAGACAGAGAGGACACGCACATGCTCGATCGCCTGACACAGAAGATCGGCCAGGAAGGCCTGTCCGGATGGCACCTCATCACGCAGGAGATGGTCGACCGCTACGCGGCGCTGTCGGGCGACGGCGAGGGCGAATGGATCCACCTCGATCCGGAGCGCGCCGCACGCGAGGCGGACTACGGCGGAACGATCGTGCCGGGCTTCTTCCAGGTGTCGCACCTGATAAAGCTGACCGGCGAGGCCATGCGGACGCTGCTGCCCTTCGATGCGAATCACGCGTTGAACTACGGATTCGACCGCTTGCGCTTCGTCAGGCCGATGCCGGTCGGCGCGCGCTTCCGGGCGCGTGTGCGCGTTCTCGAGGTGGCGTCCAAGCCCGGCGGCAGCTTCCTGCTCAAGGAGGCGGTGCTGCTCGAGCTCGAGGACGGCACCGTCACGCTGGCGGCCGAGTGGCTGCTCTTCCTCGGGCCGCGCGCGTTGCCGGCCTGACGCGCTTCAGGCGCGGCCGAATTCCTCGCCCAGCTCGGCGGCGCGTTTCTGCGCCGCGCGGATGGCGGCCTTGAACTTCGCCTTGACGTCGGCACCCTCGAGCGACGTGATCGCCGCATGGGTGGTGCCACCCTTGGAGGTCACGCGTTCGCGCAGCACCGAGGGCGGCTCGGTGGCGCTGTGCGCGAGCGCCGAGGCGCCGCTGAAGGTGCCGATGGCCAGCCGCTGCGCCTGCTCGAGCGGCAGGCCCATCTCGACGCCGGCTTCGGTCATCGCCTCGATGAAATAGAACACGTAGGCCGGGCCGGAGCCGGACAGGGCTGTCACCGCATCGAGCGCGGCTTCGTCGCCGACCCAGAGCAGCTCGCCGGTCGGTGCCAGCAGCTGTCCGACCAGCGCGCGGTCGGCGGCGTCCACCGCGGCCCGCGCAAAAAGGCCCGTCATGCCCTGGCCCACCAGCGCCGGCGTGTTGGGCATGGCACGCACCACGCGCTCGCTGCCGAGCCAGCGCGCAATGCTGCCCGACGGAATGCCGGCCGCCACGCTCAGGTGCAGTGCGTTTTCTGCGAACGCGCGCACCGGTTGGGCGGCTTGTGCGAAAGTCTGCGGCTTGACCGCCCACACAACCACCGAGCAGCGCGAAAGGGCATCGCCGGCCTCGGCGTGGGCGGCAATGCCGAAGGCTTGCGCAAGCTTGGTGCGCGCCTCCTCGAAGGGCTCGACCACCTCGAAGGTGCCGGCGGGCGTGCCCTGCTTGATGAGGCCGCCGATGATGGCGCTGGCCATGTTGCCGCCGCCGATGAAGGCGATCGGAGGCAGCGGCGGCGGTGCGGTGCGGGGCAGGAAGGTGACGGCGATGGTCATGGTCGGTCGGTGTATTCGAATGCCGCGAACTGGGTTGTCTGCAGCGGGTTGAAATTGTCGTCGCTCACCACCACCAGCGTGCGCTTGCCGTCCGGCAGTGGCGGTCCCCAGCACATGCCCTCGGTGTTGTCGAGGTGCGAAAGGCCGAGCGTGGCGAAGTCGGCGACCAGGTCCTTGGCGGCCGCGCGTTGGTTGCCCGGGGCGAGCGTGTCCACGTCCAGCACGTCGGAGGCGTCGCGGGTGTCGATCTCGTAGAGGCGCAGCGAGTTGCCGGCGCCGGTGGCATAGGCGCGCTCCAGCACCAGCATGCGGTCGGCATCGAGCATCAGGATCTCGCTGATGCCGTTGTCGGCATGGCTGCCGGGAACGAGCGGCCGCAGCGGGATCGCATCGGGAACATAGGCAATCTGGCGCGTGGCCCGGCCGGTCTCCAGCTCGATCCGGGTCAGCCGGCAGGGGCCGCCCGCCGCGCGCGTGGTGGGCACCGGGCCATCCTGGATCAGCGCGTTCTCCATCGCGAGCCAGGCGTGCCGGCCGTCGGGTGTCAGCGCCAGGCCCTCGAAGCCCAGGTTGTCGCGCGGGCCGCGGCGCTGCGCCGGATCGGGGTTGAACATGGCCGGCAGCGCGAACTCGCGCAGCAGGCGGCCATCGCGCGCCGACTCGTACAGGGCCGGGCCGAACCCCCGCCCGACATCGCCTTCGCTCGTCCAGAGCAGGGTGCCGGCGCCGGGCCGCAGGCGCAACGCTTCGGGGTCCGGAACCGGGGTGCCGGGCTCGGCGCGGCGCCGCGCGGGCCAGGGGCCGCCGCCCGGGCGTTGCAGCTGCACGACACTCCGGGGTTCGGGCGGCTGGACCCACGGAGGCGCCCACTGCACCATATAGAAGCGCGCGGGATTCAGGTCTGACCGATCATCACTGAGCAGCAGGTACTCACTTCTTTCGACGTCGTAATCGATGCCCGAGAGGCCGCCGGCGGTCGTGCCCTGTATATTCAGCCGGTGCGGCCAGTGCGCCTCGGCCAGGCGGCGCAGCCGCTGCGGCCCCGCCGGCGGAAGGGCCGGACTGCGGCAGCCGCCCAATCCCAGCCCTGCGAGCCCCGCCGCCATGGCGCCCGCGCCCGCCAGCAGCCGGCGGCGCATGGGCGATGTGGGGCCTGGATCGAAGGTGCGCACACCGCCAAGTCTAGTTCCAGTCCATTTCGATCTCAGAAGGCAGTTGACATGCCTTGGCCTGCGTGCAACAATCGCAGGCTTCGCTTCAAAAAAGGCGAAGCTTTCAGCCCAAAGCGGAAGTGCCTCGAGTGGTTCGAGGTGCGGACGACGGGCCCAAGACTGACCGCAGCGTTTCCCTCCCGGAGGCGCATCGGTACAAGTTGGGAACTACTAGCAATGATCCAAACTGAATCCCGGCTCGAAGTGGCCGACAACACAGGCGCGAAGTCCGTCCTGTGTATCAAGGTGCTCGGTGGCTCCAAGCGGCGTTATGCCAGCGTGGGCGACGTCATCAAGGTGAGCATCAAGGAAGCCGCTCCGCGTGGTCGCGTCAAAAAGGGCGAGATCTACAGCGCAGTGGTGGTCCGCACCGCCAAGGGCATCCGTCGCGCCGACGGTTCGCTCGTCAAATTCGATGGCAACGCAGCCGTGTTGCTCAACGCCAAGCTGGAGCCGATCGGCACCCGCATCTTCGGACCGGTGACGCGCGAGCTGCGCACCGAAAAGTTCATGAAGATCGTGTCGCTGGCCCCCGAAGTTCTCTAAGGACAACAACGCCATGAACAAGATTCGCAAAGGCGACCAGGTCATCGTGTTGGCCGGGCGCGACAAAGGCAAGCGCGGCACCGTCTCGCTGCGCAAGGATGATTCGCACCTCGTCGTCGAGGGCGTGAACATCGTCAAGAAGCACGCCAAGCCGAACCCCCTCAAGGGTACGACCGGCGGCATCGTCGAGAAGACCATGCCCATCCACCAATCCAACGTGGCGATCTTCAATGCCGCGACCGGCAAGGCCGATCGCGTGGGCATCAAGATCACCCAGGGTGCTGACGGCAAGCGCGTGGCTGTTCGCGTCTTCAAGTCCAGCGGCGACGAAATCAAGTTCGCCTAAGAGGTACTCACATGGCACGTCTCCAACAACACTATCGCGAAAAGATCGCGAAAGACCTGACGGAAAAGTTCGGCTACAAGTCGCCGATGCAGGTCCCCCGCCTCACCAAGATCACGCTCAACATGGGCGTGGGTGAAGCTGTCGCCGACAAGAAGGTCCTCGACAACGCAGTTGCCGACCTGACCAAGATCGCCGGCCAGAAGCCCGTGGTCACCAAGTCGAAGAAGGCCATCGCCGGTTTCAAGATCCGCGAAAACCAGCCGATCGGCTGCATGGTCACGCTGCGTGGCGTGCAGATGTATGAGTTCCTGGACCGTTTCGTGACCATCGCGCTGCCGCGTGTTCGCGACTTCCGCGGCATTTCCGGCCGTGCGTTCGACGGCCGTGGCAACTACAACATCGGCGTCAAGGAACAGATCATTTTCCCCGAGATCGAATACGACAAGGTCGATGCCCTGCGCGGTCTCAACATCAGCATCACGACGACGGCCAAGACCGACGAAGAAGCCAAGGCGCTTCTCGCTGGTTTCCGTTTCCCGTTCAAGAACTGAGGCGCACCGTGGCTAAACAATCCCTGATCCAACGCGAACTCAAGCGCGACAAGCTGGTCGCCAAGTACGCTGCGAAGCACGCGGAACTGAAGGCAATTTCCAACGACCTGAAGAAGAGCGACGAAGAGCGCGCTGCCGCCCGCCTGGGCCTGCAGAAGCTGCCGCGCAACGCGAACCCCACGCGCCAGCGCAACCGTTGCGAAATCACCGGTCGCCCCCGTGGCACCTTCCGTCAATTCGGTCTGGCCCGCGCCAAGATCCGCGAACTGGCCTTCAATGGCGACATCCCCGGTGTCACCAAGGCCAGCTGGTAAGCCAGGCAGGAGCAAACAACATGAGCATGAGTGATCCCATTGCCGACCTGCTGACGCGTATCCGTAACGCGCAGATGGTGGCGAAGCCCACTGTGTCGGTCCCGTCTTCCAAGGTGAAGATCGCGATCTCGCAGGTCCTGAAGGACGAGGGCTATATCGACGGTTTCCAGGTCAAGACCGAAGACGGCAAGTCCGAACTCGTCATTACCCTGAAATACTACGCTGGCCGCCCGGTCATCGAGCGCATCGAGCGCGTGAGCCGCCCCGGCCTGCGCGTCTACAAGGCCAGTGCTTCCATTCCGCAAGTCCAGAACGGCCTCGGCGTCGCGATCGTCACGACCCCCAAGGGCGTGATGACCGACCGCAAGGCGCGCGCTACCGGTGTCGGTGGCGAAGTGCTGTGCTACGTCGCCTAACCGAGACATCGAGGAGTAACTGAAATGTCCCGAGTAGGAAAAATGCCGATCACCATCCCCGCAGGCGTGGATGTGTCGATCAAGGAAGACCAGATCAGCGTCAAGGGCACGGGCGGCACGCTCAACCTTGCGCGCAATCCCCTGGTCAAGGTCGTCAGCAACGACGGCAAGCTGAATTTCGAGCCCGCCAACGAGTCGCGTGAAGCGAACGCGATGAGCGGCACGATCCGTCAGCTGGTGAACAACATGGTGGTTGGCGTGACCAAGGGCTTCGAGAAGAAGCTCAACCTGGTCGGCGTCGGCTACAAGGCTGCAGCGTCCAACAACAAGTTGAACCTGCAAGTCGGCTATTCGCACCCGGTCAACATCGACATGCCGCAAGGCATCACGGTGGCCACTGCGACCCCGACCGAAATCGTGATCAAGGGTGCTGACCGTCAGCGCGTTGGTCAAATCGCCGCTGAGATCCGCGCTGTTCGTCCGCCTGAGCCCTACAAGGGCAAGGGCATCCGTTATTCGGACGAGAAGATCGTGATCAAAGAGACCAAGAAGAAGTAAGGGGCAGCAAAATGATGTTGACCAAAAAAGCACAGCGTCTTCGCCGCTCGCGCCAGACCCGCATCCGCATCGCGACGCAGGGTGTGGCCCGTCTGACGGTGAACCGCACCAACCTGCACATCTATGCCACCGTCATCTCCGACGACGGCACCAAGGTGATCGCCACCGCATCGACGGCCGAAGCCGAAGTGCGCGCTGCGCTCGGCGGTTCGGGCAAGGGCGGCAATGCTGCCGCTGCAACGGCCATCGGCAAGCGCATCGCTGAAAAGGCGAAGGCTGCCGGCGTCGAGAAGGTCGCCTTCGACCGCGCTGGTTTCGCGTACCACGGCCGCGTGAAGGCGCTGGCCGACGCTGCCCGCGAAGCCGGCCTGCAGTTCTAAACGGACACGAGATTCAAAATGGCAAAGATTCAAGCAAGAACGCAGAACGAAGGCCCTGAAGACGGTTTGCGCGAGAAGATGATCGCGATCAACCGCGTCACCAAGGTGGTGAAGGGTGGTCGTATCCTCGGTTTCGCAGCACTCACCGTCGTGGGCGACGGCGATGGCCGCGTCGGCATGGGCAAGGGCAAGTCCAAGGAAGTGCCCGCTGCAGTGCAGAAGGCGATGGAAGAAGCCCGTCGCAACCTGGCCAAGATCTCGATCAAGAACGGTACGCTGCATCACCGCGTGACGGGTCACCATGGCGCCGCTTCGGTCGTCATGATCCCCGCCCCGAAGGGTACCGGCATCATCGCCGGCGGCCCGATGCGCGCCGTGTTCGAAGTCATGGGCATCACCGACATCGTGGCCAAGAGCCACGGTTCGTCGAACCCCTACAACATGGTTCGCGCCACGCTCGACGGGTTGAAGAACTCGACGACCGCGTCCGAAGTGGCTGCCAAGCGCGGCCTGACCGTCGAAGAAATCTTCGCCTGAGCGCAAGCTCTCGCAAGGCTGAAGGAAGCATTCAAATGACGACGCAACAACAAACCCTCAAGGTGCAATTGGTCAAGAGCCCGATTGGCACCAAGGAATCGCATCGCGCGACCGTGCGTGGCCTCGGCCTGCGCAAGCTCAACAGCGTGAGCGAGCTGCAGGACACCCCGGCGGTGCGCGGCATGATCAACAAGATCAGTTATCTGGTCAAAGTTCTGTAAGAGAGACTGATATGGAACTCAATGGCATCAAGCCGGCAGCTGGCGCCAAGCACGCCAAGCGCCGTGTCGGCCGCGGTATCGGCTCCGGCATCGGCAAGACCGCGGGCCGCGGTCACAAGGGTCAGAAGTCGCGTGCAGGCGGTTTCCACAAGGTCGGCTTCGAAGGCGGTCAAATGCCGCTGCAGCGCCGCCTGCCCAAGCGTGGCTTCAAGTCGCACCTGCTGAAGTTCAACGCCGAAGTCACGCTGACTGCCCTCGAGCAGCTCGGCCTGGCCGAAGTGGACGTCCTGGCACTCAAGCAAGCCGGCCTCGTGGGCCAGCTCGCCAAGGTCGTCAAGGTCGTCAAGACCGGTGAACTCACCAAGGCCGTCAAGCTGACGGGCGTGGGTGCAACTGCTGGTGCCAAGGCTGCGATCGAAGCAGCCGGCGGCAGCGTCGCCTGATCACACTGGACTGAAAGAAGTTCTTCGTGGCAACTAACGCGGCAACGATCGCAAAGACAGGCAAGTTCGGCGACCTGCGTCGCCGGCTCGTCTTCTTGCTGCTCGCGCTCGTGGTCTATCGGATCGGCGCGCACATTCCTGTGCCGGGCATCAACCCGGACCAGCTGGCGGCGTTGTTCCAGGGCCAGCAGGGCGGCATCCTGAGCCTGTTCAACATGTTCTCGGGCGGGGCGCTGTCGCGCTTCACCGTGTTCGCGTTGGGGATCATGCCGTACATCTCGGCGTCGATCATCATGCAGCTGATGACCTACGTGCTTCCGACCTTCGAGCAATTGAAGAAGGAAGGCGAGGCCGGCCGCCGCAAGATCACGCAGTACACGCGCTATGGCGCGCTCGGCCTGGCCCTGTTCCAGTCGTTCAGCATTGCAGTGGCGCTCGAGTCCTCGGCCGGCCTGGTCATCTCGCCCGGTTTCGGCTTCCGCCTGACCGCCATGGTGAGCCTCACGGCAGGTTCGATGTTCCTGATGTGGCTCGGCGAGCAGATCACCGAACGCGGCCTGGGCAACGGCATCTCGATCCTGATCTTTGCAGGTATCGCGGCCGGCCTGCCCAATGCCATCGGCGGCCTCGCTTCGCTGGTGACGACCGGTGCGATGAACCCGATCATTGCGCTGTTCATCATCGCGATCGTGGTGCTGGTCACCTACTTCGTGGTGTTCGTCGAACGCGGCCAGCGCAAGATCCTCGTGAACTATGCGCGGCGCCAGGTCGGCAACAAGGTCTATGGCGGCCAGTCGTCGCACCTGCCCCTGAAGCTGAACATGGCCGGTGTGATTCCGCCGATCTTCGCCTCTTCGATCATCCTGCTGCCGGCAACGGTGGTCGGCTGGTTCAGCACCGGCGAAGGTGGTTTCGGCTGGATCAAGGACATTGCCGGCGCACTGCGTCCGGGCGAGCCGATCTACGTGCTGCTGTACGCTGCCGCGATCGTTTTCTTCTGCTTCTTCTACACGGCGCTCGTGTTCAACAGCAAGGAAACGGCCGACAACCTGAAGAAGAGCGGCGCATTCATTCCGGGCATTCGTCCGGGTGACCAGACCGCTCGCTATATCGACAAGATTCTGGTTCGCCTGACGTTGGCCGGCGCGGTGTACATCACCTTCGTCTGCCTGCTGCCCGAGTTCCTGATCCTGAAGTACAACGTGCCGTTCTACTTCGGTGGTACCTCCCTGCTGATCATCGTGGTCGTCACGATGGACTTCATGGCCCAGGTGCAAAACTACATGATGTCCCAGCAGTACGAATCGCTGCTGAAGAAGGCCAACTTCAAGACATCGTAGGGCTGTGTTGCAGTATTGAGTTCGGGCGGTAGACCGCCACGTTAAACAGTTTTAGGAGAATGAAATGAGAGTTTCGGCTTCGGTCAAAACCATCTGCCGTAATTGCAAGGTCATCCGCCGTAAAGGTGTGGTGCGTGTGATTTGCACCGACCCGCGCCACAAGCAGCGCCAGGGTTGATTGAAGAGTATTAGAGGACGCACATGGCACGTATTGCTGGCATCAACATTCCGCCGCACAAGCACGCTGAAATCGGCCTGACCGCCATCTTCGGCATCGGTCGCACCCGCGCCCGTCAAATCTGCGAAGCGAGCGGCATCGAATATTCGAAGAAGATCAAGGACCTGACCGACGCCGATCTCGAAAAGATCCGCGACCAGATCGCCTTGTTCACCATCGAAGGCGATCTGCGTCGCGAGACGACGATGAACATCAAGCGTTTGATGGACATCGGCTGCTATCGCGGCTTCCGTCACCGTCGCGGCCTGCCGATGCGCGGCCAGCGCACGCGCACCAACGCCCGCACCCGCAAGGGTCCGCGCAAGGCTGCGCAGTCCCTGAAGAAATAAGGATAGACCAGCATGGCTAAAGCACCTGCAAACAACGCCGCACAGCGCGTTCGCAAGAAGGTTCGCAAGAACGTTGCGGACGGCATCGCCCACGTGCATGCCTCGTTCAACAACACCATCATCACGATCACCGATCGCCAGGGCAACGCCCTGTCGTGGGCTTCGTCGGGTGGCCAGGGCTTCAAGGGCTCGCGCAAGTCGACGCCGTTCGCTGCGCAGGTGGCTTCCGAAGTGGCCGGCCGTGCTGCTGTCGAACAAGGCATCAAGAACCTCGACGTCGAGATCAAGGGCCCCGGCCCCGGTCGCGAATCGTCGGTGCGCGCACTGGCTGCGCTCGGCATCCGGATCAATTCCATTGCCGACGTGACGCCCGTTCCGCACAACGGCTGCCGTCCCCAGAAGCGTCGCCGCATCTGATCGTCAGTCCGCAAGGCGCAGCCGGCTTTTGAGCGGCTGCGCATTTGTTTTTTTACTAAGCCCACCGCCATCCGCGTCCTCGCCGATGGCTCCCGCAGGCAACTGCGGCAGATGACACAAAGGAAAAATCGTGGCACGCTATCTCGGCCCCAAGGCCAAACTTTCCCGCCGTGAAGGCACCGACCTGTTCCTCAAGAGCGCCCGCCGCTCCATCCAGGACAAGGCCAAGTTCGATTCCAAGCCCGGCCAGCATGGCCGCACTTCGGGTCAGCGCACGTCGGACTACGGCCTGCAGCTGCGCGAAAAGCAGAAGGTCAAGCGCATGTACGGCGTGCTCGAGAAGCAGTTCCGCCGCTACTTCGAGGAAGCCGACCGCCGCCGTGGCAACACCGGTGCCAACCTGCTGTTCATCCTCGAATCGCGCCTGGACAACGTGGTCTACCGCATGGGCTTCGGCTCGACGCGCGCCGAGGCACGCCAGCTCGTGTCGCACAAGGCGATCACGGTGAATGGCCAGTCGGTCAACATCCCGTCGTACCTGGTCAAGACCGGCGACGTGATCGCCGTTCGCGACAAGTCGAAGAAGCAGACCCGCATTGCCGAAGCGCTCCAACTCGCCCAGCAAGTCGGTATCCCGGCCTGGGTCGAAGTGAACGCCGACAAGGCCGAAGGTACCTTCAAGAAGGTGCCCGATCGCGACGAATTCGCAGCCGACATCAACGAATCGCTGATCGTCGAACTGTACTCGCGCTAACCAGACGACAACGGGCCGCGCTTCGCGGCCCGATTTTGATTTTTTTGTTCCCATCGGGAGGCACTCCCGACGGGTGCTTCACCAGCCTTACCGGTGTAACGAGCCGGGGGTATTGAGAGGAAGTCTGCATGCAAACCACCCTGCTGAAACCCAAGACCATCCAGGTCGAGCAACTTGCCGCCAACAAGGCCAAGGTCACGCTCGAGCCTTTCGAGCGCGGCTACGGCCACACGCTCGGCAACGCGCTGCGCCGCGTTCTGCTGTCGTCGATGGTCGGTTATTCGGCCACTGAAGTCACGATCGCCGGCGTTCTGCACGAGTACTCGTCGATCGACGGCGTGCAGGAAGATGTCGTCAACATCCTGCTGAATCTCAAGGGCGTGGTGTTCAAGCTCCACAACCGCGACGAAGTCACGCTGAGCCTGCGCAAGGACGGCGAAGGCCCGGTGCTGGCATCGGACATCCAGACCCCGCACGACGTCGAGATCATCAACCCCGACCACGTGATCGCGCACCTGTCGCAAGGCGGCAAGCTCGACATGCAGATCAAGGTCGAAAAGGGCCGCGGCTACGTGCCCGGCACGATGCGCCGCTACGCCGACGAGCCGACCAAGTCGATCGGCCGCATCGTCCTGGACGCCTCGTTCTCGCCCGTCAAGCGCGTGAGCTACACGGTCGAAAGCGCCCGTGTCGAACAGCGCACTGACCTGGACAAGCTGCTGGTCGAAATCGAAACCAACGGTGCGATCACCGCCGAAGACGCTGTGCGCGCCTCGGCTAAAATCCTGGTTGAACAGCTGGCTGTGTTCGCCCAGCTCGAAGGCGGCGAACTGGCTGCATTCGATGCACCGGCACCGCGCAGCGCACAGCAATTCGATCCGATCCTGCTGCGCCCTGTCGACGAGCTCGAACTCACCGTGCGTTCGGCCAACTGCCTGAAGGCCGAAAACATCTACTACATCGGTGACCTGATCCAGCGCACCGAGAACGAGCTGCTCAAGACCCCGAACCTGGGTCGCAAGTCGCTCAACGAAATCAAGGAAGTGCTTGCCTCGCGCGGCCTGACCTTGGGCATGAAGCTTGAAAGCTGGCCGCCGGCCGGCCTCGACAAGCGTTGATTTTTTGAAGAAGTGGGCCCACGAGGGCCCGTGCACCGGGCAGTACCTGATACGGCTGCCTGTTTAATAAAGTAAAGGAAAGCACCATGCGTCACGGACACGGACTCCGCAAACTCAACCGCACCAGCTCGCACCGCCTTGCGATGCTGCAGAACATGATGAATTCGCTCATCGAGCACGAAGTCATCAAGACCACGGTCCCCAAGGCCAAGGAACTGCGCCGCGTCATCGAACCGATGATCACGCTCGCCAAGAAGCCCACGGTTGCCAACAAGCGCCTGGCCTTCGACCGCCTGCGCGACCGCGACAGCGTCGTCAAGCTCTTCGGCGAACTCGGCCCGCGCTTCGCAGCGCGTCCGGGCGGCTACACCCGCATCCTGAAGATGGGTTTCCGCGTTGGCGACAATGCACCCATGGCACTGGTCGAACTGGTCGACCGTCCTGAAATTAAAGAAGAAGCCGCCGAGCAAGGCGCTGCTGAATAAGGTATAATTCCATCTTGCCGCGCGATGGAGCAGCCTGGTAGCTCGTTGGGCTCATAACCCAAAGGTCGCAAGTTCAAATCTTGCTCGCGCAACCAATTTAAAAGGCCCTTTGAAATTCAAAGGGCCTTTTTTCTTTGGCCGATGAGGATCTTCGGATCGGCAGATCCCTGCCTCCATGAAAAATGCCCTCGCAATGAGGGCATTCTTGTTTGTGGCCGGCGGCGGCTTATCGCAGGTATTCCGTAAGCAATGATCGACTTCTGGAACGCCAACTGCGCGTCGGCCTTGCGCAGCCTCTCGCGAAGCTCCAGCGGGCCCAGCGTGTCGATGTCGTCGGAGATCACGGACAGTGATCGACCGCACAAAGACTTTGCCCTCGAAGTTTCGATGTCGTCCTGCGACCGCCGCGTCCAGGCTACCGAAACCGAAAAATTCCTCCCGATCGCAGAGCGAGCCCACACGACCGCCGCATAAATTTCCTCACGGCTCCATCAAGCGGAAGACCTCCGCTGTCGATACCCGTTCGAGGCTTTCTCGGTGTTCGGCATGCCGAACACCGAGAGAAAGCTACGGACGGAGAGGTGAATTCGGCACGTGGGGAATTCGGGGCGAGCCATCGGATGGGCATCCGCGTCACCCGCGCAGCGCGGCAGGGCCGCCAAGAACAGCCTACTCTCGCAGCGTGAACACCACCGACAGGTAAGAGACCGGCTGGGTCTGAATGGCCTCGATCCCATGCAGTGCGGTCGCATCGAACAGCAGCGAGTCCCCTGCCCTCACCTCCACAGTCCTGCCGCCATAGCGGTAGCTGACCTCCCCGGACAGGAAGTACAGGAACTTGAGGCCCGGGTGCTGGAAGGTCACGTAGGGGTCGGCGCCAGGCAGCAACGTGACCAGGTACGGCTCGACGAACAGGTTGCCCGACAGGAGGTGACCCAGCAGTTCGTAGCGGTAGTCTGAAACCGCGCCGACGCGATCAACCACAACACCCTGCCCAGCGCGCACGTGGCAAAAGTCCGTGCGCCGAGCCTGGTCCCCGAAGAAGCGCGATGTCGGCACGCCCAGACCATTCGCGAGTCGCTCCAGCGTCTCTACCGAAGGTGAGACCAGCCCGCGCTCGATGCGCGAGAGCATCGAGGCAGAAATCCCCGAGGCCTTCGCCAGCACCCCACCCGACATCTCCGCCGCCATGCGAAGTGCTCTCACCTGTGCACCGATGCGTGCCGCGGACAGGCTGCGCACGACAGGTGCGGGTTGCCTCGACCGAGTGCGCGTGATCGATGCCGGCAGCTTCGGCGAGCGCCCGGTAGGAAACGGAGACGGAAGCCGGACATTTCGCATGAACAGAGACCCCTAGCAGAAGCCGTAGGTCTGCCGATTGTGACTCAAACACGGCTGACGCAAAAGCAGCTTTCTCGAAGACTTCCCCTGTGAAAAGTTCTAGGAATTCTTCGAAGCAACCCGAAGCCTCGGCAAGGGAAGTGCTTGCGTTGAATTTGATCCGGCAGCGCGGATTAAGGGGATGGTCGCAAGAGGCACTGGCGTTCGAGGCAGGGCTGCATCGGACCTTTGTCGCTCACGTTGAACGTCAAGCTCGCAACATTTCACTCGACAATCTTGAGCGTCTCGCTTTGGCATTGGAGCTCAGGCCGTATCAACTTCTCGAAGAATAAAAGCCGTCGCTTTTGCGACGGCGATCATCGAAATTCGCCCTACGTGAAGCGCGCACCAAGGCTCACGACGCCCACGGAGAATCTCAAGCACCGCTCACTCCAAGTACGAAGAGGTGAAAAGAGGCGCCGACGCGCCTCTGTGACCGCACTCGGCCATCGAGGCCACGCGGTTCGCTCCCACCGCGGTGTCGTCGCTGTTCCCGATCGAATGCAAACCCGGTCGCCAACTGTTCGCCGCACGGTAGCCCTGCAAGTCAGAGACAGCTAAGCAGCACAGCGGAAACGGACTGTCGTTTGGCGAAGCTAGACCTCCGAGTTCGGCCAGTTCCGGACCTTCGACAGCGGCCCCGATTTCGAATTCCAAAGACGCGGCAACGGGCAGAACGCTTACGCAAACAGCATGGAGGACGGCACTTGCGAGAAGACATAACCCTGAATATCCCGTACGACCTGTCCGAGCAAGAGCGGGCAAAGGTTTCGACCGTCAACGAGTCGATGGATGGTTGGTTGGGGAATAAGAATGGGACGGCTTGGTACGGGCAGGAGGGCGACGCCCGCTACATGTGGGCCTCAGTCGAACCCAGCGGTATCCAGTTCTGCGGCGAAGTAGAAACGCCCGTCTGGATTGGATGGCTCACGGTACTGTGCGCGAGAATGAGTCTTGCCCTCGGACGCGAGGTTCACGACGTCTGTGCTTGATGGCGGCAGGACGTCGTAGCGCCGCCATCGGACGAGGCTGTGTGAAAACGCTTCATCGATCGTCTCACTCAAAATAAAACCTGCCAACCCGTTTGAGCGAGGTGTGAATCGCCCGGATTCCCTAGGCACTTTTGAGTCGTTGGAAATGGCGTCGTTCTGACTCTACAGGTGATAGGTCGCCGGCAGGCAGTGTTGTGGCGCCGCTTTGGGTCGTAGAACATCTCGATGTAGTTGAAGACGTCGGCTCTAGCTTGATCGCGGGTCGGGTAGATCTGGCGGTGTTCCGTCAGTCCGGAATGACCGCCGTGACCTCGATCTCGACCTTGGCGCGGTGCTCGACCAGCGCCGCCACCTGCACGCAGGTCATGGCCGGGAAATTGCGCCCCATGGCATCGCGGTACACCGGGCCGAGTTCGCCGAGCCGGCGGCTGTATTCGTCGCGGTCGGTCACGTACCAGGTCATGCGCACCATGTGCTCGGGGCCGGCACCGGCCTCACGCAGCACTGCGGCGATGTTGCGCAGCGCCAGGCCGCACTGCTCGATGAAGTCGTCCGACTCGAACTGCTGCTGCGCATTCCAGCCGATCTGGCCGCCGACGAACACCATGGTGCCGCGCGCAGCCACGCCATTCGCATAGCCCTTGGGGGGCAACCAGCCTGGAGGCTGCAAGAGTTTGTTCATCATGATGTGGTGTCGTCGTTGAATTGTCTCAGTTTGAATCGCTGGAGCTTGCCGGTCTCGGTGCGCGGCAGCACCGTCACGAACTCGATCTCCCGCGGGTATTTGAACGGTGCGATGGTGGCCTTCACATGGTCCTGCAGCGCCTTGACGAGCGCCGCATCGCCTTCATGGCCGGGCTTCAGCACGCAGAAGGCCTTCACGATCATGCCGCGGTCGGCATCGGGCTTGCCGATCACGCCGCACTCGGCCACGGCCGGGTGCTTGAGCAGCGCGTCCTCGACCTCGGGCCCACCGACGTTGTAGCCAGCCGTGATGATCATGTCGTCGGCGCGCGCCTGGTAGAAGAAGTAGCCGTGGTCGTCCTGCACGAACGAATCGCCGGGGTAGTTCCAGCCGTTCTTCACGTAGTCGGCCTGGCGCGGATCGTCGAGGTAGCGGCAGCCCACGGGGCCCTGCAGCGCCAGCTTGCCGATGGTGCCGCGCGGCACTTCGTTGCCCTGGTCGTCCACCACCTTGGCGGTGAAGCCGGGCACCACCTTGCCGACCGCGCCGCGGCGCACCTGGTCGCCGGCGGCCGAGATGTAGATGTGGAACACCTCGGTGCCGCCGATGCCGTCGAGCATCTCGATGCCGGAGGCTTCCTTCCACAGCTGGCGCGTGGCGTCGGGCAGCGCCTCGCCCGCGCTCACACAGATGCGCAGGCTCGGCACGCCGTGCTGCCGCACGAAGGGCGCCATCTGGCGATAGAAGGTGGGCGCCGTGTAGCAGATGGTCGCGCCGACCTCGTTGATGAGCTTCACCAGGCCCTCGGGCGTGAACGGCGCATCGGCAAAGTACACCGAGGCGCCGGCCCACATCGGGAACAACAGCAGCCCGCCGAGCCCGAAAGTGAAAGCCAGCGGCGGCGAGCCGATCACGATGTCGTCGCTGCGCGCCTGCAGCACATGCCGGGGCCAGGTGTTGCACATTGCGAGCACGTCGCGGTGCGTGGTGACCGGTGCCTTGGGCTTGCCCGTGGTGCCGGAGGTGAAGGCGAGCAGGGCGATGTCGTCCGACGCCGTGGGGCAGGCGGTGAACACGCCGCTCTTGCCGGCCGCGCGCGCCGACAGCGAATCGGGCGCATCGGGCTGGTTGAACGCGATCACCGATGCGAGCACGGGATGCTCCCGCTGCGCCAGCACGAGTTCGTCGAGCAGGCGTCCGTCGCACAGCGCCGCCACGGGACGCGCCTTCTCGACGATCTCGCCGAGCTCCTTGGCGCGCAGCAGCGGCATGGTGGCGACGGCGATCAACCCGGCCTTGACCACCGCGAGCCACGACAGCGCCATGGCCACCGAGTTGCCGCCGCGCAGCAGCACGCGGTTGCCGGGCACGAGGCCGAGGTCTTCGGTCAGCACCTGCGCGATGCGGTTGACTTCGACGGCGGCCTGCGAATAGGTCAGCGTGCCGGCGGGCGAACGCAGCATCGGCTTGTCGCCGAAGCCCTTGGCGGGCGCCTTGTCCAGGAGCTCCTCCACGAGGTTCAGCTGATCGGGCAACTGCAGCTCCGGGAGGTCGTAGCGGAAGACCGGCAGCTGCTCGGCGGGCGGCAGGCGGTCGTGAACGAAGCGGTCGACTTGGGCAGACACGGTGTTTATCCCCGCAAAACGGATTTGCCGATGATCAGTTGCTGGACTTCCGTCGCGCCTTCGTAGATGCGCAGCGAGCGGATGTCGCGGTAGAGGCTCTCAATCTTCGTGCCAACCTTCACGCCGAGGCCGCCGTGCATCTGCAGCGCCATGTCGATCACGCGGCTCGCGTTCTCGGTGGCGCACATCTTGGCCATGGCCGCTGCGGCGGACACGTCGCCCACCGCGGGTGCGCCGCGCCGTTCGGCGTCGTCGCGCATCCATGCGGCGCGGTAGGTGAGCAGTGCGGCGCTGTCGATCAGCGCGGCCATCTCGCCGAGCTTGGCCTGCGTGAGCTGGAAGTCGGCGAGCGTCTGGCCGAACATGCGCCGGCCCTTCGCATGCGCGATGGCTTCGGCGAGCGCGCGGCGACCCATGCCCAATGCCGCCGCTGCGACGGATGCACGGAAGATGTCGAGCGTGCGCATCGCGAGCTTGAAGCCGCCGTTGAGTTCGCCGAGTTGCGCCGTGCGCGGCACGATGCAGTCCTGAAAGCGCAGCGTGGCCAGCGGATGCGGCGCCATCACGTCGATGTGCTCGGAAGTGTCGAGGCCGGCTGCCGTTGCATCGACGATGAACGCCGTGATGCCGCGCGTGCCGCCCGCGGGATCGGTCTTGGCGAACAGGCAGTAGAAGTCGGCGATGCCGCCGTTGCTGATCCAGGTCTTCTCGCCGTTGAGGCGCCAGCCGTCGGGCGTGGCTTCGGCGCGCATGGCCATGGCCGCCACGTCGGAGCCCGCGTCGGGTTCGCTGAGGGCAAAGGCCGCGATCTTCTCGCCCCTGCCCACGGCCGTGAGGTACTGCGATTGCTGCCCGGGCGTGCCCGCGAGCGTGATCGCGCCGCTGCCCAACCCCTGCATCGCAAACGCGAAGTCGGCCAGCGGCGAGTGGTAGCCGAGCGTTTCGCGCAGCAGCACGAGCGCACGCGAATCGAGGCGCTCCAGCGCGCCGCCTGCGCTGCCGGGCACGGCATAGCGCAGCCAGCCGCCGTCGCCGAGGCGGCGCACCCAGTCGCGGCAGGCCGCGCGGTCGTCGCGCTCGTCGACCTCCTGCGCGGCGCACCAGGGCAGCAGCTCGCTCGCGAGCGCGCGATGCGCGTCGTCGAAGAACGGCAGCGCGAGGTGCGTTGTCGACGGTGGTGCGGGGATCTTGGTCATCATGACTTCAGTCTCCGCCGAACACGGGCTTGCGCTTGGCCGCAAACGCTTCGTAGGCGCGCCTGAAATCCTCGGTCTGCATGCAGATGGCCTGCGCCTGCGCTTCGGCCTCGATGGCCTGTTCGATGGTCATCGACCACTCCTGCGAGAGCATGGTCTTGGTCATGCCGTGCGCGAAGCTCGGGCCTTCAGCCAGTTCGCGCGCCACCTTGGTGGCCGCTTCGAGCAAGGCGTCGCTTTCATGCAGCGCATTGAAGAAGCCCCAGGCATGGCCTTCCTGGGCCGTCATCGCGCGGCCGGTGAACAGCAGCTCGGAAGCGCGGCCCTGGCCGATCACGCGCGGCAGCAAGGCGCAGGCGCCCATGTCGGCGCCGGCCAGGCCGACGCGCGTGAACAGGAAGGCGGTGCGCGTGGCGGGCGAGCCGTAGCGCAGGTCGCAGGCCAGCGCGATCATCGCGCCGGCACCGGCGCACACGCCGTCGATGGCGCCGACGATGGGTTGCGGGCAATGGCGGATGGCCTTCACCAGGTCGCCGGTCATGCGCGTGAACTCGAGCAGCTCCGGCATGCGCATGCCGGTGAGCGGGCCGATGATCTCGTGCACGTCGCCGCCCGAGCAGAAGTTGCCGCCGGCGCCGGTGACCACGATGGCCCTCACGTCGGTCGCATAAGCCAAGGCGCGGAACAGGTCGCGCAGCTCGGCGTACGAGTCGAAGGTGAGCGGGTTCTTGCGCTCGGGGCGATTCAGCGTGATGGTGCCGACGCCCGCTTCGTAGTGCCATGCGAAGTGCTTCGCCGCGTAAGGCGCCTTGGCCTCGAATTGCGCGTGCATGGGATTGCCCGCGCCGATGTAGTGCTTCATTCGGCCTCCGCCATCTGGCTGTGTGAGTGTTGCTTGACCTTGCCGAGCAGCTTGTGCAGCTGCGCGATCTCCTTGGCGCTGAGGGCCGCGAAGGCATCGACGATCCAGTCTTCGTGCTGCTGCGCCATCTCGTTGAAGAGCTTGCGCCCGCGCGCCGTGAGCCGCACGCGCCAGGCGCGGCGGTCGCCCTCGACGTTGATGCGTTCCACCAGCCCTTCGGTCACGAGCTGGTCGGTGATGCCGGTAACGTTGCCGCCCGTCACCATCATGCGGCGCGAGAGCTCGTTCATCTTCAGGCCGTCGGGCGAGCGCTCGAGCTGCGACATCAGGTCGAAGCGCGGCAGCGTGGTGGCGAACTGAGAGCGCAGTTCGTTGCGCACCTGCTTCTCGATCAGCTGGGTGCAGGTGAGCAGCCGCAGCCAGAGGCGCAGGGCCTCGGGGTGCTCGCTGTGGGCGCGTGCTTCGAGGTCCATGTCAGTGGCGCCCGGCCGCCCGAAGGCACTGACGCGCCCCCTCGGGGGGCAGCGATACGCGAAGCGATGAGCGTGGGGGTTTCATTTCAATGCGTCTCCTCGCTGTTTTGAGCCAACGCGGCGGCGGAGATCTGCTGCTGCTTGGCGATCTCGCGGTACATCTGGTCGCGTCCGCTCAGGTATTGCTTGGGCCAGTCGACGTCGCGGCTTTGCAGCTTGGCGGCCTCGTGCAAGGTCCACGCAGGGTCGGCAAGGTGCGGGCGCGCGATGGCGCAGAGGTCGGCGCGGCCGGCCGCGATGATGCTGTTGGCCTGGTCGGCGTCGGTGATGGCGCCCACCGCGATGGTCGAGATGCCGACCTCGTTGCGGATGCGGTCCGAGAACGGCGTCTGGTACATGCGGCCGTACACCGGCTTGGCGGCGCGCGTGGTCTGGCCGGAAGACACGTCGATGAAGTCCGCACCGGCTTCCTTGAAGAGGCGCGCCACCACCACGGCATCGGCATCGGTGTTGCCGCCGGGCGCCCAGTCGTGCGCCGAGATGCGCACGCTCATCGGCTTGTCTTGCGGCCACACGGCGCGCATGGCGCGGAACACCTCGAGCGGGTAGCGGCAGCGCGCTTCGATGCCGCCGCCGTATTCGTCGGTGCGCAGGTTGGTCAGCGGGCTGATGAAGGCCGACAGCAGGTAGCCGTGCGCGCAGTGCAGCTCGAGCCAGTCGAAGCCGCATTCGGCGGCGCGGCGCGTGGACGCCACGAACTGGTCGCGCATGAAGTCCATCTGTTCGCGCGTCATCGCGGCCGGCAGCTGGTTCTGTTCGCCGTAGGCCACCGCGCTGGCGGCCAGCAGCGGCCAGTTGCCGCTTGCTAGCGGCTCGTCGGTGCCCTCCCAGCCCACGCGCGTCGAACCCTTGGGGCCGCTGTGGCCGAGCTGCATGGCGATCTTGGCGCTCGACTGCGTGTGCACGAAATCGACGATGCGCTTGAACGCGGCCTGCTGCGCGTCGTTGTACAGGCCCGTGCAGCCGGGGGTGATGCGGCCTTCGGGCGTCGGGCTGGTCATCTCGACGAACACCATGGCGGCGCCGCCGAGTGCGCGCGCGCCCAGGTGCACCAGCAGGAAGTCCTGCGGCACGCCGTCGACCGCGCTGTAGGTGGCCATCGGCGACACCAGGATGCGGTTCTTGAGCCTGAGGCCGCGCACCTGCAGCGGCATCAGCATGGGCGCAATGGGCTTGCCGCCAGCGAGCCATTGCTCGTAGCCGCCGAGCCATTGCGTGTCGCGCACGCGCAGGTTCTCGTGGCTGATGCGCTGCGAGCGCGTGAGCAGCGAGTAGGCGAACTGCTCGATCTGCATGCCGGTGTAGCGCGGCACGTTCTCGAACCATTCGGTGGAGTTGCGTGCGGCGTTCTGGATCTTGAGCACCTCGACGCTGCGGCGCGCCTCGTAGCCCTCGAGCACGTGGTCGACGGTGCCGCCCTGCGCGAATTCGTTGGCCAGGTCGATTGCGTCCTCCAGCGCGAGCTTGGTGCCCGAGCCGATCGAGAAGTGCGCCGTGTGCGCCGCGTCGCCCATCAGCACCACGGGCACCGAGCGGCCCTGCACGTCGATGCGATGCGTCCAGCGCTCGCACACCACGCGCGGAAAACGGATCCAGTTGGCCGAGCCGCGCAGGTGCGTGGCATTGCTGATGAGCGAATGGCCGCCCAGGTACTTGGCGAACAGCTTCTCGCAGAAGGCGATGGCCTCGGGCTGCTCCATCCGGTCGAGGCCGTGGGCCTTCCACACGGCCTCGGGCGTCTCGACGATGAAGGTCGAGGTCTTGTCATCGAACTGGTAGGCATGGGCCTGGAACCAGCCGTGCTCGGTCTGTTCGAAGGCGAAGGTGAAGGCGTCGAAGGTCTGGTGCGTGCCCAGCCACACGAAGCGGCAGTTGCGCAGGTCGATGTCGGGCTTGAACACGTCGGCATAGCGCTGGCGGATGCGGCTGTTGAGGCCGTCGCTTGCAATCACCAGGTCGGCTTTGTACTGGGCGGCGATCGCCTGGTCGTCGGTGGCGTCGGTCTCGAAGACCAGCTTCACGCCGAGCGCGAGGCAGCGCTCCTGCAGGATGTTCAGCAGACGCTTGCGGCCGATGCCGCAGAAGCCGTGGCCGCCCGAGCGCACCTGCCGGCCCTTGAAGAAAACCTGGATGTCGTCCCAGTGGTGGAACTCGCTGCCGATCAGCGCCGCGGTCTCGGCATCGGCCGCGCGCAGGTTGGCGAGCGTCTGGTCGCTGAGCACCACGCCCCAGCCGAAGGTGTCGAAGGGGCGGTTGCGCTCCACCACGGTGATCTCGAGCGCGGGGTTGCGCGCCTTCATCAGCAGCGCGAAGTACAGGCCCGCGGGGCCGCCGCCGATGCACAGGATGCGTTGAAGGTCCATGGCGGGTGCGGCAGAGGTGCCGGCGGTTAGGCTGTTCATGGTTGAATAGTTTAAGCATAAACAATCTGGTGTCAACGGGGCCTTCCCCGGCGGGGTACCCGGGGCGCCGTGGGTGTCATGCAAAAAATCGAAAAAATCAATACCATCGCTTCACCATGCAAAGCTTGATACCCAAGATCGAGTCGCAGCTTGCGTCGCTGCCCGTGCCCATCGCGCTGGAACTGCCCGATGGTCGAAGAGTTGCCAAGCCGGGGTCGCGCGTCACCCTGGCGTTCAGCGAGTGGTCGGCGCTGGCCAAGCTGGCGGCGCATCAGGTGGGGGCCATCGGAGAGGCCTATGTGGAGGGCCGGGTGCAGATCGAAGGCGCAATGCGCGACCTGATCGACGCCACGGTCGGCATGCTGCCCGGCAACCCCGCGGAGACCAACACCACCTGGTGGACCCGGCTGCTGCGGCTGGCCAAGTCCCACAACTCGCATTCGCTGCACAAGGATGCCGAGCAGATCCAGTTCCATTACGACGTCTCCGACGACTTCTACGCGCTGTGGCTCGATCCGCGCCGGGTGTATTCGTGCGCCTATTTCCGCACGCCGGGGCTGACGCTGGCGCAAGCCCAGGAGGCCAAGCTGGACCACATCTGCCGCAAGCTCATGCTGCAGCCCGGCGAGCGTTTTCTCGACATCGGCTCCGGCTGGGGCGGGCTGCTGCTGTGGGCGGCGGAGCACTATGGCGTCGACGCCACCGGCATCACGCTGTCGAAGAACCAGCATGCGCACGTGCAGCGCCTGATCGAGGAAAAGGGCCTGCAGGGCCGCGTGCGGGTGGAGTTGCGCGACTACCGCGAGCTTTCGGCCGATGCGCCCTTCGACAAGATCTCGTCGGTCGGCATGTTCGAGCATGTGGGCGCGGCCAACATGCCCACCTATTTCCGCAAGATCCATTCGCTGCTCAAGCCCGGCGGGCTGGTGCTGAACCACGGCATCACCTCGGGCCAGCTCGACTACCGCCAGCTGGGCGCGGGCATGGGCGACTTCATCGAGAAGTACATCTTCCCGGGCGGCGAGCTGCTGCATGTGACGCACGTGCTGCGCGAGACGGCGGCCGCGGGTCTGGAGATGGTCGATACCGAAAGCCTGCGCCCGCACTATGCGCGCACGCTGTGGGCCTGGTCCGACGCGCTGGAGTCGCAGCTCGACACGGCGCGCGAAGTGCTCGCGCGCGCGGGCGGGCGGCAGGGCGAGAATGCCGAGCGCATCCTGCGCGCCTACCGCCTCTACCTGGCGGGCTCGGCCATGAGCTTCGAGCAGGGCTGGATCTCACTGCACCAGATGCTTTCGACCAAGCCCGACGGGCGGGTCGAGCACGGTGTTCTGCGCGGCGCGCAATCGGTGTACCCTTTTGCCCGTGACTACATCTACAAGTGAGTGAGAACAACCATGCTGTACCGATTCCAGTCCCGGGCCTCCCCTGACTTCGTGATGCTGGAGGTGCATGCACGCCAGCTGTTCGACATCGTCGGCAAGGCGCCTGCGCCGCAGGGCATCATCACCCTCGAGCAGATCCCGGGCGCCATTGCGGCGCTCGAATCCGCGCTGGCGCGCGAGGCCAGCAATCCGCACAACCATGACGACTACGCCGTCGAAGGCCACGCCAACGAGGCCGAAAAGCAGCACGTGGGCCTGCACCAGCGCGCAGCCCCGCTGCTGCACATGCTCAGGGACTCCCTGGCCGATAAAAAAGACGTGACCTGGAAGACCTGAGCGCCTGTCGCGAAGCCTGGGGGTTAGTCCACCTTCGCGCCGGAGTCCTTCACCACCTTCGCCCACTTCACGTGCTCGCTGGCAATCAGCTTTGCGAAGTCGGCCGGCGAATTGCCGCTCGGGATGGCGCCCTGCGCCAGCATCTTTTCCTTGATGGCGGGCGTGCCCAGCGACTTGGCCACTTCCTGCTGGATCCGGTTCACGATCTCGGGCGAGGTGCCGGCCGGCGCCAGCAGGCCGAACCATGAGCTCGCCTCGAAGCCCTTGAGCGTCGGGCCGCCCGCTTCCTCGACCGTCGGGACGTCGGGCAGCGCCGGCGAGCGCCTGGCACTGGTCACGGCCAGGGCCGTGAGCTTGCCGCCCTTGATTTGCGCCATCGACGAAGGCAGGTTGTCGAACATCACGTCGGCGTTGCCGCCCACCATGTCCAGCAGCGCCGGGCCCGAGCCCTTGTACGGGATGTGGGCCATGAAGGTGCCGGTCATGCTCTTGAAGAGCTCGCCTGCCAGGTGGATCGAGGTGCCGCTGCCGCTGGAGGCCATGTTGAGCTTGCCCGGGTTGGCCTTGGCGTACTTGATGAAGTCCTGCACGTTGTGGATGTTCAGCGCCTTGGCCTTGTCGGCGTTCATCTCCATGACGTTCGGCACGGCCGCCACCAGCGTGATCGGCGCGAAGTCCTTGATCGGGTCGAACGGCAGCTTGGGATAGAGCGCGCGGTTGATGCCGTGCGTGCCGACCGTGCCCATCAGGAGCGTATAGCCGTCGTTCGGCGCGCGCGCCACGATCTCGGCGCCCACGTTGCCGCCCGCGCCCGCGCGGTTGTCGACGATGAACTGCTGGCCGAAGGCCTTCGACAGTTCGGGCGCGACGGCGCGCGCCAGGATGTCGGTGGTGCCGCCGGCCGCGAAGGGCACGACGATGCGCACCGGCTTGTTCGGCCAGGTGTTCTGGGCCCAGGAAGGGGCAGCCGCGAGGGCGATGGCGCAGGCGGAAGCGGCCAGTGCGGCGCGGCGGTTCGTCTTGAAGTTTGAAGAAGAGGTCATGCGGGCGTTTGTACAGGGGAACCGCCGCGCGCGTGGCGGGTAAAAACCCCGTGGGTACGCCGGCTATGCCACCTGCATCCGCTGTGCAAACCGCTCGCTGCGAAAACGCTCCAGCACGAAGTCGATGAACACGCGCGTCTTCGCGGGCAGCAGCTTCTTGCTCGGGTAGTAGAGCCAGACCGCGCCCGCGTCGAAGTGCCACTCGGGCAGCAGGCGCACCAGCTCGCCGCTGCGCAGCCCGCGTTCGACGAAGGGCATCGGCAGCATCGCCACGCCCAGGCCCATCAGCGCGGCGTGCGCAATCGCTTCGGGGTCGTTGAAGATCGCGCGCGGCCGGGGCAGCTCCACCGTGGCCTGGTCGCCGCTCGCATGCTGCAGCGTCCAGCTGCGAAGCCGGCCGGTGGGCGAGGAGCGCCGCAGCAGGGCGTCGAGCTGCGCCAGTTCCGCGGGCTGTGCCGGCAGCGTGCGCCCTGCCAGGTAGCCCGGTGCGGCCACCGCCACCACATGGATGCGCGCCAGTTCGCGTGCCACCACGCCGGGCGACAGCTCGATGCCGCCGCCGATGGCCGCGTCGAAGCCTTCGCCCACCAGGTCCACCTGCTGGTTGTCGAAGTGCCAGTCGGGCAGGATGGACGGGTATCGCGCGAGGAAGTCGCCCATCATCGGCAGCACATGCTCGCGGCCGAAGGCCTGGCCCATGCTCACCTTGAGCGTGCCGGCGGGCTGGCCGTCGTCCTGCGACAGGCCGGCCACGGCGTCCTGCAGCGTGGCCAGCGCCCCGCCGATCTGGCCCAGGAAACGCTCGCCGCCCTCCGTCAGCGTGAGGCGGCGGGTGCTGCGCTGGAACAGCCGCACGCCCAGCCGGGCTTCGAGCCGCGCGACGTTCTTGCTGACCGCGGCCGGCGTGAGCCCGAGCCGGCGGGCAGCGGCCGAGAAGCTGCCGCTTTCGGCGCTCTGCACGAAGGACTGGAGGTGATTGAGCGGTTCCATGGGCCTATTTTCAACCAATGGTTGAATCTGATTGGAACGATTGATGGCTACCGGAACGGTAATGGAATCCCGACACTGAAGGTCTTCCACCTCACAACCGCTAGGAAACCATCACCATGGCACTCAGCAAATCCACTTCCCCCGTGCTCACGGGCAAGGTCGCTTTCGTCACCGGCGGTTCGCGCGGCATCGGCGCCGCGATCGTGCGCCGCCTGGCCGAGGACGGCGCCGCCGTCGCCTTCAGCTATGCCAGCTCCGGCGCGCCGGCCGACGAACTCGTGCGCAGCATCGAGGCCGAAGGCGGCCGTGCGCTGGCGCTGAAGATCGACAGCGCCGATGCCGTCGCGCTCACCGCCGGCATCGACGAAGCCGCGCGCAAGCTCGGCCGCATCGACGTGCTGGTCAACAACGCCGGCGTTTTCCTGCCCGGCACCCTCGATGATTTCTCGCTCGAGGATTTCGACCGCACGCTGGACATCAACGTGCGCGCAGTCTTCGTGGCGGCCAAGGCCGCCGTGCGCCACATGGGCGAGGGCGGGCGCATCATCAACATCGGCAGCACCAACGCCGAGCGCATGCCCTGGCCCGGCGGCAGCGCCTATGCCATGAGCAAGTCGGCGCTCAAGGGACTGGTGCAGGGCCTCGCGCGCGACCTCGGCCCGCGCGGCATCACGGTCAACAACGTGCAGCCCGGCCCGGTCAACACCGACATGAACCCGGTCGACGGCCCGAACGCCGCCGCGATGCACGGCCTGATGGCGCTGGCCCGCCACGCGCGCCCCGAGGAAATCGCCGGCATGGTGGCGTACCTCGCGAGTCCCGAAGCCGCGTTCGTTACCGGCGCCAGCCTCAACATCGACGGCGGATTCGCGGCCTGAAGGCTATCCGGCGCGCTGGACGGCGGCAATGAGCTTGTCCAGGGTGGCATCGAGGCGGGCGAGCTCGTTGGCCGCGATGCCCTCGAACAGCGCGGCCTCGCGCTGCCGGCCCAGCACGCCGACGGTTTCGTGCAGCGCCTTGCCGGCCGCCGTCAGGTAGAGCCGGCTGCGGCGCCGGTCGGTGGGGTCGCCCACGGGCTGCACGCGCTTGTGGCGCTTCAGGCCGGCCAGGGCGCGGCTCACCGCCATCTTGTCGAGGCCGGTGAGATCGGCGATCTGCGTGGCATTGAGCCCCGGCTGCGCGCCGAGCACCGCCATGGCCCGCCATTCGTTGAGCGTGAGGTGGTGTTCGCGGCCCACCTTCTCGTGAAAGGGCCGCGCCGTGAGATTGACCACCCGCACCAGCTTGAAGAAGAGCGGGTCCATGGCGCGGCTGGTTCAGCCCAGCAGTTTTCTCGCGGCGGCCGCGATGGCCTCGGCGCCGACGCGCGATTGCGCCTCCAGCACCGGCGCATAGCCGACCGGGATGCGCGGCGCGCCAAGCCGCGCCACGCGGCAGCCCGTGGCCTCGGCGGCGCTGGCGGCAATCTCGGCGCCGAAGCCCGCCGCCTGCACCGCCTCGTGCGCCACCAGCAGCCGCCCGGTGCGCGCACACGACGCGAGCACCGTCTCGCGGTCCCAGGGCCAGAGCGTGCGCAGGTCGATCAGGTCGACCGCGATGCCTTCGGCCGCCAGCGCATCGCAGGCCGCCGCGCAGGCCTGCATCTGCCGGCTCCAGCTCACGAGCGTGAGCGCATTGCCTTCGCGCACGCGCCGCGCCTTGCCGAGCGGCACGGCGATGTCTTCGTCGACCTCGCCGCGCAGGCCCCACAGCGTCTTGTGCTCGATGTAGACCACGGGGTCGCCGCACGCGAGCGCGGCGCGCAACAGGCCGTAGTTGTCCTGCGGCGTCGACGGGCTCACCACCACCACGCCCGGCAGGTGCGCGAACCAGGCCTCCAGCGACTGCGAATGCTGCGCGGCCGAGGCGTCCCAGATGCCGCCGGGCATGCGTGCCACCAGCGGCACGCGGCCCTGGCCGCCGAACATGAAGCGGTTCTTGGCGGCCTGGTTGACCAGTTCGTCCATGCCGCAGAGCGCGAAGTCGACTACCCGCATCTCGACCACGGGCCGGAGGCCCGCGAGCGCCATGCCCACGCCGGCGCCCATGATCGCGGCCTCGCTGATCGGCGTGTCGATCACGCGCTCGGCGCCGAAGGCCTGCTGCAGGCCCTTGTACTGGCCGAAGATGCCGCCGCGGCCCACGTCCTCGCCGAGCACGACCACGCGCGCATCGGCTTCCATTTCGCGCTGGATTGCGAGCACGGCGGCTTCGGAATAACTCAGCGTGGTTGTCACAGCCATTGGCCTGCTCCCGTGGTCTGCACGTCGGTGAAGGCAGCGCCGGGCTCGGGCCAGGGCGCGGCGTCGGCCACGGCGAGGGCGGTGTCCACCTCGTCGCGCGCGGCATTCTCGATGGCATCCAGCGTCGCGGCGGCCACGCCCATGTCCAGAAGGTGCCCGCGTGCCCGCGCGATCGGATCGGTTTCGAGCGCGGCTGCCAGTTCGGCCGGATCGCGGTAGGCCGCGAGGTCGACCGACACATGCCCCTTCACACGGTAGGTCAGCGCATGCAAAAGCCGCGGTCCGGCGCCACCGCGCACTTCGGCGACCAGCCGCGCGGCGGTTTCGTGCACCGCGAACACGTCGTTGCCGTCGACCTGCGTGGCCGCGATGTCCATCGAGGCGGCGCGCGCCGATGCGCCTTCGCCCGCCGTCATCGGGCCGCTCGCGGTGGTGGCGCTCCAGCGGTTGTCCTCGCAGACGAAGAGCACCGGCAGGCCGTACACGCGCGCCCAGTTCAGCGCCTCGAGGAAAGGCCCGCGGTTGATGGCGCCGTCGCCGAAGAAGCAGACCGTGATGTCGCCATTTTTTCCGAGCAGCTTCTGCGCATGCGCCGCGCCGACCGCAATCGGCAGGCCCGCAGCCACCACACCGTTCGCGCCCAGCATGCCGACCGAGAAGTCCGCGATGTGCATCGAGCCGCCCTTGCCGCCGTTGAAGCCGGTGGCCTTGCCGAACAGCTCGCACATCATGCGGGCGAGGTCGGCGCCCTTGGCCAGCGTGTGGCCGTGGCCGCGGTGCGTGGAGGTGAGGTAGTCGCTCGTGCGCAGATGCGCGCAGACGCCCGCGGGCACCGCCTCCTGCCCGGTCGAAAGGTGCAGCGGCCCGCGCACCTTGGCGGCACCGGCGGCCTGCTGGCCATAGGCGCTCACGCCGCCCTGGCTCGCGGCTTCGGCGGCGTTTTCGAAGGCGCGGATGCGCACCATGGCGCGGTACAGCGCCGTGCCTGAATTGCTCGGGTCCATCTTGTCTCCAGCGCCCTTGACGGGGGCGTTCCGGCAAAAATCGTATCAAGCGTGACGACATGGCCTCACAGGGCTTACCCCCTGCCGTGTTCCCGCAGTGGAAGTCTGAGAATGATTCTCAAATGCATCGGTAGAATGGCGCCCCCGTCCGCACGATTCCTTTGCGGCCGCTGCCCGCGTCGATCGAAGCAGCGCCGGCCCCTGCCTTTCCCATGCACAAGTTTTTTCTGGCCACGCCTCTCGCGCTCGCGGGGGCCTTTTCCCATGCCCAAATCACCGAGCCGGCCGCCGAGGCGCGCGGGCAGCTCGGCACCGTCACGGTGGAATCCAGTGCGACCACCGGCTTCGTCGCCAACACGGTGGAGGCCGGCACCTTCCGCGGCGCCGGCATCATGGACGTGCCCGCCACGGTCAACACCGTCACGCGCGAGGTGCTGGAGCTGCAGGGCGCGGCCAGCATCTACGAGGCGCTGCGCAACACGGCCGGCGTGACGCGCCAGCAGAACGGCGGCGACACCTTCGACCAGCTCGTGATCCGCGGCATCGCGGTGGAGAACCGGACGAACTACCGGCTCAACGGCTCGCTCGCGATTCCCAACGTCTCCGAGATTCCCATGGAGAACAAGGAGCGCGTCGAGGTGCTGAAGGGCGCCTCGGCGCTCTACTACGGCTTCACCACGCCGGCGGGCATCGTCAACCTCGTGACCAAGCGCGCCGGCAGCACGCCCGTGAGCACCGTGGGCCTCACGCTCGACGACCGCGGCTCGGCACAGGCACTGGCCGACCTCGGGCGCCAGTTCGGCGACCAGAACCAGTACGGGCTGCGCATCAACGCCGCCGGCGGGCGCATCGGCTCGAACATCGACGGCGTGGACGGCAACCGCAGGTTCGTGTCGGCCGCGTTCGACTGGCGCATCAACAGCCGGCTCACGCTCAAGGCCGACGTCGAGAACTACCGCAAGCGCATCACCGAGCAGGCCGGCATCACCCGGCTGGCGGCCGTCAACGGCGTGATTGCCCTGCCCGCCGTGCCCAACCCCGACAAGCTGCTCGGGCCGCCGTGGGCCGTGTTTGATGCCGAAGTCACCAACACGCAATTGCGCGCCGACTATTCGCTCGGCGACAACTGGGCGCTGACCGTGGAAGCCGGCCACTCCGAAGCCGAGCGCGACCGCCGGCTTGCAAGCTTCAGCAACTACAACGTGCTGACAGGCGCCGGCCGCATCACCGGCAACGACCAGAGCCTCAAGCAGACCTCGGACCTGCTGCGCACCGAGCTGTTCGGCACCTTCTCGACCGGCAGCGTGCAGCACGAACTCACGCTCGGCGCCGCGCGCAGCAAGAAGACGCAGGACCCGATCTTCCAGCGCAACTACGGCGGCGCCAGCACCGTGCAGAACCTGTACAACCCGGTGCCCATCGGCTATTTGCCGCTGACGGCGCGGCCGGCCCGGCCCACCACCGGCGCCCAGGAAAGCGAGGAGCTCGGGCTCTATGCGCTCGACCGCATCAGCTTCTCGCCGCAGTGGCAGCTGGTGGCCGGCCTGCGCCGCACCCACTACGAGAGCACGCAGGGCGCGAGCGCCACGATCCCGCCGATCGCCTACGACGTGCGCAAGACCACGCCGCTCGCGGCGCTGAGCTACAAGTTCACGTCCGCGCTGGTGGGCTACGTCTCCTATGCGGAGGGCGTGGAGGAAGGCGAGATCGCGCCCGCCGGCACCGCCAACCAGAATGCCCACATGCCGCCCGGCGTGAGCAAGCAGAAGGAAATCGGCCTGCGCTGGCTCAGCGACGGCGGCATGCTGCTGTCGGGTGCGCTGTTCGACATCGAACGCCCCGGCGCCTACACCAACAGCGCCAACACCTTCGTGGCCGACGGCCGCCAGCGCTACCGCGGCCTCGAAGTCTCGGCGCAGGGCCGCCTGACGCGCGCGCTCGCCTGGCAGCTGTCGGCCCAGTCGCTGGATGCCGAGTTCCGCGGCATCAACGCGCAATACAACGGGAAGATGCCCGAGAACACCGCCAAACAAACGGCCAGCGCCTTCCTCTCGTACGACATTGCCGCAGTGCCGGGCCTGTCGGTCAACGCGGGCGCCTACTACACGGGGCGCCGGCCGGTGGATGACCTGAACCAGGCCTTCATCGGCGGCAACACCATTTTCGGGCTGGGCGCGCGCTACGTGACGCAGCTGTTCGGCAAGCGCACGCTGTGGCAGGTCAACGTCGACAACGTGGCCGACAAGCGCTACTGGGCGGCGGCCGGCACGCGGCTGGCCGTGGGCGCGCCGCGCAGCATCAAGGCGACGCTCAAGGTCGACCTTTGAACGAATCCGCAACAAGACGGCAGCGGCCCTCCACATCCTTCGGCGTTTTTTCCATGGCTCTCCTGAGACGGATCTGGTTCCAGATCCACTGGTTCATCGGCATCACCGCCGGCAGCGTGCTCGTCGTGATCGGGCTGAGCGGCGCGGTGCTTTCCTTTCGCGCGGAGATCGTCGACGCGCTCAATCCCGAATTGCGCCACATTCCCAACCTGGCTGGTGCGCCAGCGCTGCGGCCCGCGGCGCTCGCGGCGCAGGTGCAGGCGGCCGAGCCGGCACTGCGCATCGCGGCGCTCACGGTGTTTGCCGAAGCCGGGCGGCCGGCGCGCATCAACTTCGCGCCGCCCGAAGGCCAGCGCCAGGGCGAGGTCCGGCTGGTGGATCCCTGGACCGGCGCGCTGCTGCCCGTGCCCAAGGGCGAGGCCTTCTTCGAGTTCGCCGAGCACCTGCATCGCTGGCTGCTGCTGCCGCGCGATGCGGGCAAGCCCGTCACCGGCACGCTGGCCGCGGGGCTGCTGGTGCTTGCGCTGTCGGGCCTCTACCTGCGCTGGCCGCGCCGGCCGCTCGCGTGGCGGGCCTGGCTGAAGCTGGACTTCGCGCTGACCGGCCGCGCCTTTCTCTGGAACCTGCATGCGGTGGCCGGCACCCTCGCGCTGCTGGTGTACCTGGTCTCGAGCCTCACGGGCATCTACTGGGGCTTCGACGCCGTGCGCGCGATGGTCGACAACGCCGCCGGCGAAGGGCGCGTGGTCCGTGCGCAGGGCATGCAGGCCGGCAGCGCGCCCGCCAAGGCGCAGGCGGCGCCCGACCTGCAGCGCGTGTGGCAATCCTTCCTCGACGAAACCGGCGGCGACTGGAGCCTGGCCACGCTGCGCCTGCCGGCGCGCAATGCATCGCAGCTCGAAGTGACCTACCTGCGCGCCCACCCCGAACACGAACGCGCACGCAACCGCCTCTACCTTGACGCCGCCACCGGCGAGCCCACCCGGCACCAGCGCTATGCCGACAAGCCGCTGGCCGGCCGGCTGGTCAACAGCATCTATCCGATGCACATGGGCACCTACTGGGGATTGCCGGGCCGCATCGTGATGCTGCTCAGCAGCCTGGGCCTGGCGCTGTTCGCGATCACGGGGTGGATGCTCTACCTCGGACGCCGGCGCACCAAGCGGGCCGTACGCGAGGAGCGCACGCGGCTCGGTCCTGCGCTGCGGTCCGACGGGCCCGGCGCCGAGCCCGTGCTGCTCACCTTTGCGAGCCAGACCGGCCAGGCGGAGCGCATCGCGCTGCAGACGGCCGCGGTGCTGCAATCGGCCGGCGTCGCGGTGGTGCTGCAGCCGCTGGTGCGCCTGAGCGTGGATGCGCTGCGGCGCTACCGCAAGGTGCTGCTGGTGGCCAGCACCTTCGGCGACGGCGATCCGCCGGACAGCCTGCGCGCGTTTGCGCGCCAGTTCGCGCTGCAGACCGGCTCCGGCCTGCAGCATGTGCACTACGGCCTGCTCGCGCTGGGGGACCGGCACTACGCCAACTTCTGCGGCTTCGGCCGGTCGCTCGACCACGACCTGCGCGGCCACGGCGCGCAGGCGCTGTTCCCGATGATCGAAGTGCACAACGGCGATGCCGGTGCGCTGGCCCGCTGGCAGCACGCGCTGGCCGAAGCCTTCGGCGTGCTGCAGCCCGCCGAATGGAGGGCGCACGAAGCGAAGGCGGTGCCCTTCGCGCCCTGGCGCCTCGTGCGGCGCACCCTGCTCAATGCCGGCAGCCAGGGCGATCCGCTCTTCGAGATCGAGCTCGCGCATGCCGGCGCAGCCGCCTGGGCGCCGGGCGCGCTTGTCGAACTGCTGCCGCGCCAGCCCGGCCACGCCGTCGGGCAATTCCTGCGCCGCACCGGCCTCGACGGACGAGCGCGCGTGCACTGCGATGGCCGCGAGCGCACGCTCGAAGACGCGCTGTCTCGCAGCATGCTTCCCGCCGCACCGGCGGCCAGCGCGCAGGCATTGGCCGACATGCTGGTGCCGCTGGCGCCGCGGCGCTATTCGGTGGCCTCGACCACGGCCGATGGCTGCGTGCAGCTGCTGGTGCGCCAGGTCCGCCACGCGGACGGCATGGGCGTGGCCTCGGGCTGGCTGACCGAGGGGGCGCCGCTGGATGCACAGGTCGAGCTTCGCCTGCTGCCCAATCCCGCTTTCGCGCTCGTCGACGATGAGGCGCCCTGCGTCTTCATCGGCAATGGCTCCGGCTTTGCCGGCCTGCGCGCGCATCTTCGCGAGCGCGTGCGGAGGGGCCACGGCCGCAACTGGCTGGTGTTCGGCGAGCGGAATGCGGCGCACGACGCCTTCTGCGCCGAGGAAATAGCGCAGTGGCAGGCGGCCGCGGCGCTCGAGCGCGTCGACCTGGTGTTCTCGCGCGACCAGGCCGAGCGCCGGTATGTGCAGCACCGGCTGCGCGAGGCGGCCGGCCTGCTGCGCCAATGGGTGGCCGAGGGTGCGGTGGTCTACGTCTGCGGCAGCCTCGAAGGCATGGCGCCGGGCGTCGACCTCGCGTTGCGCGAGGTGCTGGGTTCGGCGGCCTACGAAGACCTGGTGGCAGAGGGCCGCTACCGGCGCGATGTCTACTGAGCGGCTTCCCGCAGGCACTGCGCAAACTGCGCGGCGGCAGGCGGGCTGGCGCGCGGCTTGCGCTGCAGGAGGCCCACCTCGCGGTGGAACGTGAATTCGCCGAGCGGGAGCATGCGAACGCCCGCGGGCAGCGGAAGGTGCGCCTCGACCAGCGGAACGAGCGCAACTCCCAGCCCCTTGGACGTCATGTGGATGAGCCCGGCGATCTCGTCCAGTTCGATCGAATCGTTGACTGCGATGCCTTCGCGCCGGAGGAATCTTTCCACCATGCGGCCACCGAACGACGCGCGGTCGTAGCGCAGGAAGGGCTGCTCCTGGAGCAGCGCGCGCCAGTCCTTGCCCGGCAGTTTCCTGGGCGCGATGAGCACGTACGGCTCCTGCACCAGCGGCTGCCACGCCAGTTCCGGAAGAAGGCCGAACGGCGGCCGGATGATCACCGCCGCATCGATCGTGCCCGCGTCGAGCTCGTCCATCAGCCGCATCGACACGCCGGGCGACACATGGACGCGCAGCAGCGGCTGCTGCTTGCGCAGCCTTGCAAGCGCCCGCGCGACGAGCGTCGACTGCGCCGAGGCAATGGCGCCGATGCGCAGCAGCCCGCCGCTCGCGGCGTCATCGGGAAGCTCGCCGAGCCTGGCGTAGAGCGCGCAGATCTCCTCCGCGCGCGCCAGCGTCGTCTGGCCGGCCGCATTCAAGGTGGCGGAGCGCCCGGTCCGTTCGAACAGCGCGAACCCCAGGGCTTCCTCGAGCCGCTTGACCTGGCTGCTGACCGCCGACTGCGTCAGGCCGATCCGCTCTCCCGCGGCGGCAAAGGTGCCGTGGCGGCAGACGGCGATGAAGGTTCTGAGCTCGTTGATCATGAACCGAGCATCTCAAGAATCGATGCATGGTTCAATGTTTCATCACGATGGGCTGTGGTTGGGGCCTTCAGACGGCGAACAGCGAATCGAGATTCGCGAACGACTTCATCTCGATGGCATTGCCCGACGGATCGAGAAAGAACATCGTCGCCTGTTCGCCCGGCTCGCCCTTGAAGCGGATGTAGGGCTCGATCACGAAGCGGGTCTGCCGCGCCACGAGCTTGTCGGCCAGCGCCTGCCACTGGTCCATCGGGAGGATGGCGCCGAAGTGGCGCACCGGCACGTCGTGGCCGTCGACCGCGCTGCTGGCCTTGTGGCCGCATTCATCGGGCGCGAGGTGCGCCACGATCTGGTGGCCGTAGAAGTCGAAGTCGACCCATTCGGGCGCGCTGCGGCCCTCGGGGCAGCCGAGCAGGCCGCCATAGAAGGCGCGGGCTTCGGCAATGTCGCGGACGGGAAAGGCGAGGTGGAAAGGGATTCTCGTGGCGGGTGCATTCATGGCGGCGATCGCATCTCTTGAGTTCAGGATGGCCCGGACTTTAAGCAGCACGCCTCACAACCGAAAGCGATATATTTTTTCGCTGAGCATCGATTTTTTCGATGCTCGAGCCGGCGCGCCGGCGTGTGCATTCCCCCGGGAATTCCCGGGTGCCCAGCGCACGGCCGCGATGGGATAGTTAGTTCGCCCTTCAAACTAACTAATTTCTTACACGGCCTTTTCGCCGGGCACACCTTCCAAGGAGAGACATCCATGCAACTCAAGCACACCCTGGCCGCCATGGCCTTCGGCCTTTCTGCCGTGGGCGCAGTGGCCCAGACCGTGGTCGGCGTGAGCTGGTCCAACTTCCAGGAAGAGCGCTGGAAGACCGACGAGGCCGCGATCAAGGCGCAGCTCGAGAAGCTCGGCGCCAAGTACATCAGCGCCGATGCGGGCGGCTCGCCCGAGAAGCAGCTGGGCGACATCGAGGGGCTGATGTCGAAGGGCGCCAAGGCGCTGATCGTGCTGGCAATGGACAAGGATGCGATCCTTCCGGCCGTCACCAAGGCCACGCGCCAGAAGGTGCCCGTGGTCGCGTACGACCGGCTGATCGAGGCGCCCGGCGTCTTCTACATCACCTTCGACAACGTCGAGGTCGGCCGCATGGAGGCGCGCGAGGTCTTCAAGGTCAAGCCCAAGGGCAACTACGTGATCATCAAGGGCTCGCCGAGCGATCCCAACGCCGACTTCCTGCGCGCGGGCCAGCAGGAGGTGCTGGACGCCGCCATCAAGAAGGGCGACATCAAGATCGTCGGCGACGAATACACCGAGGGCTGGAAGCCCGAGGTGGCGCAGAAGAACATGGAGCAGATCCTCACCAAGAACGCCAACAAGGTCGACGCGGTGGTGGCGGCCAACGACGGCACGGCCGGCGGCGCGGTGGCCGCGCTCACGGCCAAGGGCCTGCGCGGCATTCCGGTGTCGGGCCAGGACGCCGACTTCGCGGCGCTCAACCGCATTGCGCTGGGCACGCAGACCGCCACCATCTTCAAGGACTCGCGCGAACTCGGCCGCGAAGCCGCCAGCGCCGCCATTGCGCTGTCGCAGGGCAAGCCGGTCGAGAAGGCCGCGCCCTGGAATTCCGGGCCGAAGAAGATCTCGCTGTCGTCGCGCCTGCTCACGCCGGTGCCGATCACGCGCGACAACCTCGACGTGGTCGTGAAGGCCGGCTGGATCAAGAAGGACGAGCTCTGCAAGGGCGTCCAGGCGGCCAGCGCGCCCGCGGCCTGCAAGTAGCAAGAAGAGCGCGCGCGCGAAGAAGCGCCGCAACCCGCGCAGCACTGCCGTGTCCGGCCGGCCCATGGGCCCGCCCGGCCGCTGCCGCGCACCTGTTGTTCCTTCGAGAGGATCTGAAAAATGAGCAATCCAACGCCAGGCTGGTGGCGGCGCACGGGCGTCGACCTGCGGCTCTTGCTGATGAGCGTGCTGCTGATCGCCATGGGGGTGGTCTTCAACGTGATGTCGGGCGGCGTGTTCCTGTCGCCCGAGAACCTCTACAACGTGGCGCAGCAGACGGCGGTGGTGGGCATCGTGTCGACGGTGATGGTGCTGGTGATCGTGGCGCGCCACATCGACCTGTCGGTCGGCTCGGTCATGGGCTTCGTGGGCGTGCTGATCGCCTATCTGCAATACACCTCGGGCTGGTCGTGGCCCGCGGCCTGCCTCGCGGGGCTTGCGGTGGCGCTGCTGGTGTCGATCTACCAGGGCTGGCTCACGGCGATGCTGGGCGTGCCCTCGTTCGTGGTCACGCTCGGCGGGCTGATGTCGTTCCGCGGCGCCGCCTTCCTGGTGGCCGACGGCAAGACGCAGCCCGTGAACGACGAGTTCTTCCAGCGCCTGGGCGGCGGCTACGACGGCGGCATTGGCACCACCATGACCTGGCTGCTCGCGGCCTTCGTGGCGGTGGTGCTGTTCGCGCGCATGCTGCAGAAGCGCCGCGCACGCGCGCACCACGGGATGCCCAACGAGCCGCTGTGGCTGGAAGTGCTGCTGACCGCGGTGCCGGCGGCCGTGGTGTTCGTCTTCGCGGCGGTCATGAACAACTACCAGATCGCCTCGAAGGACGCGCCGCAGGGCCTGCCGATCCCGGTGCTGATCTGGGCCGTGGTGGCGATCGTGCTGTCGTTCATCGTGCACCGCACGCGCTTCGGCCGCTATGTGTTCGCGATGGGCGGCAACCCCGATGCGGCAGCGCTGGTGGGCATTCCGGTGAAGCGCGTCACGCTGATGCTGTTTGCGCTGCTCGCGGTGCTGGTGACGGTGGCGGCCATCGTGTCGATCGCGCGGCTCAATGCGGGCACCAACTCGCTCGGCACGGGCATGGAGCTGTACGTGATCGCGGCCGCCGTGATCGGCGGCACGGCGCTCGCGGGCGGCACCGGCTCGATCTTCGGCTCGGTGCTGGGCGCGCTGATCATGCAGTCGCTCGACAGCGGCATGCTGCTGCTCGACGTGCCGATCGGCAAGCGCATGGTGATCATCGGGCAGGTGCTGATCGTGGCGGTGGTGTTCGATGTTCTCTATCGCAAGCGCTTTGGGGAGAACTGAGATGAGCGATATCGGCACATCCCAAGCCCTGGTCGAATTGCGCGACATCCGCAAGGCCTTCGGCGGCGTGAAGGCCGTGGACGGCGTGAGCATCAACCTCCATCCCGGCGAAGTGGTCGCCGTGCTCGGCCACAACGGCGCGGGCAAGTCCACGCTCATGAAGATGCTCGCGGGCGCCTATCCGGTCGATTCGGGCGACACGCTGATCGCGGGCGAGAAGGTCCACATCCGCACGCCCGCCGAAGCGCAGGCGCTCGGCATCGAGACCATCTACCAGACCCTCGCGCTGGCCGACAACCTCGACTCCGTGTCGAACCTCTTTCTCGGCCGCGAGAAGATGACGCGCTGGAACACGCTCGACGACCACTTCATGGAAGTGCAGGCGCGCAAGGTGTTCCAGCGCCTGAACAAGAACTTCACCAACATCCGCATCCCGGTGCGCAGGCTCTCGGGCGGGCAGCGGCAGGTGGTGGCGATCTCGCGCGCGCTGTACTTCAACGCGCGCATCCTGATCATGGACGAGCCCTGCGCCGCGCTCGGACCCGAAGAAACCGCGATGGTCGGCGGACTCGTGAAGCAGCTCAAGGCCGACGGCGTCGGCATCTTCCTGATCACGCACGACATGCCCGACGTGTTCTCGCTGAGCGACCGCGTCGCGGTCATGAAGAACGGCAAGCTCGTGGGCACCTACCGCACCGCGGACGTCACGGAGGACGAAGTGCTCGGCATGATCATCGCCGGCAAGCGCCCCGAAGGAAAAGAGCAGGCCCACAGGTGAGCGAAGGCAGGGGAGCCCCGTGACCATCGGCGACCAGCAGCTGCTCAAGCGCATGAACCGCAGCGTGCTGCTGCGCCTCCTGCGCGCGCGGCCGGGCCTGTCGCGTGCACGGCTCGCGAGCGAGAGCGGCCTCACCAAGTCGACCGTGAGCCTGCTGGTGCGCGAGCTGCTCGACGAGGGCTGGCTCAGCGAGGCGGGCACCACCGTCGCCGATGGGCTGGGACGGCCTTCGACGCCGCTGCGGATCAACGTCGGCGTGCGTGCGCTGATGGGTGTCGAGATCGCGGTCGAAACGGTGCGCCTGGTGTGCGTCTCGCTGCAGGGCGAGGTGCTGCATGCCGACACGCAGGCGCTGGCCGACAGCGCACCGGCCGGCGCCTGCGCGCAGGTCGCGCGCATGGCCGCGGCCGCGTACGGGCAGCTCGACGCACTGGGGCTGCGCCTGTCGAGCATCGGCGTCTGCGTGCCCGGCGCGGTGGACGACTGCACCGGCGTGGTCCGCTTCGCGCCCAACCTCGGCTGGCGCAACGTGAGCCTGCTGCCCGCGCTGGAAGAAGCCTTTGCCGCGGCCGGGCTGCCGGGCGTCACGGTGCAGCTGCAGAACGATGCCGATGCCGCCGCGCTGGGCGAATACGAGTTCTCCGGCGGCGAGAGCGCGGACCCGCTGATCTTCGTGAGCTGCGACGTGGGCGTGGGCGCCGGCGTGGTGCTGAACGACCGGCTCTTCACGGGCGCGCAAGGCATGGCGGGCGAGATCGGCCACACCATCCTGCAGCTCGATGGGCCGCTGTGCTCGTGCGGGCGCCGCGGCTGCGCCGAGGCCTTCTTCGGCTCGCGCGCGCTCGAGCGCGAAGCGCCCGGCATCGCGCATGCGGCAGCCTTCTTCGGCGTGCTGCTGCAGAACCTGTGGGTCACCTTCGATCCGCGCGCCATCGTGCTCGGCGGCAAGTCCTGCACCGGCCATCTCGGCCTGGCGCAGGCGGCCTTCGAGTGGGTCGGGCGCCATGCCGATGCGGCCGGCATGCCCGCGCCCGATCTGCGCATCGCGCGCTATCGCGCGCTTGCACCCGCCGTGGGCGCCGCCGCACTGGCGCTGCACGAATACCTCCGGCCGCTGCAGCCCGATGCGCGCACGCGCCGGGCCCGCGCCGCGCGCAACGAATACCGAATACCTTCTGTTTAAGAAGATCGGCGGCAAGCGGCCGCGCGTCCGGTGATGCACGGCGACATGCGCAAACCGCCTACGCCCATCGCCGCGGCCTTGGCCTAGGTTCGAGAAAAAACCTGGAGTCCGTGCCATGCCCGATGCCGCCGCGCGCGTTCGTGCGCCTTCTTCCGCGCTGCTCAACATCACTGCCGTTGTCATCGGCCTTGCGGGCCTGGGGCTGGGGGCGGCAGGCGCCTGGCTCGCAGTGCTCGGCGGCTCGTGGTACTACCTCGTGGCGGGGCTCGGGCTCATCATTGCGGCGGTGCTGCTGCCGCGCGGCAGCGGCGCCGGCCTCTGGGCCTATGCGGCCGTGGTGGCGTTCACGCTGGTCTGGGCCCTGTGGGAAGTGGGGTTCGACTGGTGGCCGCTGGCGGCGCGCGGCGACGTGTTCTTCGTGCTCGGCGTGTTCCTGCTCACGCCCTGGGTGGCGCGCGCACTCGGGCGCCGCAGCGCCGCGGGCGTGGCGCCTGCACGGGGCTTTCTCGGCGTGGTGCTGCTGGCCTTCCTGGCCGCCGCGGTGTTCTCGTGGACGCGCGATGCGACGCGCGTGGAGGGCGCCATGCCGGCGCCGACGGCAGCCGCCGCGGCGCCGGCGAACGCCGCACCGGCCCCGCCGAAGGACGACTGGACGGCCTACGGCGGCAACGGCATGGGCCAGCGCTACTCGGCACTCGACCAGATCACGCCGGCCAATGTGGGCGAGCTGCAGGAGGCCTGGCACTTCCGCACCGGCGACGTGCGCGGCCAGAGCGGCGACCCCGAGGAGACGACCTTCGAGGTCACGCCGCTGAAGATCGGCGAGCGGCTTTTCCTTTGCACGCCGCACCAGTCGGTGGTGGCACTGAACGCGACCACCGGCCAGCAGCTCTGGCGCTACACGCCTGAGATCCGGCGCCCGCTGGCCCTGCAACACCTGACCTGCCGCGGCCTGTCCTACGACCCGGGCCGTGCGGTGCGGCCCGCGCCTGCTTCGCCTTCGCCAACCCCGGCTGCCAGCGGCGACTGCGACGCCAAGCTCTTCATGCCCACGGCCGATGGCCGCGTCATCGCGCTCAATCCCGAAAGCGGCAGGCCCTGCACGCGCTTCGGCGGCGGCACCGGCCAGATCGACCTGTGGAAGAACATGCCCAACGTGAAGCCCGGCTCCTATTACTCGACCTCGCCGGTGGTGGTGACACGCTCACTCGTCATCGTGGGCGGCACGGTGCTGGACAATGTTTCGACGAAGGAGACCTCGGGCGTGATCCGGGCCTTCGACATCGACACCGGCGCGCTGGTGTGGAACTGGGATTCGGGCAACCCGGACGACACCGCGCCCATCGCGGCCGACCGCACGTATACGGCCAACTCGCCGAACAGCTGGTCGATCTCCAGCGTGGACGAGGCGCTCGGGCTGGTCTACGTGCCCACCGGCAACCAGCCGCCCGACCAGTGGGGCGGCAAGCGCAGCGAAGGGGCGGAGCGCTACTCGTCCTCGGTGGTGGCGCTGGACCTGGCCACCGGCCGCGTGCGCTGGAGCTTCCAGACCGTGCACCACGACCTCTGGGACTACGACGTGCCCTCGCAGCCCAGCCTCGTCGACCTGCGCATCGGCAGCGAGACGGTGCCCGCGCTCGTGCAGCCGACCAAGCAGGGCGAGCTGTTCGTGCTCGACCGGCGCGATGGCAAGCCCGTGACCAAGGTCCATGAACGGCCCGCGCCGCAGGGGCCGGCCGCGGGCGACCACACCTCGCTCACGCAGCCCGTGTCCGAGCTGTCTTTCGATCCGCCCGCGCTCACGCCGGCCGACATGTGGGGCGGCACCGTGTTCGACCAGCTGGCCTGCCGCATCGCCTTTCACCGGCTGCGCTACGAAGGCCGCTACACGCCGCCGTCGACCGAGGGCTCGCTGATCTACCCCGGCAACTTCGGCGTCTTCAACTGGGGCGGCGTGGCGGTCGACCCGGTGCGGCAGATGGCCTTCACCACGCCGGCCTCGCTGGCCTTCGTGTCGAAGCTCATTCCGCGCGCCGACGACACCTCGCTCTACGTGCAGGGCAAGAACCGGCCCAACGACAGCCTGCCCGCGCTCAACGAGAACTTCGGTGCACCGTTCGCGGTGCAGCTGCGCGCCTTCACCTCGGTGTTCGGCCTGCCGTGCCAGGCGCCGCCCTGGGGCCATGTGGCCGGGACCGACCTGCGCACCGGCCGCGTGGTGTGGAAGCACAGGAACGGCACGGTGCGCGACAGCTCGCCGCTGCCGCTGCCCTTTGCGATGGGCGTGCCCAGCCTCGGCGGGCCGGTCATGACGGCCGGCGGCGTGGCCTTTCTCTCGGGCACGCTCGACTACTACCTGCGCGCCTACGACGTGGCCAACGGCAAGGAGCTCTGGCGCAGCCGCCTGCCCGCGGGCGGGCAGGCCACGCCGATGAGCTACCGCGGCAGCGACGGACGCCAGTACGTGGTGGTGGCAGCGGGCGGCCACGGCTCGCTGGGCACGCGCACGGGCGACCACGTGATCGCCTACGCGCTGCCCAGGCGCTGAGCGTTCAGCCCGGCGCGCGCAGCGTGCCCTTGTCCTCTTCGCGCCAGTCGCGCAGCCGCCGGTACAGCGTGCCGCGCGACACGCCCAGCTGCCGCGCCGCCTGCGACACATTGCCGCCCTGCGCCGCCAGCGCTTCCTCGATCAGCTTGCGGCTGTGCTCGCGCAGGGTTTCGCCCGGCAGCGGTTGCGCCGGTGCGTGGTGCGAGGCGATTGCTTGCGTGTGCTCGTGCGCCGCCAGCGGCTCGGTTGCCGTTGCGGGCTCGACGGACAGCATGGCACTGCTTTCGCCGGGCACCGCCACGGCATGCCTGAAGTCCACGCCGTCCGCAGCCTTCAAGCGCGCCTGCACCCACACGCCCAGGCCGCTGGCCAGGCGCAGCGGCTGCGCGGCTTCGCGCCTTTCGAGCCGCAGCAGGCTCGCGAGGTCGTGGCCCAGCATCGATTCGACATCGCGTTCGCCGGCTTCTTCGGGCAGGCGACCGATCAGCCGCGCGCCGGCACTGTTGAGCCAGGCGATGGTGCCGTCGGGCGCCACGCCGGCCAGCGCTTCCATGGGCGTGCCCAGCAGGGTGGGGCTGGCCTGGAAGCGCAGGATCAGGTGGTCGCGCGACTGCGCCTGCAGCAGGCGGTTCTCGATGGTCGTGGCATAGAGCCCCACCATCGAGGCCGCGTCGAAGCCGAAGCGCCGCGCTTCCATCGTGATGTCGAGCACGCCTGCGAGCCGGCCTGCCACGTCGCGGATGGGGGCCGCGGCGCACTGCATCTGCGACAGCACGTCGAAGTAGTGCTCCGCGCCGTCGACGGTGCAGGCCTGACCGGTGGTCGCCACGATGCCGGGCGCCGTGGTGCCGACGATGCGCTCTGAAATGTTCACGCCCACGCGCGCGGTCTTGCGCAGCACCGGCTGGTGCGCGGCGGCCGGCTGCTGCGTGACATGCACCACCACGCCTTCGCCGTCGGTCAGGATCACGCGGCAGTCGGTGCCTGCGAGCGCGCTTTCCATGCTTGCGAGTTCCTGCCGCGCCACCTCGAGCAGCTCGCGGTTGCGCGCCAGCGTGGCGTGCAGGCGGCTTGGCGTGACCGCATCGAAAGGCACGATGCGCTGGCGGTCGCTGTGGTTTCGCGTGCAGCGCAGCCACGACTGGATCACCGCCTCGCCGACCAGGCCCGAAGGCCGCACGCCTTCCTCGAAGAACTGCTGCCGCGCGAGCGCCACGCGCTGCGCGGGCGTGCTGGAAAAAAGTTGGCGCGGCGCAGTTGCCGTGCCCAGCCGTTCGAAAGCCATGCTGTTCGCTGCTCCTCGAAATGGGGGAACCAGGAAAGGGAGATCGCTGCCCCTGTCGAATGTGTTCCGCAATGGAACAGCGCCGGACTGGGGAAATCCCGAAGGTGAACGCGAGGGCGGCAAAAACGATCCTTGCGGCACAAAGGAGACTCCCGATGAAAAAGATCCACTCCGGGTTGCTCGTGCTCGCCGGTGCATTGCTGTGCGCGGGCAGCTCGCCCGCCGCGGCCCAGGCCTCGGCCGCCAGGCAGGTGAACGGCGACTTCATCCGCGCCAATGCGGCCCAGAAGAAGACCCCCGACTGGCCGAGCTACGGCCTGGACTACGCCGAGTCGCGCTTCAGCAAGCTCGACCAGGTGAACGCCGGCAACGTCAAGCAGCTGGGCCTCGCCTGGTCCTACAACCTCGAGTCCACGCGCGGCGTCGAGGCCACGCCGCTGGTGGTGGACGGCGTCATGTACGTCACCGCGTCGTGGAGCGTGGTGCATGCCATCGACACGCGCACCGGGCAGAAGCTCTGGAGCTTCGATCCGCAGGTCGACAAGTCCAAGGGTTTCAGGGGCTGCTGCGACGTGGTGAACCGCGGCGTCGCGCTGCACGAGGGCAAGGTCTACGTCGGCGCCTTCGACGGCCGCCTGATCGCGCTCGACGCCGTCACAGGGCAGAAGGTCTGGGAGAAGAACACCATCGAGGGGCAGAAGGGCTCCTACACCATCACCGGCGCGCCGCGCGTCTTCAAGGGCAAGGTCATCATCGGCAACGGCGGCGCCGAGTACGGCGTGCGCGGCTACGTCACGGCCTACGACGCGAAGACCGGCGAGCAGAAGTGGCGCTGGTTCGTGGTGCCGGGCGACCCGGCCAAGCCCTTCGAGGACGAATCGATGGCGCGCGCCGCCAAGACCTGGGACCCGAGCGGCAAGTACTGGGAAGCCGGCGGCGGCGGCACCGCATGGGACAGCTTCGCCTTCGACCCCGAGCTCAACCTGATGTACGTGGGCACCGGCAACGGCTCGCCCTGGGCGCACAAGAAGCGCAGCCCCAAGGGCGGCGACAACCTCTACCTCGGCTCGGTGGTGGCCCTGAACCCCGACACCGGCAAGTACGTGTGGCACTACCAGGAGACGCCGGGCGACAACTGGGACTACACCTCCACCCAGTCGATGATCCTGGCCAACGTCACGCTCGGCGGCAAGGCGCGCAAGGTGCTGCTGCATGCGCCGAAGAACGGCTTCTTCTTCGTCATCGACCGCACCAACGGCAAGTTCATCTCGGCGAAGAATTTCGTCGACGTGAACTGGGCCACGGGCTACGACAAGAACGGCCGTCCCATCGAGATCGCGGCCGCGCGCCAGAACGACAAGCCCGGCGACAGCATTCCCGGCCCCTTCGGCGCGCACAACTGGCATCCGATGTCGTTCAACCCGCAGACGGGCCTGGCCTACCTGCCGGCGCAGAACATTCCGATCAACCTGATGGACGACAAGGACTGGAAGTTCGACCAGAACGCACCCGGCCGCCCGCATGCCGCGCTGGGCTGGAACACCGCGATGTTCGCCAACGCCGAGCCGCCCAAGAGCAAGCCCTTCGGCCGCCTCGTCGCCTGGGACCCGGTGGCGCAGAAGGAGGCCTGGGGCGTGGACTATGTCTCGCCCTGGAACGGCGGCACGCTCACCACCGCCGGCAACCTGGTGTTCCAGGGCACGGCCGACGGCCGGCTGGTGGCCTACAACGCGAAGACCGGCGAGAAGCTCTGGGAAACGGCCACCGGCACCGGCGTGGTGGCCGCGCCCGCCACCTACATGGTCGATGGCAAGCAGTATGTGTCGGTCGCGGTGGGCTGGGGCGGCGTCTACGGCCTCGCGCAGCGCGCCACCGAGCGGCAGGGCCCGGGCACGGTCTACACCTTTGCCGTGGGCGGCAGCGCGAAGATGCCCGACTTCGTGCAGTACCGCATGGACAAGCTGGTGCAGGGCGTGAAGTACGACCCCGCCAAGGTCCAGACCGGCACCATGCTCTATGTGAGCAACTGCGTGTTCTGCCATGGCGTGCCGGGCGTGGACCGCGGCGGCAACATCCCGAACCTCGGCTACATGGACGCGGCCTACATCGAGAACCTCGACAAGTTCATCCTCAAGGGCCCGGCCATGGCGCGCGGCATGCCCGACTTCACCGGCAAGCTCTCGGGCGAGGACATCGAGAGCATCAAGGCCTTCATCCAGGGCACGGCCGACGCGATCCGGCCGAAGTGAGGCTGCGCGCGGGCCGGTCAGCCCGCGAGCCGCAGCTCCTGGATCAGGCCTGCCACGTTGCCCACCTGCAGCTTGTCGTAGATCGACTGGATGTGGTTGCGCACGGTGGCCGGCGAGCGGTTCAGCATGGCCGCGATGTCCTTGTGCGTGTCGCCGCGGGCCAGCAGCTCGGCAATGGTGTGCTCGCGCGGCGTGAGGCTGTCGGCCAGGCAGCGCCTGCGGCTCTTGAGGAACAGCAGGCGCTGCTCCACATGGTGCGTGACCACGACCGCCCGCCCGCTGTAGCGCGCATGGCCGCCGAGGAAATGCTTCAGCAGCGCGTCGGGCAGCGTGCGCCCGTGCCACGACGGCCACTCGGCCTTCAGCGTCGCTTCGAAAGGGCCGTCGGCGTGATAGAGCACGCCGCGCAGGTCGCCGATGGCGGAGCCGCCGGGTGCCTGGCCGCCGGTCTCGAGCCGGTCGAGGTGCACGATGCGGTTGAGCGCCAGTGCCTGCATCACGTGCGGCGCCAGGCTCGCGAGCAGCTGCCGTTCGTCTTCGGTGCCGTGCGCCTCCGGGTCCGAGCGGAACAGGCTGAGCCAGTGCACGAAGTTCGTCTGCGGGTGCACGTCCGAGCTGATGAAGAAGTTGGCCTGTTCGAAGCGCTCGCCGTAGTCGCGCAGCTGCGCCTGGTCCTTGCGGTGGAACCAGGCATTGGCATTGAACGAGAGCGTCGACTTCGGCTGCTTGCCCACTTCCATCGCCGCGGTGTCGAGGTGCTTCACCTCTTCGTAGGCCGCGAGCATTTCCACCGGCTGGTTGTGCAGGTGGATGGTGTGGATGTCGATGCCGTTGTCGGTTCGGGTGGCGGTGCCCCACATCGAGGAATCGAAGGCCAGGACCGGCTTGATGAGGTCGAGCGCGGCATCCTGGAAGGCGTGGATGGGCAGCTCGTGCGAGAGCCGGTAGAGCTGCAGCAGCAACTCGCTGAAGTCATGAAGGGCGGCGGGCCTGGTCATCGGCGCAGTTTTCCATCGCGCCCGCGCAGCGGGCATCCCATGTTCCGGTGATTGCCACCGCGGCCCGCCGGCGGTTTTCAAGAATGATGCATTTGCATCATTTTCTTTGAAAAAGTGAAAGCTATTGTTTGCGGACCCCGGATGGTCCGGGGCTTTCAACCTATTCGAAGAGCCCACCGATGCCCTCTCTCACCCGGAAGATCCCGCATGCCCTGTCCGTTGTCACCCTCGCGCTTCTCGGCGCATGCGGCGGGGGAGGCGGAGGAGGAGGAGGCGGCGGCGGGTTCGGCTTCATTCCGGCGGCGTCGAACGGCGGCGAGCCCCCCGCAGCAGCGGCCACCACCCTCAGCGGCACCGTCGCCACCGGCGCGGCGCTCGCCGGTGCGGTGCTCACGGTGTTCGACCAGACCGGCGCCAAGGTCTGCGAAGTGACCACCACGCCCGAAGGCAGCTACAGCTGCTCGCTGCCCGCCGGCACCAAGGCGCCGCTGGTGATCCAGGCCGTGCGCGACGACCTGACCCTCTACAGCACCACCGCGAGCACCGCGACCGGCACCACCAACGTGACGCCGCTGACCACCATCATCGTGGCGCAGCTGTCGCCCAACGGCGACCCCTCGCAGCTGGCCGCGGCGATCCAGGCCGACGCCGGCGCCGTCACGGCGGGGTCGATCGGCGACCAGGTGGCCAAGCTGGTCGCCGCGCTGCAGCCGCTGCTGACCGCGCTCGACGCGAGCATCGACCCGATGAGCGGCGAGTTCCAGGCCAACGGCACCGGCCAGGATCGCGTGCTCGACGCGCTCAACGTGTCGGTGCGCCCCGACGGCACGGCGGCCAACATCGAGATCACGGTGAAGGCGCTGCCCGCCGGCGAGGACAGCCCGCCGGTGTCCATCGTCTTTCGCAGCGGCGACGCCACCATTGCGACGCTGCCCGCCATCGACGCCGCAACGCTGGTGCAGCCGCCCACGCCGGCCATGGTGCAGGCGCTGCTCGACCGCATCAACGCCTGCTATGCGCTGCCGCTCGCACAGCGCGTCGACAGCCCCATCGAGCCCGACGGCAATGCCTACGGCAGCGCCGCCAACGTGGTGGCGCCAGCCTGCCGCACGCTGTTCGTGAACGACGATCCGGCCAGCTTCGTGGCGGCCGGCGCGCCCATCGGCCGCGTGAGCGGCGGTGCGCGCCGCTCGTTCGAAAGCCTGTTCCGCTTTGGCCCCACCAACCTGAAGCACGACCGCGGCAACTTCGAATACTTCCACAAGAACGGCGACGTCGCGCTCACCTACCGCTGGACCGACGTTCTGGGCAACACCGACAACGACGTCTTCAACGCCAAGATCGTGGATGGCGCGCTGAAGCTCACCGGCAACAGCCACACCTACCGCGCGTCCGTTCGCCCGCAGCTCGAGAAGAAGGACTACCTGAAGCACCAGAACCTGGTCTTCCATTCGGTCGGCTACGCCGTCTCCATCGACAACGTGCGCGACGGCAACGGCGATCCGATCCTTTCGAAGGTGGTGGCAACGACCGCTTCACTGCCGGGCAAGGAGCTGGTGCTGGTGCCCAAGGCCGGCCTGAACACGCTGGTGCTCACGCCGGACGGCACGGCCGGCTCCGCCCTGAATTCGGCGCTGTGGCGCATGTCGGCGCGCTACCTGGACCCGGCCCAGCCCGGCAGCCCGAGCGATTTCGACAGCGCCAATCTCTTCGCCACGCCGGCGTATACCGACGAGGAACTCGGCAAGATCGCCGACCAGTCGGTATGGAAGCTGGAGTTCTTCCGCGCCGACGGCGCCACCCCGAACGTGGTGCAGTACGTGCGCACCTTCTCGCGCGTGCCCACCATCGCGGAAGCCGTGCAGACGCCGATGGTGGAACTCACGCCGGCCCTGCGCGCTGAAATGCTCGCGGAAAGCCTGGGCTCCGCGCGGGGCATCGTCTTTGCGGCACCGACGCCGTCGGAGCCCAACAACGTCGACTTCAGCGCCGACGGCGGCCTCGATGCCTGGACCGTTCCGGCCGGTGCGCTCGCACCCACCTCGTTCGGTGTTTTCGGCAGGGCGCCCGGCCCCGGCGGCGCCCGCTTCGGCGAAACCGTCACCGTGCGCAGCACGGCGCGCAAGGCGATGGTCTATTGCCAGCCGGTCAGCCCCAGCGATACGCACTGCGTGCCGGCCGGCAACAACAGCTGGCAGTACGCACAGGGCTCCTCGCTGAGCACCTTCAGCTTCACGGCCCGCACCGCGCGCCAGGTCGACGTGCGCAAGAACTTCGAGGTGTGGACGGTCACGCTGCCCTGATTCTTCCTGCTGTCACCGCCATGAAAAAAGCCGCCGGTCCCGAGGGCCGGCGGCTCTTTTTTCTTGAGCGCGGGGGAAATCAGTCGGCGTACACGCCGGCGGCCTTGATGATCGGGCCCCACTTGGCGATCTCGGCTGCGACGAACTTCTTGTGCTCGGCCGGCTCGGTGCGCTTGTCGGTGGTGATCACCGCACCCAGCGCTTCCTCGCGCTTGATGAAGCCCGGGTCCTTCATGGCGGCCTTGATGGCTTCGTTGAGCTTCTTCAGCACCGGTGCCGGCGTGCCCTTGGGCGCGTACACGCCGTGCCAGATCGAGACCTCGAAGTCCTTCAGGCCCGATTCGGCGAGCGTCGGCAGGTCCTTCAGGGCCGGCGTGGTCAGGCGCTTGCTCGTGGTCACGGCGTAGGCCTTGACCTTCTTGGCCTCGATCTGCGAGGTGGTGTTGGTGGTCTGGTCGCACAGCAGGTCGATCTGGCCGCCCAGCAGGTCGGCGATGGCCGGTGCGGTGCCCTTGTAGGGAACCGGCGTCATCTCGACCTTGAGCGCGCTCTGGAACAGCAGGCCGCACAGGTGCGAGGCGGCGCCCAGGCCGGCGTTGCCGAGGTTGATCTTGCCCTTGTTGGCCGCGATCCAGGCCGTCAGCTCCTTGTAGTTGTTGGCCGGCAGCGTCGGCTTGCCAATGAGCGTCATCGGCACTTCATTGACCATGCCGAGGTATTCGAAGTCGTTCTCGACGTTGAACGGCAGCTTGCGGTAGAGCGCCGGCATCGTCGACATGCCGATGTGGTTGAGCAGCAGCGTGTAGCCGTCCGGCGCGGCGCGGGCCACCTTGGCGGTGCCGATGGAGCTGCCGGCACCCGCGGTGTTGTCCACCACGATCGTCGTGCCCAGGGTCTTTTGCAGGGCTTCGGCCAGGTCGCGGGCCACGCGGTCGGTCGGGCCGCCGGCGGAGAAGGGCACCACCAGCGTGACGGTCTTGCCTGCGGGGAAATCCTGGGCCCAGGCGCCGGCGGCAGCAGCGGCGAACGCCGTGAGTGCAAGCAATTTCTTCATGTGTGTCTCTCGGTTGGTGAAATTCAAAAACGGCCGCGATCATAAAGGCTGACCATGACCTGACGAATAGCGAATAGCCCTTAGGCACGGGCCGAAATCCGCCCCTTCCTGGGGCATGATGCGCGCTCGCAAGTCGCGCCTGGGGAGGCGCGAAGAAAAACCACAACACCGCAGGCCTTCGGGCCCGCATCGAGGAGGAAATTCCAATGGATCCATGGGTCTATCCGCGCGAGCGCTGGCTCGGCAACATCACGCTCGGGCTCGGCCTGCTGGTCTGGGCGCTGCTGGTGCTGGGCACCCTGGGCATCGCGCTCGTCTATGTCCTGCTCGGCTTCATCGCCTACGTGTTCGCACAGTCGGCCGTCATCGCCTGGATCAAGGGCACGGCCGTGAAGCTTTCGCCCACCCAGCTGCCGGAACTGCATGCGCGATTCGAGGCCTGCTGCGGCCATCTGGGCATCCAGAACCCGCCCGAGGCCTACCTGCTGCATGGCGACGGCATCTTCAATGCCTTTGCCACGCGCTTCTTCGGCCGCAACTTCGTGGTGCTGCTGTCCGACGTGGTCGACGCCATGGAGGCCCAGCCCGACGGCATCAACTTCTACATCGGCCACGAGCTGGGCCACATCCGGCGCGGCCACCTCACGGGCCACATCTGGCGCGCCCCGGTGCTGTGGCTGCCGCTGCTCGGCGCCGCCTATTCGCGGGCCCAGGAATACACCTGCGACCTGCACGGCGCCGCCTGCTGCAAGCAGCCCGACTCCGCGCCCCGCGCGCTCGTGGCGCTGGCCGCCGGCGCGCAGCAGTGGCGCCACGTCGACCTGCAGCGCTACGCCGACCAGTCGGTGGGCAACAGCGGCTTCTGGGCCTCGTTCCATGAACTGATCGCCGGCTATCCCTGGCTCACCAAGCGCGTCGCGCGCGCCATCGATCCGGGCGCGAAGCTGCCGAGCCGCAATCCGGTGGCCTACCTGCTCGCGGTCTTCGTGCCGTACACCGGCCGTGCCGGCGGCGGCGCGCTGGCGCTCCTGGTGGTGGTGGCCATCATCGGCGTGCTGGCTGGGGTGGCTCTTCCGGCCTACAAGGACTACGAGTCGCGGGCAGCCGTTTCGCAGGCCTGGTCCGAAGCCGCGCCGGTGCGCGAAGCGCTCGGCAACTACTACAAGCAGAAGGAAGAGATTCCCGATTCCCTCGCCACCGCCGGCGCGCCCGAGACCCTGCCCGGCGGCTCGGAGCTGACGCTCGATCCGGACAGCATGGTGGTGGATGTGGTGCTTCCAAAGGCCAAGGGCACGCTGCGCATGGAGCCCTCGGCCACCGAGGACGGCATTGCCTGGAACTGCGTGGCCGGCGACGGCCTGCCCGAAAAGGCGCTGCCGGCCAGCTGCCGCAAATAGCGGCAGCGTGCCGTAAGAGAAGGTTGCCGCCCGTCGAACCGTCCGACAGGCGGACCCGGCGCGCGCCGATGCGCGCCGCGGGCGTGGGCCCTAGGGTGAAGTGTCATTGCCATCAAAAAAACCACCTTCAAGGAGTGACTCACCCATGCCCACCATCTCTTCTTCTTCACTGGACGGAATGAAGGTTGCCATCCTCGTGGCGGACGGCTTCGAGCAGGCCGAGATGACCGAGCCGCGCAAGGCGCTCGACCATGCCGGCGCGCAGACGCAGATCGTTTCGCCACTCGACGGCAGCGTGCGCGCCTGGAAGCAGCTCGAGCCCGCCGACACCTTCGAGGTCGACGTGCCGCTCAAGAACGCCAATGCCGACGACTTCGACGCGCTGCTGCTGCCCGGCGGCGTCGCCAACCCCGACGCGCTGCGTATCAACCAGAAGGCCGTGGCCTTCGTGCGTGCCTTCGTCGAGTCGGGCAAGCCCATCGCGGCCATCTGTCATGGACCATGGACGCTCATCGATGCCGGCGGTGTGAAGGGCCGCAGGATGACCTCATGGCCTTCGCTGCGCGCCGACCTGCACAACGCCGGTGCGAAGTGGGTCGACAAGGAGGTGGTGGTCGACAGCGGCCTGGTGACAAGCCGCAAGCCCGGCGACCTGCCCGCGTTCATCCGCGAGATGACGACGATGTTCGAACTCGCACACGAGGCCGCGATCCACTGAGCATGCGGCCGGTGCGGCGCGCACGCGGATGGGGCCGCGCGTTCCGGTACGCTCCCATCCCATGGCCGCATCCTCTTCGTTCGAGCGCGCGCAGCGCCTGCCCGGAAATTTCGCATGGATCGCGGTGGCGGTCGATGCGACTCTGTTCGCGCTGGGCATGGCGGCGCAGCTGCTGCCTTCCTCGCCGCACGGCGAGCAGATGCGCGGCGTGTATGCGCAACCCGGCGTATGGGTGCCGCTGCTGTCGCGCGCCGTCTCGGTATGGTTGCTGGCGGCCACGCTGGCGTGGTGCCATGCGCGCCAGGCGCTCGACGAACGCGGCGCGGTGCGCACCGCACAGCTTCGCGGGGCCGGCAGCCGCTTCGGTGCCGTGTTCCTTGCGGCAAGGCTCGTCAACATGCTGGCATTGACGCCGCTGTTCTACCAGGCGCAGCTGCTCTTCATGCCCGGTGGGCCGCTGCACGAGCGCGTCGGCACGTACGGCCTGCGCCCGGTCATGGGGGTGTCGATGCTCGTGCAGTCGGCCATCCAGATGCTCGTGCTCGTCGCGAGCGTGTGGCTGGCCGCCCGCTTCGCGCTGCGCGAGCGCGGCACTGCGCCCGTGGATGCATCGCCCGGCGCGGCGGACGACGGCGCGGGCATCGCACCGCCTCGCCGCGCGGTGGCACTCGTGGCCGCCGCGACTCTTGTCTCGCTGCAGCTGTGGATCGGCCACGCGGCAAGCGGCTGGGTCGACACCTCGAGGGATTCGGACCTGGTGCCGCTTCTGCTCGGCTGGTTCGCGGTGCCGCTGCTGGTCTTTGCGCTGGCGTTCTGGGGCGGCTGGCTCGGCGCCGCGCCGGGGCCCGCGCAGGCGCGTCCGTTCCGGGCCGTGGCGGCCGCGGTGTCTGCCTTCGTGCTGCTGCAGCTGGCCTGCGCCGCCCTTGCGCTCGGCGGGCTGCTGTGGGTCGCGAGCGCGAGCTTCTCGGGGACGAGCAGCGACGGCCGCCTCGTGGCGCTCGCAGTCCTGCTGTCGGCGGTCTACCTGGTGCTGCTGGTGCTGGCGATGCGCGCGCTCACGCGCCGGTTCTACCGCCGCTACTTGTAGCTGCGCGCGTCCTCGATCACCTTGCCGTCGTTCGGCAGGGTACCCGGCGCCACCAGCTCGATGGTGCCGCGCAGCTTGGTCACTTCGCGCACCGCATCGGCAATGCGCGCCTCGAGCCCGGCCGGCGCACCTGCTGCGCATTCGAGCCTGAAGGTCATCTGGTCGTCGCCCATTTCGCCCGAGACCACGAGGCGCGCGCGCTGCACTTCCGGAAAGCGCCGCGCGATCTCCGCCACCTGCGAGGGGTGCACGAACATGCCGCGCACCTTGGTGGTCTGGTCGGCGCGGCCGAGCCAGCCCTTGATGCGCTTGTTGGTGCGGCCGGTGGGGCAGGTGCCTGCGAGCACGGCGGAAAGATCGCCGGTGCCGAAGCGCACCAGCGGATAGTCGGGGTTGAAAGTGGTCACCACGATCTCGCCCACCTCGCCGTCGGGCACCGGGTCGCCGGTGCCGGGACGCACGATCTCGACCAGCACGCCTTCATCGAGCACCAGGCCTTCGCGCGCGCTGGTCTCGTAGGCGATCAGGCCGAGGTCGGCGGTGGCATAGCACTGCGTGCCCTGCACGCCGTGCGCGGCGATCCAGTCGTGCAGGCTCGGAGGAAAGGCTTCGCCCGACACCAGCGCCTTGGTGAGCGAGGGCAGCTTCAGGCCCTTCTCCTCGGCTTTTTCCAGCAGGATCTTGAGGAAGCTCGGCGTGCCCGCATAGCCCTCGGGCTTCAGGTCGGCCATGGCTTCGAGCTGCTGCTCGGTCTGGCCGGTGCCGCCCGCGAACACGGTGCAGCCGATGGCCCGCGCGCCGCTTTCCATGATGGAGCCGGCGGGCGTCATGTGGTAGCTGAAGCTGTTGTGGATGAGCTCGCCGCCGCGAAAGCCCGCGGCATGCAGCGCGCGCGCCGTGCGCCAGTAGTCGCGCGCCTCGCCCTCGGGTTCGTAGATGGTGCCGGGGCTCGCGAACACGCGCGGCATGCGGGTGCCGCGGCCGATGGTGGAAAAGCCGCCGAACGGGTCGTCGGCGCGGCGCTGCTTCTGCAGTTCGAGCAGTTCGGTCTTGCGCGTGACGGGCAGCTTGGCGAGTGCTTCGCGCGTGGTGATGTCGGCGGGCTTCACGCCGTCGAGGATCTTCGCGAACGCGGGCGCGGCGGTCTGGGCCTGTGCGATCTGCTTCGGCAGCGCGGCCAGCAGGTCGCGCTCGCGTTCGGCGGGGTCGCGGATTTCGAGGGCGTCGTAGTGGTCGGTCATGGATTCAATGCCCTTCTTCATGGGATGGCGAGCGCAACGAAGCCCGTTCGCGGGCACCCGCGGAACCGGCTTTGCCGGGCCGCCGGGTGCGCCCCCTCGAGGGGGGAATCGAGCTACACGCAGTGAGCGAGGAACGGGGGTGGGCCATCACGCCAGCCACCTTTTCCGGCGCTTGTAGCTCTTCACGTCGCGGAAGCTCTTGCGATCCGCACCGCCGACGCCAAGGTAGAACTCCTTCACGTCCTCGTTCTCGCGCAGGCTCTTCGCCTCGCCGTCCATCACGATGCGGCCGTTCTCCAGGATGTAGCCGTAGTCGGCGTAGCGCAGCGCCATGTTGGTGTTCTGCTCGGCCAGCAGGAAGGTCACGCGCTCCTTGGTGTTGAGGTCCTTCACGATCTCGAACACCTCTTCCACGATCTGCGGTGCCAGGCCCATCGAGGGCTCGTCGAGCAGCACCATGGTCGGGTTGGCCATCAGCGCGCGGCCGATCGCGCACATCTGCTGCTCGCCGCCCGAGGTGTAGGCCGCCTGCGAGGTGCGCCGCGTCTTCAGCCGCGGGAAGTACGCATACACCTTCTCCAGCGTCTGCTGCACCGCGGCCTTGCCGTCGGTGCGCGTGTAGGCGCCGGTCATCAGGTTTTCCTCGATCGTCAGGTGCGCGAAGCAATGGCGGCCTTCCATCACCTGGATCAGGCCACGCTTCACCAGCTCGGCCGGAGACAGCGCCTCGATGCGTTCGCCGCGCAGTTCGATGGTGCCCTTGGTGACCGCGCCGCGCTCGCCTGCGAGCAGGTTGCTCACCGCGCGCAGCGTGGTTGTCTTGCCCGCACCGTTGCCACCGAGCAGCGCCACGATGCCGCCCTCGGGCACCACGAGCGAAACGCCCTTGAGCACGAGGATCACGTGGTTGTAGATGACCTCGATGCCGTTGACGTTGAGGATGATGTTGGGTTCGCTCATGGTGTGGTCCGAAGCATTCGAAAGAACAACAAGGGCTGCGCTTTCGAATGGCGGCTCCTGCGAGCCGCCACGGTTCTTCAAGCCGTCACATGCTGCAGTCCGCCGCGTCGCGGCGCGTCAGCTTCTTCTCGCCGGCGTACTTCTCGGCCGCAACCTTCACCATCGGCTTGATGATCTGCTCGTCGGCCTGGTACCAGTCGGACATGCCGCCCCACTTGGCGCCGTCCCAGGTGTGCACGCGCGCCCAGGTCGAGCCCATGTGGTCCTGGCACGAAGTGCTCAGCGGACGCAGCACGCCCGAGAAGCCCAGTGCATCGAGCTTCTTCTGGTCGAGCGCGAGGTTCTCCATGCCCCAGCGCACCTGCTCGCCGGTCATGACCTTGCCCTTGCCGAAGCGTTCCTGCGCGCGCTTCACGGCCTCGATGCCCAGCATCTGGATGATCACGCCGCGGGTGTAGAGCACCGAGCCCACTTCGTCCTTCGGCCCCGTGCCCTGGCCCTTGTCGTGCACCTGCTTGAGGATCTCCTGGATCACCTTCGGCTCCGCGCCCGAGGTGTTGAGCGCCAGCGCGTTGTAGCCCTTGGCATTGGCGCCCACGTCCTTCACGTCAGGCTCGGCGCCGGCCCACCACACGCCGTACATCTTCTCGCGCGGATAGCCGGTGGCCACGGCTTCCTTCAGCGCGGTGGAGTTCATCACGCCCCAGCCCCACAGCAGCACGTAGTCGGGGCGCGACTGGCGCACCTGCAGCCAGGCGGACTTCTGCTCCACGCCGGGCGCGGTGACCGGAATCAGCGACAGCTCGAAGCCGTTCTGCTTGGCGCGCTCCTGCAGCAGCGGAATCGGCTCCTTGCCGAACGGGGAGTCGTGGTACACGAGGGCGATCTTCTTGCCCTTGAGCTTGTCCATGCCGCCTTCCTTCTTGCCGATGTGCTGGATCAGGATGTCGGCCGCGGTCCAGTAGCTGCCCATCAGCGGGAAGTTCCACTTGAACACGCTGCCGTCCTGCGACGCCGACAGGCCGTAGCCCAGCGTGATGAGCGGGATCTTGTCGGTGGGCACCTTGTCGGTCAGCGCAAAGGTGATGCCGGTGGCCTGCGGGTCGAACAGCGTCACGCCCGGGCGGCCCTTCAGGCGCTCATAGCACTCCACGCCCTTGTCGGTGGCGTAGCCGGTCTCGCACTCTTCGAACGTGATCTTCACGCCGTTGATGCCGCCGGTCGCGTTGATGTACTTGATGTAGTCCTGCTTGCCGTTGGCCCATGGGGTGCCGTTGGGCGCATAGGGGCCGGTGCGGTACACCAGCAGCGGGAAGAACTGTTCCTTGGCCTGGGCTTGCGCGAGCGATGGCGCAAGCAGCGCGCCGAGGGTGCTGGCCACCAGGGCGGCGGTCAGAGCGAGCGATTTCAGTTTCATGCCTGTCTCCTTATGTGGGCACCTCGGTGCCGGTTTCTACGAACGGAAAATCAGTGGGGGAAGGGCCAGAGCCGCAGCTTTTCCTTGCCCGTGGACCACAGCCGCGCCAGGCCGTGCGGTTCGACGATCAGGAAGAACACGATCAGCGCGCCGAAGATCATGGTCTCCAGGTGCGAGGCCAGCGCGGTCGAGATCGAGAAGCCCAGCCAGCCCGGCAGCTGGTTCAGGAAGAGCGGCAGCAGCACGATGAACGCGGCACCGAAGAAGCTGCCCATGATCGAGCCGAGCCCGCCGATGATCACCATGAACAGCAGCTGGAACGAGCGGTCGATGCTGAACGCCGCCGGCTCCCATGCGCCCAGGTGGACGAAGCCCCACAGCGCGCCCGCCACGCCGACGATGAAGCTGCTCACCGCAAAGGCCGTGAGCTTGGCGTACACCGGGCGGATGCCGATCACCGCGGCGGCCACGTCCATGTCGCGCATCGCCATCCACTCGCGGCCGATGGCGCTGCGCACCAGGTTCTTCGCGAGCAGCGCGAACACCACCACGAAGATGAGGCAGAACAGGTACTTCTGCACCGGCGACTCGATCGGCACGCCGAACACGTTGAGCCCCGCCACGCTCACCGAGCCCGACGACGAATTGTTGGTGAACCACTGGATGCGCAGGAACGCCCAGTCGGTGAAGAACTGCGCCGCCAGCGTGGCCACGGCCAGGTACAGCCCCTTGATGCGCAGGCTCGGGATGCCGAACAGCACGCCGATCACCGTGGCGCACAGGCCGCCCAGCAGCAGAGACGCGATCAGCGGCATGCCGTCGATGCGCACCTGGAAGTTGTAGGCCGCATACGCACCCACCGCCATGAAGGCGCCCGTGCCGAGCGAGATCTGCCCGCAGTAGCCCACCAGGATATTGAGGCCCAGCGCCGCGAGCGACAGGATCAGGAAGGGCGTGAGGATGGCGCGCATCCAGTAGTCCGAGACGCCCAGCGGCACCACGATGAAGGCCACGAGCAGCAGCACCAGGATGGCGATGCGGTCCTGCGCGATCGGGAAGATCTGCTGGTCGGCGCGGTAGCTCGACTTGAACTGGCCGTTTTCTCTGTAAAACATTTCAGACCCGATCGATGATCTTTTCGCCGAACAGGCCTTGAGGCCGCACGAGCAGGAAGACGAGCGCCAACACATAGGCGAACCAGATCTCGATGCCGCCGCCGAGCATGGGGCCGAGATAGATTTCAGAGAGCTTCTCGCCGACGCCGATCAGCAGGCCGCCGATGATCGCGCCCGGTATCGAGGTGAGCCCGCCGAGGATCACCACCGGCAGCGCCTTCAGCGCCACCAGCGAGAGCGAGAACTGAACGCCCAGCTTGGAGCCCCAGATGATCCCGGCCACCAGTGCCGAGAAGCCCGCCACCGACCACACGATCACCCAGATGCGCTTGAGCGGAATGCCGATCGACTGCGCCGCCTGGTGGTCGTCGGCCACGGCGCGAAGGGCGCGGCCCGTGGCAGTTTTCTGGAAGAAGATCGCCAGCACCACCACGAGGCCTGCGGCCACCAGCGCGGCAACCAGGTCTTCCTGGCTCAGCAGCAGCCCACCCTGGAAGGTGCCCTGCAGCACCATCAGCGGTTCCTTGGGCATGCCGATGTCGATCTTGTAGATGTCGTTGCCGAAGATCGTCTGGCCCACGCCGTCGAGAAAGTAGGCAATGCCCAGCGTCGCCATCAGCAGCGTGATGCCTTCCTGGTTTACCAGCTTGCTGAGCGCGAGCCGCTCGATCAGCCAGGCCACGATCACCATCACCCCCATGGCCGCGATGAAGGCCAGGATGTTCGCGAGCACCTGGCTTTCGAAGCCGAACCACTGCGGGAACCATTCGGCGAAGCGCGCCATCGCAAGGGCCGCGAACAGCACCATCGCGCCCTGCGCGAAGTTGAAGACGCCCGAGGCCTTGTAGATCAGCACGAAGCCGATGGCGATCAGCGAATAGAGCATGCCGACCATGAGGCCGCCGAAGAGGGTTTCGAGGAAAAAGCCCATGTCAGTGCTCCACGCCCAGGTACGCCCGGATCACGTCTTCGTTGTTGCGAACCTCGTGCGGCGTGCCGTCGCCGATCTTCTTGCCGTAGTCCAGCACCACCACGCGGTCGGAGATGTCCATCACCACGCCCATGTCGTGCTCGATGAGAACGATGGTGGCGCCGAACTCGTCGTTCACGTCGAGGATGAAGCGGCTCATGTCCTGCTTTTCTTCCACGTTCATGCCGGCCATCGGCTCGTCGAGCAGCAGCACCTGCGGCTCCATCGCGAGCGCGCGGCCCAGGTCCACGCGCTTCTGAAGGCCGTAGGGCAGGCGGCCTACCGGCGTCTTGCGGTGCGCCTGGATCTCCAGGAAGTCGATGATGTGCTCGACGAACTCGCGATGCCGCAATTCCTCGCGCTCGGCCGGGCCCCAGCGCAGTGCCTGCGCGAACAGGCCGCTCTTCATCTTGAGGTTGCGTCCCGTCATGATGTTGTCGAGCACGCTCATGCCCTTGAACAGCGCCAGGTTCTGGAAGGTGCGCGCCACGCCCATCTCGGCCACCTGGCGCGAGTTCATGTGCTTGAAGGTCTGGCCGCGAAAGGTGATGGAGCCCTGCTGCGGCCAGTAGACGCCGTTGATGCAGTTGAGCATCGAGCTCTTGCCCGCGCCGTTCGGGCCGATGATGGCCCGCACCTCGTGCTCGCGCACGTTGAAGCTGATGTCCGTGAGCGCCTTCACGCCGCCAAAGCTCAAGCTGATGTTCTGCACGTCGAGGATGACGTCGCCGACTTTTCTGTTGCTGCTCATGCCGCGGCCTTCACGATGGGGAAGGTCCTGGCCTCGACGATCTTCAGCGTGGCGCTCACCGCGCCGGTGCGTCCGTCCTCGAACTTGACCTGGGTTTCGATGAACTGCTCGGTCCTGCCGCCGTAGAGCGCGCTGACCAGCACCGCGTACTTTTCGGCGATGAAGCCGCGCCGCACCTTGCGCGTGCGCGTGAGCTCGTCGTCGTCGGGATCGAGCTCCTTGTGCAGCACCAGGAAGCGCGCGATCTGCGTCTCGCCCATGCCGTCCTCGCTCGCAAGGTCGGCATTCACCTTGGCGATGCACTCGCCCACCAGCGCCAGCACCTCGGGCTTGCCGGCCAGATCGACATAGCCGCCGTAGGCCAGTCCGCGCCGTTCCGCCCAGTTGCCCACCGCTTCGAAGTCGATGTTGATGGCGGCGCAGACCTCGTCGCGCCCGTTGCCGAAGCACACGGCTTCCTTGATCTGCGGGAAGAACTTGAGCTTGTTCTCGATGTAGTTGGGGGCAAAGATCGCGCCGCTCGCGAGCCGGCCCACATCCTTCGCGCGGTCGATGATGCGCAGGTGACCCTCGCTGTCGAGCACGCCGGCGTCGCCGGTGTGGAAGTAGCCGTTGGCGTCGAGCACCTCGGCCGTGGCGTCGGGGCGCTTGTAGTATTCCTTGAGCACCGACACGCCGCGCACCAGCACCTCGCCGTCGTCCGCGATCTTCAGTTCGATGCCCGGTGCCGCGGTGCCCACCGTCTGCAGCTTGACCTTGCCGTCCTGCTGCAGGCAGACGTAGGCGCAGGTCTCGGTCTGGCCGTAGAACTGCTTGAGGTTGACGCCGATCGAGCGGTAGAAGCGGAACAGGTCGGGCCCGATGGCCGCGCCGGCCGTGTAGGCCACGCGGATGCGGCTCATGCCCAGCACGTTGCGCAGCGGTCCGTAGATCAGCAGGTTGCCGAGGCCGTACATCAGGCGGTCGCCCAGGCTCACTGGCGCGCCGTTGAGGATGTCCGCACCCACGCGCTGCGCGAGCGCCATGAACTTGCCGTACAGCCAGCGCTTCGGAGCCGCCGCGTCTTCCATGCGGATCGACACGGCCGTGAGCAGGCCTTCGAAGGTGCGCGGCGGGCCGAAGTAGTAGCTCGGTCCGATCTCGCGCATGTCGTTCATCACCGTCTCGCTCGACTCCGGGCAGTTGAGCGTGAAGCCGCCCACCAGCCACTGCGCCACCGAGAACAGGTGGTCGCCCACCCAGGCCATCGGCAGGTAGCTCATGATGTTGTCGCCGGGCCCGAGCCTGTCGGTCTCCACGCCGCCGCGGCCCGCCGCGATGAAGCTCGCATGCGTCTGGCACACGCCCTTGGGCCGGCCGGTGGTGCCCGAGGTGTAGAGGATCACGCCGACATCGGTGGCCTCGCCGCTGGCCACCACGCGGTCGTAGTAGCCGACGTGGGCCTTGTCGAATTCGCGGCCCAGTTCGCGCAGCTGCTCGTAGCTCATGAGCCCGGGCTGGTCGTAGTGGCGCAGGCCTTTGGGGTCGTCGTAGATGATGTGGCGGATCCCGTGCTGCTGGTCCTTCTGCAGCTCGCGGCACTCGAGCAGCTTGTCGACCTGCTCCTGGTCCTCGACGATCACGAAGTCGATGGCCGCGTCCTGCAGCATGAAGACCATCTCGCTGGCCACCGCGTCCTGGTAGAGCGGCACCGGCACGCCACGCAGGCTCTGCGCCGCAAGCACCGCCATGTACAGGTGCGGGCGGTTGGCCCCCACGATGGACAGGTTGTCGAAGGGCTTGAAGCCCAGGCTCGCGAGGCCGCAGGCCATTTCGCGCACTTCCTGCGCCACGGCGCTCCAGCTCCAGGTTTGCCAGATGCCGAGGTCCTTCTCGCGGATGGCGGGCGCCTGGGGCTGGGTTTGCGCGTGCGCAAGCAGCAGACGGGGAAAGGTGGGGGCGGTGGTTTGCACAGTGGGCGGATCGTAGGCCCCACTTTGACGCCAGGTTGTCGTTCCAACGACAATCCTAGGGACACTACTCCCCGGAGTTTCCCGATGCCTCACGGCAATTCCCAACACAGCGTGCTCGGCGGTTCGATCAAGGACCGCGTGCGCCCTGCCAATGCTGCCGAGCTCGACGGCATTCCCTGGCTGCCCACGCTCACACCGGCCGAGCGCCGCCGCGCCGAAGCCGCGCTGGTGGTGGGCGAGGCCGAGGTCGGCGACCTGGTCTGCCGCGTCGGCCGCTCGCCTACCTACTGGTTCGGCGTGGTCGAGGGCCTGCTCAAGATGAGCAACGACAACGCCGACGGCGGCTCCGTCACCTACACCGGCGTGCCGCCCGGCGGCTGGTTCGGCGAAGGCACGGTGATGAAGCGCGAGCCCTACCGCTACAACATCCAGGCGCTGCGGCGCAGCGTGGTGGCGGGGCTGCCGATCGAGAGCTTCCACTGGCTGCTGGACCACTCCATCGGCTTCAACCGCTTCGTGATGAACCAGCTCAACGAACGGCTCGGCCAGTTCATTGCGGCGCTCGAGATCGACCGGCTCAACAACCCCGACGCGCGCGTGGCGCGTAACCTCGTGTCGCTGTTCAACCCGGTGCTCTATCCGGGCGTGGGCGAGGTCCTGCGCATCACGCAGCAGGAGCTGGCCTACCTGGTCGGCCTGTCGCGCCAGCGCGTGAACGAGGCGCTCAACGGCCTGTCGGCAGAAGGGTTGATCCGCGTGGAGTACGGTGGGCTGCGCGTGCTCGACCTGCCGGGCCTGCGCGCGAGCGCGATGAGCGGCCGCAAGAACGCATCCGCCGACACCGGCATTGACATTGAAGAACGGGAACGCAAGCCATGAGCCTCGACGACCAACTCCGCATCGTGCCCGCCGATGCCGACCTGGCGGGCTATGTGCCGCCGCCTCGACAACCTTCGAAGAACGAAGAAGAAGGCCCGACGCCCGAGCAGCTGGCGCAGCGTAACGCCGCCTTGAGCGAGCGGCTCGAAGCCATGGACGAACTGCTCGCCAGGCCGCTCAAGGACATCCTGGCCGACCATGAGAAAGCCGAACAGGCCGCGCTGGCATGGGACCGCTTCGGCGCCATGTGGATGCTCTCGCAGCGCGCGATGCGGCGCGTGGCCATGGACCTGGGCGCGCAGCTCGGCGTGAGCGAGCATGAGATCGTCGAGCGCGCGATGGGGCATGCGAACGCGGTGCTCAATGGCGCCGACGAGCACGACCTGGACGGAACGATTGCGCCGGCGCAGATGGCGCATATTGCGCGCCATCGGGGTTTTTTGAGGGGGCAGTTTCGCGGCGGGTAGGGTGGGCGGCGCGCACCTATTTCGCCATTGCCTTCGTCGGCACCATGATGTGGGCGTAGGGCGTTCCCTTCCACATCACCCACGGACCACCCTTGGTCCAGTCCGTCGGATACGACTCGAGCTGACTCGCCTCCGTCGGCAGGATCATGATGTGCGGTCCGCTCACGACCCACTGGTTGTCAGCCGTTCGTTTGGTCGCATAGGGATCGGTGTTGCTGGCGCCCTTGTCGCCATTGAGCATGTAGGCCACGCCCACCGCCTGCGGCTTCGGCGGGTCTTTCTTGTTCATCCAGGCGTCGCCCCAGGCCTGCCACGTCTTGTCGAGGCACATCGAATCGCCGACGAGATCGAGCATGCACATCCAACCATTGGTGCCGGGGCGCAACTCCCTCATCTTGCCGTCGGCGCCCATGGCCATGACCGCGGCATGGCGGCCGATGTCCGGCGGCGCGGCACTCGTTGCCTTGCTGATGGCGGCGGCGTCGGATTTGGCTCCACCGGCCTTGGCCATGCCCTTGTGGCTGGATGGGGCTGGTTCCTGCGCCACCGCGGTCACGGTAGCGAGCATGAGCGTGGCGCTCAGGGCTGCAATGATCCTTAGCATGATGCCTCCTGACCCAGGTTTGAGTAAAGCAAAAGTATTACGTTCTGCAAGCTCAGCCTAGTGCTGGAGCGGTGAGTTGTCAAATGGCGGAAACGCGAGCGGACCGGCGAACGAGAATGAGCCAGGCCATTACCCGCAGGATCGGCATCTTCTATATTCACCGGCTCCGTCGAACGGCTTTCCCGACCCTCATACATCGCCCATGCCCACCTCTCATCTCTACCTGATCACCGGCGCTTCCCGCGGCCTCGGTCGCGCCATGGCCGAGCAGCTTCTCCAGCCCGGCAACCTGCTGCTGTGCATCTCGCGCCGCCAGAGCCCCGAACTCGCCGGTCAAGCGGCCAAGGCAGGCAGTGGCGTCGAACTCATGCAATGGGAACAGGACCTGGCCGACCCGGTTTCGGCCGCTGCGCGCGTGCGCGACTGGCTCGCCTCGCAGGACGCCCGGCGTTTCGACAGCGCCACGCTGATCAACAACGCCGGCACGGTGGGCAATCCGGCGCCGCTCTCGGCCGCGGCCGATGGCGATCTTTCGCAGGCGCTGCGCATCGGCCTCGAAGCACCGATGCTGCTGACGGCCGCCTTCCTGGGCGCGACCCGCGAATGGCGCGGCACGCGCAAGGTGCTGAACATTTCGTCGGGCCTCGGGCGCAATGCCATGGGAAGCCAGGCGCCCTATTGCGCCGCCAAGGCCGGCATGGACCACTTCTCGCGCGCCGTCGCGCTCGAGGAGGCTGCCGCACCGAACGGCGCACGCATCGTCTCGCTCGCACCCGGCGTGATCGACACCGACATGCAGGTGCAGCTGCGCGGCGCATCGGCCGAAAAGTTCCCGGACCGCACGCGCTTCGTGAGCATGAAGGAGGAAGGCCGGCTCGACAGTCCCGCCACCGCCGCGGCCAAGGTGCTCAAGTACCTGGCGCGCGAGGACTTCGGCCGCAACCCCGTGGCCGACGTGCGCGACCCGGCCTGAGCGCCGGCAAGGCGAGCACACCATGGCCACCGCAAAGTCGATCGATACCGGCGACTACAAGCTTTTTCCGTCGCCGAGGAACGTGCACCGCGTCATCTTCGAGCACCAGGTCTTCGTGCCGTATCCGTACGCGCTGATCGTGATGGACGAGTTCTACTTCAAGGGCCGCTACAGCCTGTTCTCCGCCTGCCGCCTGAGTGACGGCAAGATGGGCCAGGTGGCGACCTTCGAGCTGGCATCGGACGTCGACATCTTCAACAAGAAGTTCACGCCGGACTGATCCCGCATTTCTCCCTCCCTTTCCGGGGGAGGGCAGGGGTGGGGGCACGGCGGCATCAATTCCCTCGCAGCGCCAAATGCGGGGCAGCCCCCATCCCAACCTTCCCCCAGAGGGGGAAGGAGCAAGGCGACGTCGCTACAGCAAAAACCGGTCGCGCTGCGCCTGCGCGCATTCGCCCATCACGGCCAGCGCGCGCTCCACAGTCGGTGTGCCCAGAACGAAGGGGTTCGCGGCCGGCGCAGGCTGCTGGCGCAGGGCGGCGAGCCTGGCCTGCGAGCCATCGATGTTCGAATGGTTCGACAGCAGCACGTCGACACGCTGGCTCTGCGCGATCGCGCCCATGCGCTGCGTGGCGCCGATGTAGGCGTCCAGCCGCGGCACGTCCTTGCCGAAGTTGAAGCCCGTGCCGCCCCAGAGCATCGCGCGGTGCTTGCGCCCGCCCGCGCTCACGTCGAACACCGGCGAGATCGTGCCCATGGTGTGGCCCGGCGTGAGGTACAGCGTCACGCTGGTGTCGCCGAGCGTGATGCGGTCGCCGTCCTTCACCGAAATGTCGCGCTTGGGCGGTGCGCCCCAGATCGGTGTCGCGAACTCGAGCCGGGTTTCGGTCATGGTCCAGTCGGCCTCGCTCATCACCACGTGCGCACGGTACTTCTGCGCAAGGTAGCCGGCACCGCCGTAGTGGTCGCCGTGGCCGTGCGTCACGATCACGTACTTGATCTGCGCCGGGTCGAGCCCCAGCTTGCGCATGCCGCCTTCAATGAGCGCCGCGGCCTCGGCCTCGGTGTTGAGCGCATCGATCAGGATGATCCCCTGCGAGGTCTTGATCGCCCAGGCGCTGACCCAGTCGGCGCCCACGAAGTACAGGTTGTCGAAGGCCTGGCCCGGCGGCGGCGCGGGCCGGTTGATGAATGCGGTGAGGCTCTTGTCGAGCGCGTCCTGCGGCGGCCGGGCCGCGGGGGCGGGCTGGCACAGGGTCAGCAGGGCCTTGAGGTCGGTGCCGGCCGCGCGCGTGGCGGTGGCCACGTGGGCCGCCACACTGGCCTCCGAGGGGGTGGCGGCCAGCGGCGCGGTGGTGCCGGGCGGCGTCTGCGCGCAGCCCTGCGCCAGGGCAACAACCGCTGCCAGGGCGGATGTCTTCAGCAGAAAGGCGTTCTTCGAATTCTTGCGCTGTGCTGCCATCGGTGTCTCCGTGCCGTCGGTGCGGCCTGTGGTGGAGACGCCATTCTGCGACGCCGGGCTTATTCGATGGTCGCGCCCGAGGCTTGCACGATGCCCTTCCACTTCTCGTAGTCGGTCTTCAGCAGCGACTCGAACTGTTCGGGCGTCATGCCCTGCGGCTCGGCGCCCTGGGCGATGATGGCGGCCTTCATCTCGGGCGTGGCCAGCAGCTTGTTGACTTCGGCATTCAGCGTGGCGATCACGTCCTTCGGCGTCTTGGCGGGCACGAAGAGGCCGTACCAGGTGGACACGTCGAAGCCCTTGTAGCCGAGCTCGGCCACGGTGGGCGTCTCGGGCAGCGAGGTGCTGCGCTTGGCCGAGGTCACGGCCAGCGGGCGCAGCTTGCCCGCCTTGATCTGCGCCAGCGCCGAGGGCACCGACGACACCATCAGGTCGACGTTGCCCGCGAGCACGTCCATCATGGCCGCGTTGGAGCCCTTGTAGGGCACGTGGCGCATCTTGATCTGGGCGGCGCCGTTGAAGATCTCGCCGGCCAGGTGGATGGTGGTGCCGTTGCCCGGCGAGCCGTAGGTGACGGTGTCGGGCGCGGCGCGCGCGGCTTTCACCACGTCGTCGAGCGTCTTGAACTTCGAGTTGGCCTGCGTGACGATCACCACAGGCGTGTAGGCCACGTGGGCCACGGCCGTGAGGTCCTTCACCGGGTGGTAGCTCAGGTTCTTGTAGAGCCAGGGCGCGACGACCATGTTGTCCTTCTGACCCATCACGATGTCGTAGCCCGTGGGCGCGGCGCGCGCGGCCTCCGCAATGCCGATGGTGCCGCCGGCGCCGCCGCGGTTGTCGGGCACCACGGTCCAGTGGTTGGCCTCGGTGAGCTTCTGCGCGACCAGCCGCGCCAGGATGTCGGTGCCGCCGCCGGGCGGGAAGGGCACGATCATGCGGATGGGCTTGGCGGGGTAGGACTGCGCCTGTGCAGGGGCAGTGAAGGCCAGGGGAAGTGCCAGCGCGAGGGCCAGCGAGCAGGTGAGCTTGCGGATCATGGGTGTTGTCTCTTTATCGGGGCGATTTCAGGGTTGCAGTCTTCGGGCATGACCCCACTGCACCAAAGGTGCAGTGTGCCGGAACCCGCGCTCGGCGGATTTCTTCGTTCGCGATGGGCCTCATATCGACTTGCGGGGGGCTCGGGCACTCCGCCAGTGCGCCCGACGCGCTTTTTTGCACCACGCCTGTGCCGCGAGAACTCATCTTGCCTGGCACGAAACTTGTATGCTTTTTATGCAAGTCACTTGCACAAATGCAAGTGACTTGTGGAATTCCACCCAACGCACCCGCCTTTACTTCACATTCGAGGGCCTTGTCATGCTGTTCAGTCGCGCATTCGCTGGCGTTCTTTCCCTGCTCCTGATCGGTGCCGCGCACAGCGCCGACATGCTGGAGACGGTGAAGAGCAAGAAGGAAATCGTCATCGGCACCGAGGCGCAGTTCGCGCCTTTCGAGTATCTGCAGGACGGAAAGATCGTGGGCTACGGGCCCGACCTCATGCGCCTGATCCTGGCCGACCTGCCGGACGTCAAGGTCAAGCAGTTCGACGTGCCGTTCCAGGGCATCTTGCCGGGGCTGGCGACCAAGCGCTTCGACTTCGTCGTGACCTCGGTGACGCTCACCAAGGAGCGCGCCGACAAGTTCGCCTTCACCGTGCCCATCGCCGATGCGACCACTGCGCTGGTCAAGCGCAAGGACGACGCGGCCCTGACCGATCCCGCGGGCATCGCCGGCAAGACGGTCGGCTCGCAAGCCGGTTCGGCCCAGCTGCGCGCCCTGCAGGAGTACGCGAAGAAGCTGCAGGCCGAAGGCAAGCCGGCGGTCACCATCCGCGAATACGTGAGCTTCGACGAGGCCTATGCCGACCTCGCTGCCGGCCGGCTGGCAGCGGTGGCGCAGTCGCTGTCCAATCTTGCGACGGTGGTCAAGACGCGCGGCGACGTCTATGCGGTCATCCCCGCGCCGATCGGCCCCAAGACCTACTTCGGCTGGGTTGGCCGCAAGGACGCGGACAGCGCGCCGCTGGTCAAGTTCTTCAGCGACGGCATCGCGCGTGCGCAGAAGAGCGGGCAACTCAAGGCGCTGCAGATGAAGTGGTTCGGCTTCACGATGGATGTGCCCACCGATGCGGTGCCGGTGCCCCAGATGTGAGCGAAGCCGCCGCGACCGACACTTAGCCAACGCATAGCCAACGAAGCCCGCCCGCGATGAACGCCGCGACACTCGCCGAGCGCCTGGCCGCCTACCTGCCGGTGCTGCTGCAGGGCGCCGCCATGACGCTGGCGGTCGCGGTGGCGGCCATCCTGCTGGGCTTCGCGTGGGGCGCCGTGCTGCTGGGCCTGTCGCTGCGCCGCGGCGGCCGAGGCCTGGTGCCCGCCGGTGTGCGCACCTACCTGAGCTTCTTTCGCGGCACGCCGCTGCTCGTGCAGCTGCTCATGCTGTTCTATTTGCCCAGCGCCTACGGCATCGACCTGCCGCCCCTGCTGGTGGCCATCGTGGCGCTGGGCCTGAACTCCGCCGCGTTCCAGTGCGAGATCCTGCGAGCCGGGCTGGTCGCGGTGCCGGCAGGGCAGATCGAGGCCGCAGCCTCGTTCGGCATCTCGCCATCGCGCATCTTCAGGCACGTGCAATTGCCGCAGCTTGCGCGGGCCGTGTGGCCGGCGGTGGTGTCGGAGGGCATCGATGTCGTGAAGAGCTCGGCCATCGTCTCTGTGATTTCGGTGGCCGACCTCGCGCGCGGCGGCCGGCAGATCGTGGCGTCCAACTTCAGGCCACTGGAGGTGTACCTGTCAGTGGGTGCCTGCTACCTGCTGATGACTGGTGCGGTACTGCTGCTGGGCAGCTGGCTGCGCAGCCGGATGGGGCGCACATGATCGATTTTTCGCTGCTCGGCGAGCTGCTGCCTGCCTTCGGCGCCGCGGCTTGGCGCACGGTGATGCTCACGCTCACCGGCCTGGCGGGCGGCCTCGTCGTCGGCTTCTGCTTTCATGCGCTGCGCGAAACCGGGTGGCGCGCGGCGGCGTGGCTCTACTGGGGCTACACGGGCATCTGGCGCGGCGTGCCGTTCCTGATCCATCTCTTCATCGTGTACTTCGGTCTGCCGAATGCGGGCATCTCGCTCGACCCCTTCGCTGCCGCGGGCCTGACGCTGGCGGTCTACGGCGGCGCGTACTTCGCAGAGATATTTCGCGCCTGCTGGCAAAGCATTCCGCGCGGGCAGATCGAGGCCGGCCGCTGCATGGGGCTGTCGTCGCGGCAGATATTCACCACCATCGAGTGCCCGCAAGCCCTGCGCGCCAGCCTGCCGTTGATCGCGAGCCAGACCATCCTGCTGATGAAGGAGTCCGCGCTGGCCTCCGTCATCACCTACCCGGAGCTGACGATGACGGCAGGCAAGGTCGTGTCCGAGCAGTTCGTCTATGTCGAACCCTACCTGCTGCTGGCACTGAGCTATTGGGGGCTCTCGCTGCTCATCAACCGCGCGGCCAGGGCGCTGCGTACGCGTTCGGCCCTCTGAGAAGCCTCCCTCCATGAACGCACCCGTGACCATCCCCATCGTTTCCATGCGCGGCGTCGGCAAGTCCTTCGGCGACAACCGCGTGCTGGCCGGCATCGACCTGGACGTCCGCAAGGGCGAGGTCGTTTCGCTCATCGGGCCCTCGGGTTCGGGCAAGACCACGCTGCTGCGCTGCATGAACTTTCTCGAAGCCTACGACGAGGGCGAGGTCCGCATTCGTGGTGCGCTGCTCGGCTACCGCAGGAACGCGGCCGGTGCATTGGCGCGCGAGAGCGAGCGGATCATTGCCGAGGTACGTGCGCCGGTCGCCATGGTGTTCCAGCAGTTCAACCTGTGGCCGCACATGACGGTGCTGGCCAACGTGATGGCGCCGCTGACGCTGGCCAAGGGCCTGCGCGAGGACCAGGCCCGCGCCGTGGCCGGCGAGGCGCTGGCGCGCGTGGGCATGTCGGCCAAGGCCGACGCGCGGCCGCCCAACTTGAGCGGCGGGCAGCAACAGCGCGTGGGCATCGCGCGGGCACTGGCGGTCGGGCCCGAGGTGATGCTGCTCGACGAACCGACCTCGGCACTCGACCCCGAACTGGTCGACGAGGTGCTCGAGGTCATCAAGTCGCTCTCGCGCGGCGGCATGACGATGATCATGGTGACGCACGAGATGAGCTTCGCGGCCGAGGTGTCGGACCGCATCGTGTTCATGGAGAAGGGCCGCATCGTGACGATCGGCACACCGCGTGAGGTGATCCACCAGCCGACGCATCCGCGGATCCAGTCCTTTCTCCAGCCCTGGATTCGCCGCAGCCTGAACAACACCGCGATGGGGAGCGTGCAATGAAGGCCATCGGCATCATGAGGGCCAACGCCGTCGCGGACGACGTGGCTGGTGCGGTCGCTGCCGCGAGCCTCGACGCGCGCCTGCGCGGGCTGGCGGTGCACGGCGGCGCGGCCACAGGCGGCGTGGCGCGCCAGGCACTGAGCACGCCGGAGCTTGCGGCGCGGCGCTGGCTGGTGCAGCCCTTCGGGCAACGACCCGGCTACCGCGTCGGCATCGATGCGGCGGCCAACGTGTTCGTGCGCCGCGACGGCCAGAATGCGGGCCTTGCGCCCGTGATGACCGGCAGCCACATCGACACCCAGCCCCTGGGTGGGTGGCTCGACGGCGCCTTTGGTGTCGCGGCGGGGCTGGAAGTATTCGATGCGTTCGACCGGCTCGGTGTGCGCACCCACAGGCCGCTCGACGTGGTCATGTGGACCAACGAGGAGGGCTCGCGCTTCGCGCCCGGGTTGATGGGCTCGGTGTCCTTCACCGCACCGGAACGCCTGGGGGCATTCCTCGACGCGTGCGACGGCGAAGGTGTGCGCTTCGAGGCCGCGCGCGATGCGGCGAGAGAAGACTTCCATGCCGAGGCCCGGCGGCAGGGCTGGATCGGCCTCGAGACGCCGCTGGCGCGTCCCGTTCACAGCTACGTGGAAGCCCACATCGAACAAGGCCCCGTGCTGGAAGCCGACGGCCTGCAGGTGGGCTGCGTGGCGGCGATTCAGGGCGTGCGCTGGTTTCGCGTCACTGTGCCAGGGCGCAGCGCGCATGCGGGCACCACGCCGCTGGCCGCGCGCGACGACGCGCAGGCCAAGGCGATAGGCATGGCCCACGCGCTGCTCGAACACGCGGCGCAGTGCGGCGACGAGCGGCTGCGCGTGACCATCGGGCGCTGGGAATGCAGCCCCGGTTCGATCAACACCATTGCCGACCGCGTCGCCTTCACCGTCGATGCCCGCCACCCCGAAGCGGGCGCACTCGATGCCGTTCGCGCGCTGCTCGACGCCACGCTCCCTGCCGGCGGCCGCATCGAGGTGCTGCAGGACAAGCCCACCGTGCAGTTCGACGGCGCACTCGTGAACCTGACGCGCGAAGCCTGCCTCGCCCTGCGGCTGAGCCACCGCGACATGGTGTCCGGCGCCTTCCACGACGCCATGCCGCTGGCGGGCTTCTGCCCTGCCGCGATGCTGTTCGCGCCCAGCTGCGCCGGCATCAGCCATCACCCGGACGAAGACACCCCCATCGCAGACCTCACGGCCTGTACGCGCGCATTGGCCTGGTGCCTGGTGCGTCTGGCCGAGCCGGTCTTTCCCTCCACCCCTCCCGAGCACCCCAAGGAATAGAACCATGGAACATCCGTCCTCCGCTTCCCCCGCCGCCGTGGCCGACAACGGCGAACCCGTCGGCGCGAACAACACGCTGCGCGAACCCGTGTCCGCCGACGGCACGCCCGAACCCGGCAAGGTCTACGAAGTGCCGGCGCGCAACGGCCGCGCCGTGCGGCTGGCCAAGGGCCAGGTGATCCGCGTCATCAACACGCACGGCAGCCAGGTGTGCGACTTCTGGGCCTTCAAGGCCGACGACCTGAGCGAGTTCATGTCGATGGAGCACGCGCGCGCCGTGATCGACCGCATCATCCCCAAGGCCGGCGACCCGCTGGCCACCAACCGCCGCCGGCCCATCATGACCCTGCTGGCCGACACCTCGCCCGGCGTGCACGACACGCTCATGGCCGCCTGCGACGCCTACCGCTACCAGAACCTGGGCGTGGCGGACTATCACGACAACTGCGCCGACAACATGCGAATGGCGCTGAAAGCCATTGGCCTGCGCGCGCGCGAGGTGCCGCAGCCGCTCAACCTCTGGATGAACATTCCGGTGGCCGCCGATGGCGGCGTAGACTGGCTCCCGCCCGTTTCCAAGGCAGGGGACTACGTGGACCTTCGCGCCGAAATGGACTGCGTCGCCGTGATGTCGGCCTGCCCGCAGGACATCATTCCGATCAACGACAACCGCCCGGTCGAAGTGCACTTCACCGTGATGGCGAATGCCTGACCTTCCCGGCACGAGGCCGGCCTCCTGACCACTCCATGCGCACTGCCAAGACAACGAAGAAAAACACCGCCGACAGCAGCGCCCCGCTGCCTGACGACGACTCGCTCGCATTCACCGCGCTCGGGCCGCGGCTCAAGCATGCGCGCATGGTGCGCAGCCTCACGCTGAAGGCACTTGCCGATGCGGCCGGCTGCTCCGAAAGCCTGCTGTCGCGGGTGGAGCGCGGCCAGGTCATGCCGTCGCTGGCCAACCTGCACCGCCTGGCGCGCGCGCTCGACACCAACGTGGCCGAGCTCACGGCCGCCTTCGCGCCGCCCAGCTCGCCAGTGACGCGCGCGGCCGAGCGGCCGGTGATCGAGTTCACGGGCGCGCGCGGCAAGAAGAGCGGCGTGAAGCTCGAGCGCGTGATCGTGCCCATCCGGGGCCAGCTGATGCAGGCCGACATCCACGTGCTCGAGCCCAAGGCCGAAAGCCTGGAGCAGATCGCGCATTCCGGCGAGGAGGTGGGCTACGTGATCGAAGGCGAATTCGAGCTGCGCTTGCGCGACGAGGTCTACCGGCTCTCCACCGGCGACTCGTTCTACTTCTCCAGCGACGTTCCGCACAGCTACCGAAATCCCGGAAAAACGCCGGCCCGCGTGCTGTGGGTCAACACTCCCGCCACCTTCTGATTTCAATCGAGACCTCATGCCTTCGATGAGCACAGACACTGCCATGCAGGCGCTGCCGCGCTACAGCGGCATTCCGACGTTCATGCGCGTGCCCTTCGCGCAGCGCCTCGAAGATCTCGACATCGCCCTCGCCGGCGTGCCCTTCGATGGCGGCGTCACGGCGCGTCCGGGCGCGCGCTACGGTCCGCGCGAGATCCGCAACATGTCGTCCATGACACGTGCCATCCATCACGTGACGGGCTTCAATCCCTTCGAAGCCTGCCGCGTGGCCGATGTCGGCGACGTGCCCTTCACCGACGTGTTCCACCTGGAGCATTCGCACGAAGACATCCGCCGCTTCTTCGAGCCTCTGTTCGCGGCCGGAAAGACGCTGCTGGCCGCGGGCGGCGACCACTCGATCACTTTCCCCATATTCCAGGCCATGGCGCCGCGCGAACCGCTGGGCATGGTGCACATCGACGCGCACACCGACACCTGGGACGACTTCCGCGGCTCCAAGTTCAGCCATGGCTCACCGTTCCGCCGTGCGGTCGAGGCGGGCCTGCTCGACCCCAGGCGGACCATCCAGATCGGTATCCGCGGGGCCCAGAATTCCGACGAAGGCTGGCGCTACTCGCTGGACAGCGGCATGCGCGTGGTCTTCATCGAGGAGTTCGAGGCCAAGGGCGTGGAAGCCATCGTGCGGGAAGCGCGGCGCATCGTCGGCGACGGACCCACCTACCTGTCGCTGGACATCGATGGCCTGGACCCGGTCTATGCGCCCGGCACCGGCACCCCCGAAGTTGGCGGCATGAGCACGCGCGAAACCCTGGGGCTGCTGCGCGGCCTGGACGGCCTGAACCTCGTGGGTGGTGACGTGGTCGAGGTATCGCCGCCCTACGACCCGTCGGGCAACACGGCGCTGCTGGGCGCCACGCTGATGTACGAGATCCTGTGCCTGCTGGCGCGCAACGTGGTTGCCCGGCGCTGAACGCTTCGTTGAAAACCGCTCAAGCTGCGGCGGCCGCGCGATGTGCATTCCTTCACGAATTGCGCGTGTGCGTTCGCGATGACTACTTTGGGTTGCTTTCGGCCCTGCAACAGCGGCTTACATCATCCTCCTACAAAACAGCCCCCCAGCTTCACGAGCACGCGAGCAACTAGCGCGGTCTTGACACGGGCCGCCGCGAGTCAAATACTCCACCAAATGGTTGAGTATTTTTGGCTCGCCCGCCGCGCGTCCACTGCGCGCTGGGCTTCACAGGAGACTCTCATGCTCGGAAACATCAACGCGGTGGCCAATCTCGCGGTGAAGGACCTCGCCGTGGCGCGCCGTTTCTATGAAGACACGCTGGGCCTGGCGCAGGTCGATGCCGAGGGCGACGAGGTGATCGTCTACCGCAGCGGCAACTCCCGCATCAACGTGTACCGCTCGGCCTTCGCGGGCACCAACCAGGCCACGGCCGTGACCTGGCCGGTCGGTGGCGACATCGAGCGGCTCGTGGGCGCGCTCAAGGCCAAGGGGGTGCGCTTCGAGCACTACGACATGCCCGGCGCAAGGCTCGAAGGCGACATCCATGTCATGGGCGACATGAAGGTCGCGTGGTTCAAGGACCCGGACGGCAACATCCTCAACCTCATCAACGGGTGATGAGGATGCCCGCCGGGCCGAACCCGGTTCCTCAGCCGAAGTTCTTGGCCGCGAAGTCCCAGTTCACCAGCTTGGCCAGGAAGGTCTCGACGAACTTCGGGCGCAGGTTGCGGTAGTCGATGTAGTAGGCGTGCTCCCAGACGTCCACCGTCAGCACCGGGGTGTCGCCGGTGGTCAGCGGCGTGCCCGCGGCGCCCATGTTCACGATGTCCAGCGAGCCGTCGGCCTTCTTCACCAGCCAGGTCCAGCCCGAACCGAAGTTGCCCACGGCCGACTTCACGAACGCTTCCTTGAACGCGTCGTAGCTGCCCCACTTGGCATCGATGGCCTTGGCCAGCGCACCGCTCGGAGCACCGCCGCCCTGGGGCTTCATGCAGCTCCAGAAGAAGGTGTGGTTCCAGATCTGGGCGGCGTTGTTGTAGATGCCGCCGCTGGACTTCTTGACGATTTCCTCAAGGGGCATCGATTCGAACTCGGTGCCCTTTTGCAGGTTGTTGAGGTTCACCACGTAGGCGTTGTGGTGCTTGCCGTAGTGGTACTCGAGCGTTTCCTTCGAGTACTCGGGTGCCAGCGCGTCGAGGGCGTAGGGCAGGGGCGGCAGGGTGTGTTCCATGGTGGGGCTTTCCTTTCGGGTTTAGAAATCGAATCGAATCAGGGCGCGCTCTTCGGGCTCACCTGGTAGGCGCAGCGCCGCGCGCCCGCGAGCACGTGCTCGACGCGGCTCACGCTCACGCCGGGGCCCAGCACTTCGTCGAAGAGCTGCAGCTCGCTGCGACAAAAGCCGGTGCAGGCGCGCGCCGCGGCGCAGATGGGGCAATGGTTCTCGATGAAGAGGAAGCCGTCGCCCTCGGGCCGGAACTCGGCCATGTAGCCCTCGCGGCTGCGGATGTCGGCCAGCCGCTCGAGCTTGTTCTTGAGGCTGCGCGTGCCGCGCATGGCCTCGCGGTAGTTGGCGCGCATGGCCTCCTCGCGCGCGCCGATGAGCCGGTCCATGCCCTTCTCGCCGAACACGCTGATCACGGCGCCGATCATCTGCACCGTCATCTCGGCATGCGTGTCGGGAAAGCGCGCGTGGCCGGCGCCGGTGAGGCGCCATATCTGCGTGGGCCTGCCGCGGCCCGCGGGGCGGCTCTCGGCATCGACCAGGCCCTCGGCCTGCAGCTTGGCCATCTGCTGGCGCACGGCCTCCACCGTGACGTCGAGCACCTTGGCGATGTCGGGAATGCCGAGCGCGCCACGGGTCTTGAGCGTGGACAGGATGCGGTCCGCCGGCTGGTGCGGCATCCAGGCGGGCTTGGCGTCGAGGGGGCGCGAGGTCATCTTTCTTATTCAAAGAAGCTGCTTTGATTATCAAGCGGCGGCCGAGGTGTTGTCGAGCCCCTTGGAAAAGAGGGGACGCTTTTACGGTTTCTTTATGCGCCCTGGCCGACTCTGTTTCCCGTTTTTACGGACGCCTGCCGAGACTCGAGTCCTTGTTTTCGCTTGAGGAGTGATGAATGGACTTCGTCTGGATGGGCGCCCTTCTGGCGCTGTGGGCCGTGGCCGCGGCCATGGCCGTCGGGCTGGACCGGCTTGGCGCGCCGAAGAATGCGGCGGGAACGGCGCAAGGGGCCGCATCGTGATCGGCCTCGAAGCACTTTACGGCTTCGGCGCGCTGGTGGCCGTGCTCCTGTTCGCGTACCTCGTGTTCGCGCTGATCTGTGCCGAGGAGTTCTGAAATGACTTCTTCCGCATGGGGCCTGTTGGCTCTTTTTCTGGCCGCACTGCTGGTGTTGGCCTGGCCTGTCGGCAAATTCCTTGCCGCGCTGTGCAACGAGCGCGTGCCGCGCTGGATGCAGCGCGTCGAGGCGCCGCTCTACCGGCTCGCAGGCACGCGCCCCGAGCAATCGATGCACTGGCTGCGCTACGCGCTCGCGCTGGTGGCCTTCAATGCCGTGGGCGCGGTCTTCGTCTATGCGCTACAGCGCCTGCAGGGCTGGCTGCCGCTGAATCCCGCGGGCATGGGTGCCATCTCGCCCGATTCGGCCTTCAACACCGCGGTGAGCTTCGTCTCCAACACCAACTGGCAGGGCTACGGCGGCGAGTCGGCCATGAGCTATCTCACGCAGATGCTTGGGCTCGCGGTGCAGAACTTCTTCTCGGCCGCGACGGGCATCGCGGTGGCCTTCGCGCTGATCCGCGGCTTCGCGCGGCGCGGCGACGGCAAGGCCAAGGGCCTGGTCGGCAACTTCTGGGCCGACCTCACGCGCATCACGCTGTGGGTGCTGGTGCCGCTGTCGTTCGTGCTCGCGGTGTTCTTCGTGAGCCAGGGCGCGATCCAGAACTTCGAGGCCTACAAGACCGTAGAAACGGTCGAGGCCACGGCCTTCCAGCAGCCGAAGAACGGTGCCGACGGCCAGCCGCTGAAGAACGAGAAGGGTGAGCCGGTGATGGAAGACGCCACCACCAGGACGCAGACGCTCGCCATGGGGCCGGTGGCTTCGCAGGAAGCCATCAAGATGCTCGGCACCAACGGCGGCGGCTTCTTCAACGCCAACTCGGCGCATCCCTACGAGAACCCGACCGCGCTCAGCAACCTGCTGCAGATGCTCGCGATCTTCCTGATCCCGGCGGCGCTGTGCTTCACCTTCGGCCGCGTGGTGGGCGACCTGCGCCAGGGCTGGGCGGTGCTCGCGGCGATGACGGTGATGTTCGTGGCCGCGGTGATGGTCGTCATTCCCGCCGAGCAGGCCGGCAATCCGCTCTTCGGCGCGCTCGGCGTCGACCAGCTGCATGGCGTGCTGCAAAGCGGCGGCAACATGGAAGGCAAGGAAGTGCGCTTCGGCATCGATGCCTCGGCGCTCTTCGCCGCCGTCACCACGGCCGCCTCGTGCGGCGCGGTGATTGCGATGCACGACTCCTTCACGCCGCTCGGCGGCATGGTGCCCATGGTGCTGATGCAGCTGGGCGAGGTGGTGTTCGGCGGCGTGGGCAGCGGCCTGTACGGCATGCTGATCTTCGCGATGCTCGCGGTGTTCATCGCGGGGCTGATGATCGGCCGCACGCCCGAGTACCTCGGCAAGAAGATCGAGGTGCGCGAGATGAAGCTGATCTCCATCGCCATCCTGGTCACACCCGTGCTGGTGCTGGCGGGCACGGCGATGGCGGTGCTGGCCGGTGCGGGCAAGGCCGGCATCGCGAACCCCGGCGCCCACGGCTTCTCCGAAATCCTCTATGCGCTGAGCTCGGCTGCCAACAACAACGGCAGCGCCTTCGCGGGCCTCTCGGCCAACACGCCGTTCTACAACGGCCTGCTCGGGCTTGCGATGTGGCTCGGCCGCTTCGCGGTAATCGTGCCGGTGCTGGCCATTGCCGGCTCGCTCGCGGCCAAGCAGCGCCTGCCCGTCACCGGCGGCACGCTGCCCACGCACGGGCCGCTGTTCGTCTCGCTGCTGATCGGCACGGTGCTGCTGGTCGGCCTCCTCAACTACGTGCCGGCGCTGGCGCTCGGGCCCGTGGTCGAACACCTCGTGCTCTGGAAGTGAAGGAGCGCACCATGATTCATACAAAGACAACTCTCTCGCTGCTCGATGCGTCGCTGGTCAAGCCCGCGCTATGGGCCGCCTTCGTCAAGCTCGACCCGCGCGCGCAGTGGCGCAACCCGGTGATGTTCATCGTCTACGTCGGCAGCATCCTGACGACGCTGCTCTGGGTGCATTCGCTGAGCTTCCCGGGCGACACCGGCATGAGGCCTGCCTTCGTGCTGGCCATCACCATCTGGCTGTGGTTCACCGTGCTGTTCGCCAACTTCGCGGAAGCCCTGGCCGAGGGCCGCAGCAAGGCGCAGGCCGCTTCGCTGCGCGGCCTGCGCAAGGACACCTGGGCCAAGAAGCTCAAGGAGCCGCACCACGGCGCGCAGTGGCTTCCCGAACAGGCGCCGAATCTCCGAAGGGGCGACGTGGTGCTGGTCGAGACCGGCGACGTCATCCCGCTCGACGGCGAGGTGATCGAAGGCGTGGCCTCGGTCGACGAGAGCGCGATCACCGGCGAATCGGCGCCCGTGGTGCGCGAATCGGGCGGTGACTTCTCGGCGGTGACCGGCGGCACGCGCGTGCTGTCCGACTGGCTGGTAGTGCGCATCTCGGTGAACCCGGGCGAGTCGTTCCTCGACCGCATGATCGGCATGGTCGAGGCGGCCAAGCGCCACAAGACGCCCAACGAGATCGCGCTCACCATCCTGCTGGTCGCGCTCACGCTCGTGTTCCTGATGGTCACCGTCACGCTGCTGCCGTTCTCGCTGTTCAGCGTGGAGGCCGCAGGCGCGGGCGCCGTGGTGTCGCTCACCGCGCTGGTGGCGCTGCTGGTGTGCCTGATTCCCACCACCATCGGCGGCCTGCTCTCGGCCGTGGGCGTGGCCGGCATGAGCCGCATGATGCAGGCCAACGTGATCGCCACCTCGGGCCGCGCCGTGGAAGCGGCCGGCGACGTCGACGTGCTGCTGCTCGACAAGACCGGCACCATCACGCACGGCAACCGCCAGGCGAGTGCCTTCCTGCCCGCGCCCGGCGTGCCGAAGGGCCGCCTCGCACGCGCCGCGATGCTCGCGTCTCTGGCCGACGAAACGCCCGAGGGCCGCAGCATCGTGGAACTCGCTCGCCGCGATGGCCTGGAGGCCGCATCTGTCGAAGGCGCGCGCTTCGTGCCGTTCACTGCCCAGACCCGCATGAGCGGCGTCGACCTGCCGGCCGCGCCGAACAGCCTCGATGCCGACGCGGTGCTGCTGCGCAAGGGCGCGGTCGATGCGATCCGCCGGCATGTCGAATCGATCGGCGGCAGCATGCCGGCCGAGGTGCTGCGCGCGTCCGAGGAAACCGCCCGCCGCGGCAGCACGCCGCTGGCCGTGTCCGAGGGCAATCGCGTGCTCGGCGTGGTCGAGCTCAAGGACATCGTCAAGACCGGCATCAAGGAGCGCTTTGCCGAGCTGCGCCGCATGGGCATCAAGACGGTGATGATCACCGGCGACAACAAGCTCACCGCCGCGGCCATTGCGGCCGAGGCCGGCGTCGACGACTTCCTGGCCGAAGCCACGCCCGAGGACAAGCTCGCGCTGATCCGCCAGTACCAGTCCGAAGGCCGCCTGGTCGCGATGACCGGCGACGGCACCAACGACGCACCCGCGCTCGCGCAGGCCGACGTGGCCGTGGCCATGGGCAGCGGCACGCAGGCGGCGAAGGAGGCCGGCAACATGGTCGACCTGGACTCGAACCCGACCAAGCTGCTCGAGGTGGTGGAAACCGGTAAGGCGCTGCTCATGACGCGCGGCTCGCTCACCACCTTCTCGATCGCGAACGACGTGGCGAAGTACTTCGCGATCATTCCGGCGATCTTCGTCTCGACCTATCCGCAGCTCGGCGCGCTCAACGTGATGCGGCTCGCGAGCCCGTCGTCGGCGATTCTTTCGGCGGTGATCTTCAATGCGCTGGTCATCGTGTTCCTGATTCCGCTCGCGCTCAAGGGCGTGCGCTACCGGCCGGTGGGCGCGGCCGCGCTGCTGCGCCGCAACCTGGCCATCTATGGCCTCGGCGGCCTGCTCGTTCCCTTCATCGGCATCAAGCTGACCGACTGGCTGCTGGTCGCAGTCCATCTGGTCTGAGGAGCTCTTCACCATGAACAACATCATTCGTCCCGCGCTGGTGCTCTTCGCACTGCTGAGTGCGCTCACCGGCCTGGTCTATCCGCTGGCCGTCACCGGCGCGGCCCAGGCGCTGTTTCCGTCGCAGGCGGCCGGCAGCCTGGTCGTGCGCGACGGCAGGGCCGTGGGCTCCAGCCTCATCGGCCAGAACTTCGGCGATCCGAAGCACTTCTGGGGCCGGCCCTCGGCCACCGCGCCGCAGCCCTACAACGCGAGCGCCTCGGGCAGCTCGAACCTCGGGCCGCTCAACCCGGCGCTGGCCGATGCGGTCAAGGCGCGCATCGAGGCGCTGCGCACCGTCGACCCGGGCAATACCGCGGCCGTGCCGGTCGATCTGGTCACGGCCTCTGCCAGCGGGCTCGACCCCGACATCAGCCCCGCCGCCGCGCTCTACCAGGCAGCACGCGTGGCGCGCGTGCGCGGACTGCCGCCCGAGCAGGTGAAGGCGCTGGTCGCCAGCCACACGCAGGCGCCGCTCTGGGGCTGGCTGGGCGAGCCGCGCGTCAATGTGCTGGCATTGAATCTCGCGCTCGATGGCCACTGACCTCTTCCACTTGCTGCTGGCATTTGCAGCACTCTTCGCGCCGCTGGTCTTTGCCTGGTGGGCGCTTTCGCGCACCGCGCGGCGGCATGCCAAGCGCCGCAAGGGCGCGCCGATGCGCTAACCTGCGCAGCCACCGCCAGCACCATGCCCGACACCCGCCCCGATCCCGATGCCCTGCTTGCGCAACTGCGCAGCGACGAGGCGCGCGCACTGCGCGGCAAGCTGCGCATCTACTTCGGCGCGAGCGCGGGCGTCGGCAAGACCTGGGCCATGCTGAGCGCCGCGCAGCGCGAGCGTGCCGCGGGGCGCGACGTGCTGGTCGGCGTGGCCGAGACCCATGGCCGCAGCGAAACCGCGGCGCTGCTCGCGGGGCTCGAGCTGCTGCCGCTGCGGGAGGTGGACCACCGCGGCCGCAGGCTCGCCGAATTCGATCTCGATGCCGCCCTCGCGCGCAAGCCCGCCGTGCTGCTGGTCGACGAGCTGGCCCACACCAATGCGCCCGGCTCCCGCCATGCCAAGCGCTGGCAGGACGTGCAGGAGCTCCTGGCCGCGGGCATCGAGGTCTGGTCGGCGCTCAACGTGCAGCATCTCGAAAGCCTCAACGGCACGGTCGGCGCCATCACCGGCGTGCGGGTGCACGAGACCGTGCCCGACACCGTGCTCGACGAAGCCGACGAGGTGGTGCTGGTGGACGTCACACCCGACGAACTCGCGGCGCGGCTCGCCGCCGGCAAGGTCTACCTGCCCCAGCAGGCCGAGCGTGCCGCGCAGAACTTCTTCCGCAAGGGCAACCTGATCGCGTTGCGCGAAATTGCGCTGCGCCGTACCGCCGAGCATGTGGAAGACGACGTGCGCGGCTGGCGCGTCGAGCAGTCGGGCGCGGCCGGCCGCAACGGAAAGGACGGGCAGGGCGGCGCGCTGCAGGCCTGGAACACCTCGGGCGCGATCCTCGCGTGCGTCGGGCCGCACGAGGGCGACGCGCAGACGGTGCGCACTGCGGCGCGGCTTGCGGGGCAGCTCAATGTGCGCTGGCACGCCGCATATGTCGAGACGCCGCGGCTGCAGCGGCTCGCCGCCGAGGAGCGCGACCGCATCCTCGCGGTGCTCAAGCTCGCCGAGGAACTGGGTGCGGCCACCGCGGTGCTCACCGGCTCCGACGTGGCCGAGCAGCTGGCCGAAGAGGCGCGGCGGCTCAATTGCGCCACGCTGGTGCTGGGGCGCCCGGAGCGGCCCGGCGGCTGGCGCCGCTGGTGGCCCGCCACGCCAATGCCGCTTTCGCGCGCGCTGGCACGGCGCGCGCCCGCGCTCGACATCATGGAAGTCGGCCGCGCCGACAGCTCGCGCCGCCTGGCGCGCGCGCCCATCGCCGCCACGCGCGCCGATGACGACGACCACGAGAAGGCGCCTGTCCATTGGCCGGGCTATGCCTGGGCCACGGCCGCGAGCGTCGTGCTCACGCTGGTCTGCACGCCGCTGGCCCGCGTGCTGGAGCTGTCCAACATCGTGATGCTGTTCATGCTGGGCGTGGTCGGCGTGGCCATGCGCTTCGGCCGCGGGCCCTCGGCGCTTGCGGCCTTGCTCAACGTGGCGGCGTTCGATTATTTCTTCGTGCCGCCGCGCCTGTCGTTCGCGGTGAGCGACGTGCAGTACGTGCTGACCTTCGCGGTCATGCTCGGCGTGGGCCTGCTCGTGGGCCAGCTGATGGCGGGGCTGCGCTTTGCGGCCGGCGTGTCGACCAGCCGCGAGCGGCGCGCGCGCTCGCTGTTCGAACTCACGCGCGAACTCTCGGCCGCACTGGAAAGCACGCAGGTGGTGGCGCTGGGCGCCGCCGCGGTGCAGGGGCACTTCGGCGGCCAGGCGCTGGTGCTGGTCACCGATGCGGCCGACCAGCTCGTGCTGCCCAAGAGCCCGCCTGAGGGCTTCGATGCGCAGGTGGCCGACTGGGCCTTCCGCCACGGCCAGCCTGCGGGCCTGGCCACCGCCACGCTGGCGGCCCAGCCCTGGCACTACGTGCCGCTGCAGGCCCCGATGCGCGTGCGCGGCGTGCTCGCGCTCTCGCCGGCGCAGCCGCGCTGGCTGCTGATCCCGGAGCAGGCGCAGCAGCTCGACACGCTGGCCCGGCAGATCGCGATTGCGCTGGAGCGCGTGCACTATGTGGAGGTGGCGCAGCAGGCGGTGGTCGAGATGGAATCGGAGCGCCTGCGCAACGCGCTGCTCGGCGCCATTTCGCACGACGTGCGCACGCCGCTCACCGCATTGATCGCGCTGGCCGAATCATTGCAGACGCTGCCGCCCGAGGCGCATGCCGAGGCGGCGCGCGCCATCGTCGCGCAGGCCCACGAGCTTCATGCGCTGGTCAACAACCTGCTGGACATGGCGCGGCTCGAAAGCGGCATTGCGGGCGGCGCGGTGAACCTGCGGCGCGACTGGCAGTCGGTGGAGGAGGTGGTCGGCTCGGCCATCCGCGCGGCGCGCACCGCGCTCGGCCATACCGTGGTGCAGACCGCGCTCGAGCCCGGGCTTGCGCTGGTCGAATTCGATGCCGTGCTGATCGAGCGCGTGCTGGTCAACCTGATCGAGAACGCCACCAAGTACGGCGCGCCGCCCATCGTGGTCGGCGCGCGGGCCGAGCCCGGCACGCTGAGGCTCACGGTGCGCGACCACGGCCCGGGCCTGCCCGCCGCGCTCCTGGGCCGCGAGCAGAAGCTGTTCGACAAGTTCACGCGCGGCGAAACCGAGTCGGCCACGCCGGGCGTGGGCCTGGGGCTGGCGATCTGCCGCGCCGTGGTGAGCGCGCACGGCGGCGAGATTGCCGCGGCCAATGCGCAGGGCGGCGGTGCAGAATTCACGGTCACCCTGCCGCGCCGGGAACCACCGGAAACAGCCGAAGCACAATTCTGAATCCATGCCATCGCCCACCGCCATCGTGATCGAGGACGAGCCGCAGATCCGGCGCTTCGTGCGCGGTGCGCTCGAGGCCGAAGGCTGGCTGGTGCACGAGGCCGGCACGCTGCGCGACGGGCTCGCAGCGGCCGGCACGCGCCAGCCCGACCTGCTGGTGCTCGACCTCGGCCTGCCTGACGGCGATGGCGTCTCCCTGATCCGCGATGTGCGGGGCTGGTCGGCCGTGCCGATCATCGTGCTGTCCGCGCGCAGCGACGAGGCCGACAAGATCGCCGCGCTCGATGCCGGCGCCGACGACTACCTGACCAAGCCCTTCGGCACCGGCGAGCTGCTCGCGCGCGTGCGCGCCAACCTGCGCCGGCCGCGCGCGGCGGGCGGCGACGAAACGGCAGAAGCGGTGTTCCGTTTCGGCGAGGTCGAACTGGACCGCGCCGCGCGCATCGTGCGGCGCGCTGGTGCCGAGGTGCACCTGACGCCGACCGAGTACCGATTGCTGTCAGTGCTGGTCGCCAACGCCGGCCGCGTGCTCACGCAGCGCCAGCTGCTGCGCGAGGTGTGGGGCCCGTCGCATACCGACCAGAGCCACTATCTGCGCATCTACATGGGGCATTTGCGGCAGAAGCTGGAAGCGGATCCGGCGCAGCCGCGGCATCTGCTGACCGAAACGGCCGTGGGGTATCGGTTGGTGGTTTAGCTGGCGGGCGCCGCGCTTTGTCGGGGGCACAGAGCCCTCACCCTAGCCCTCTCCCGGAGGGAGAGGGGACAAGACGGAGCGGCGAGATGGTGTCGGGCTATTGCTCCCTCTCCCTCCGGGAGAGGGCAGGGGTGAGGGCAGCGGCATTCAAGCCGCCACGCCCTTGTTCGGATTGAGCAGAAATTTCTCCCCCGTCGCCTGCTTCCCATACACCCCGATCGCATCGAGCTGCAAGGCCTCGAGCAACGAAACCTCCCGCGTGTAGTGGCTCGCAAACGTGGTCTTCAACTCCGCCACCACGCGCGCCTTCAGCCGCTGCGCGCCTTCGTCCCCGAGCTTCTGCAGGAACGGAAACAGCAGCCACCCGCCCATGCCCCACGCCATGCCGAAGTTGCGCACGAACTCCGTCGGCGAGCGGTCGAGGCCGCCGTAGATGTAGACCTGCTTGTGCGTGGTCGAGCCGTAGCGGCTGTATTCCTTGGCGGTGCGGTTCAGCGCCGCTTCCATGCAGCCGAGGATCTGGCCCGCGAGCTTGCCGCCGCCCGTGGCATCGAAGGCCAGCGTGGCGCCGGTCTCGACCAGGGCCTGCGTCAGGTCGTCGAGGAAGGTGGGCGAGCTCGTGCTGCACACGTACTTCGCGCCGATGCCGCGCAGCAGTGCTTCCTGCTCGGGCTTGCGCACGATGTTGACCAGCGCAATGCCGTCTTTCTGGCAGATCTTGTTGAGCATCTGGCCCAGGTTGGATGCGGCGGCCGTGTGCACCAGCGCCTTGTGGCCTTCGCGCCGCATCGTCTCGACCATGCCGAGCGAAGTGAGCGGGTTCACGAAGCATGATGCGCCTTCGGCCGGCGCGGTGCCCGCGGGCAGTTCCAGGCACTGGGCCGCCGCCACGGCCCGGTACTGCGAATACATCGCGCCGCCGATCGCGGCCACCGTCTTGCCCAGCAGCGCCTGCGCCGCGGGCGACGAACCGGCCTTCACCACTACGCCGGCGCCTTCGTTGCCGACCGGCATCGACTGGTCCAGCCGCCCGGCCATGGCCGGCATGGCGCGCTCGGGCACGGTGGCCGTGACGATCGGCCGCTCGGGCGTGCCGGAGACCTTGGCAGTGCCCATGTCGGCCGCGCCGAACAGCAGGCCCAGGTCCGACGGATTCATCGGCGAGGCCTCGACGCGGATCACGACCTCGTGCGCCTGGGGTTCGGGAATCGGCTCGTCGTGCAGCGAGAGTTCGAGTTCGCCGTTCGCACGGATGAGGGAGCGCAGTTGCAGTGCCATGGATGAGCCCCTTGAGCCTCGTGAAAGAGGCAGGTTCGAAGGTGGCCCAGGGCCACGGGGCGGCCAGTATAGGAGCGGCGTGCGAAAGCTGCAGACGCCTTCAAGACACCGCGGGAACCGTCGGTGCGTGGGCCAGCGCATGGCCCATCTTCTCTGCATCGAAGCGATCGATGTAGCGCGGAATGTTGCGCCACAGCGTGTGGTAGCCGTAGCCGCCGCGGAACATCTCCTGGCGCGCGCTCTCCTTGTCCCAGCCCTGCACCGCCATGCGGTAGGCCGCCGCGACCACGCCGGTGCGGTCGGCGCCGTGCATGCAGTGGATCAGCACCGGCCCCTGCTTCTCGGCCTCGCGAATGGCCACCAGCGCGCGCAGCACCTTGGCGTCGTCGATCGACCAGGTGTTGATCGGCACGCGCACCAGGCGGATGCCGCTGCCCGCGAACACCTTCCGATCGTCGTTGAAGGAGCGCAGGCTCACGATGGTGCCGATGCCCAGCGCCTTCAGCGCCGCCACGTTGGCGATGCGCGGCTGCGCGCTGCGGTACAGCGTGGGCGTGATGCGGTGCAGGTTCTCGACGCCGAGCGCGTCGAGCGGATCGGCCCAGTGCCCGGGGCGCGGCGCGGCGTGCGCCGCGGCGGCGCCGCTGCCGTTCCTGCGCTTGTATTTCCTTGCGCTCATTTCGCGCGCCGCCAGTGCCGCGTCACCAAAATCAGCAGGGCCACCGCCAGGCCGCCCCAGTAGTCGACCGGCGCGCCCCAGATCCAGTGCTTGTGCCAGAAGGCATCCACCGCATTGAAGCGCGCCCAGCCGAAGGCCGGGTTGATGAGGAACCAGAGGAAGTCCTCGCAGACCCAGAACACGATCAGGCCGGCCACGGCCAGCCCGAAATCGCGCCACGTCCAGCGTCCGTTGAAGGCCAGCGGCGCCAGGAACACCAGCACCATGAAGGTGAAGACCCAGGCGTGGTAGCCCGTCATCGCGCGCCCGCCCCAGAAGATGTCGAGCCAGATGCTGTTCTCGATGCGCCAGGTGGGCAGCGAGGTGGCCCAGCCGGCGCCGCCTTCGATCTGGATCTCGGCATTGGCGAAGAAGAAGGCCATCACCACCACCCATGCCAGGTAGCCGAGCGTGCGGGCCACGCCCGTCTTCTCCACGGCGCCCGTCATGCGGCTTCGCCCAGCACGTGGCGCAGCACCGCGGCCGCCGCGCGCGGCTTGCCGAGCGCGCGGCTGCATTCGGCCATGTCCGCGAGCTTGGCGGGGTCGGCCATCAGGCGTGCCACCTTGTAGTCGAGGCCGATGGCGTCGTAGGCCAGCCAGCCCGCGCCTTCTTCCATCAGGAAGCCGGCGTTGTGCTCTTCCTGGCCCGGAATCGGCGAGATCAGCAGCATCGGCTTGCCGAGCGCCAGGCATTCCGACACCGTGAGCCCGCCGGGCTTGGTCACGACCAGGTCGGCCGCCGCCATGAGCCTGTGCATCTCGTGGGTGAAGCCGATGGCGACCACGCGCCCCGGATGGCGCGCGGCCAGGGCCTGCAGCCTGCCGTGCGCCTCGGTGTTGCGGCCGGCCACGGCAATCACCTGCAAGCCGCTGTCGCCGCCGAGCGAAAGCACGCGCTCGACCATGCTCGCCAGGTCGCCGACGCCGGCGCCGCCCGAAGCCATCAGCAGCACCGGCCGTGCGGGATCGAGGCCGAGCGCCGCGGCGCAGGCATTGCGCGCGAGCGCCGGCGCGTCGGGCTCGGAGAAGGCCGGCATCACCGGGATGCCGGTCACGTGGATGCGCTCCGCGGGAATGCCGCGCGCTTGCAGCCTGAAGGCCACTTCCTCCGTGGCGGCCAGGTAGCCTGCCATGCCCGGCACCAGCCACATGTTGTGCAGGTCGTAGTCGGTGATCTGCAGCCACACCGGGTAGTCGATGCGGCCGCGGTTGCGCTCGCGCATCAGCAGCTCGGCCGGCAGGAAGTGGGTGCAGATCACGGCGTCGGGCTTCTCGCGGCGGATCTCGCGCAGCAGGGCGCCGGTGCTCAGCCGCTCGATGCCGCGGCGCAGCCGCTGCGAAGGCGCGTGGTGCGGCGTGGCGTCGGTGCGCTGGTGCAGGTAGGACCACAGCTCGGGCGCGCGGTTCACGAGCTGGATGTACCAGTCGGTGTACACCTTGCGGAAGCCGCCGGCCACATGGGCCATGGCATCGATATGGACCGCCGTGTGCGGCGGGGCCGACTGCACGGCGGCTTCGAGGGCTTGCGCTGCGCGCACGTGGCCGTTGCCGGCGCTCACACTGAGGATCAGGATTTTGGTCATGCGGGTCCGGGCCGTCGGCGGGCCATTGGCGCGCATTATCCCCATGCATTGCGACACATCCCGCGGGCGGCCGCCCATCGGCGAAAATGCGGCTGCGCACCGCTTCACCGGGCGTGACCCGCCCCCAACCGACCGCGCCCCGCATGACCGACGCCCCCGCCCCGATCCGCCTCAACAAACGCATGGCCGAGCTCGGCCTCTGCTCGCGCCGCGAGGCCGATGAGTGGATCGCCAACGGCTGGGTGCGCGTCAACGGCAAGCCGGCCGAAATGGGCGTGAAGGTCACGCCGTCCGACCGCATCGAGGTCGACAAGGCCGCCAAGGGCCAGCAGGCGAACCAGGTCACCATCCTCATCAACAAGCCCATCGGCTATGTGAGCGGCCAGGCCGAGGACGGCCATGAGCCCGCGGTGACCCTCTTCACGCCGCAGAACCGCTGGGCCGAGGACAACGCGCGCTTCTTCTTCAGCCCGCAGCAGCTGCGCGGCCTCGCGCCGTGCGGGCGGCTCGACATCGATTCCATCGGCCTGCTGGTGATGACGCAGGACGGGCGCATCGCGCGCCAGCTGATCGGCGAAGACTCGGTGATGGAGAAGGAGTACCTGGTGCGCGTGGCCTACCACGGCCTGGGCCAGCCCGCGCCCACCGGGCAGCTGGTGCGCATGGACGACGACGATCCCGTCACGACCAATGTGCAGGCGGTCTTCCCGCCCGCAATGCTCGCCAGGCTGCGCCACGGCCTGAGCCTCGACGGCCAGCCGCTCAAGCCGGCACGGGTCGAATGGCAGAACCCCGAGCAATTGCGCTTCGTGCTCACCGAGGGCAAGAAGCGCCAGATCCGCCGCATGTGCGAACTGGTCGGCCTGAAGGTGGTGGGCCTGAAGCGCGTGCGCATCGGCCGCGTGATGCTCGGCAACCTGCCCGTCGGTCAGTGGCGCTACCTCGCTCCGCACGAGAAGTTCTGAGCCGTTGCCGATGGCCGTGGTGCTGAGCCAGCGCGCGCTGAACCGGGCCACGCTGGCGCGGCAGATGCTGCTGGAGCGGCGCAAGGCGACGCCCGCGCAGGCCATCGAAAAGCTCGCGGGGCTGCAGGCGCAGGCGCCGAACCCGCCCTACATCGGCCTGTGGAGCCGGCTCGAAGGCTTTCGCCGCGAGCAGTTGACCGAAGCCCTCAAGCAGCGACGCGTCGTGCGCATGTCGACGATGCGCGCGACCCTGCACCTGATGGCCGCAAAGGACGCACTGGCCTGGCGGCCGCTGCTCGAGTCCGTGCACCAGCGCGGATTGAAGGGCAGCAGCCACGCGCGGGCGCTCGAAGGCATCGACCGTGCGGTGGTGGTGCAGGCGGGCCTCGCGCTGCTGCGCGAAGGCCCGCTCACCAGCTCCGAACTCGGCCAGGCTCTTGCGGCGCGCTGGAAAGACCGCGAGCCCGCTTCGCTCGCCGCACTCATCCGCAACAGCGTGCCGCTGGTGCACCTGCCGCCCGCGGGCAGCTGGGACTCGCACCAGAGCGCACGGCTGCAGCCCATCGCGCAGTGGCTCGGCGAATCCGCCGCCGATGCCGCACCGGCCACGCAGGACGAGCTGCTGCTGCGCTACCTCGCGGCCTTCGGCCCCGCCACGCTCGCCGATGCCGGCGCATGGTCGGGCCTCGCGGGCTGGAAGGCCGTGGCCGAGCGCCTGCAGCCGCAGCTGCGCAGCTTCATCGGCGAGCAGGGCCAGGAATTGTTCGACCTGCCGCGCGCGCCGCGCCCCGGGCCTGACACGCCCGCGCCGCCGCGCCTCGTCGCCGAATGGGACAACCTGCTGCTCTCGCATGCCGACCGCAGCCGCGTGATGAGCGAGGCGCACCGCGCCCGCGTGTTCACTGCCAACGGCATCGTGCGTGGCACGGTGCTGCTCGACGGCTTCGTCGCGGGCGTCTGGAAGATCGAGCGCGCGAAGAACAACACGGCCGCGGTGGTGCTGGAGCCCTTCACCCGCTGGCCGAAGGCCGAGCGGCTCGGCGTGCAGGAAGAGGCCATGCGCCTGCTGGCCTTTGCAGCGGATGGCGAGGGCGAGCGGCACGAGGTTCGCGTGCTAAGCCCCGCCTAAGACTTCGCCTCTACGCTGCGCCGCGGCGCAGGGCACTACCGGTCATCCCGATCGCGTGCTACCTTGGCGCCCAAGGAGTCGCCGCAATGCGTGTGCTGCTGGTGGAAGACGACGAGATGATCGGGCGCAGCCTGAAGCAGGCGCTCGAGGGCGCGGGCTGGTCGGCCGACTGGGTGCGCGACGGCGAACTGGCGCAGAGCGCGCTCGGCGACGGCGGCTACACCTGCGTGCTGCTCGACCTGGGCCTGCCGCGGCAGGACGGCACCGAGGTGCTGCGCCGCGCGCGCGAACGCGGCGATGCCACGCCGGTGCTGGTGCTCACCGCGCGCGACGGCCTGGACGACCGCATCCACAGCCTCGACCTGGGCGCCGACGACTACCTGCGGAAGCCCTTCGAATTCCGCGAACTGCTCGCGCGCATGCGGGCCGTGGTGCGCCGGCGCGACGGCGCCGCGCATTCGCTGATCGGCGGCAGCACGATGCAGCTGGACCTCACCACGCGCGAGGTGCTGGTCGATGGGGCGCGCGAGGCGCTCACCGCGCGCGAGTTCGCGCTGCTGCACGCCTTGCTCGAGCGGCCCGGCGCCATCCTCTCGCGCGAGCAGCTCGAGAACCGCATCTACGGCTGGGGCGAGGAAGTGACCAGCAACGCCATCGACGTGCTGATCCACGGCATGCGCCGCAAGCTCGGTGCCGATTCGATCCGCAACGTGCGCGGGCTCGGCTGGCGCGTTGCGGCATGAGCCCCCGCCCGGCCGCTCCGAAGGGGGCTCGCACCGCAGTGCGAAGCACGGAGGTTTGCCAATGACCTCTGTGCGCGGCGGCCGCTGGTGGCGCCCGCGCTCGCTGCGCACCCAACTGCTGTTCTGGCTCGTCACGCTGCACCTGGTGGCGGCGGCGCTGACGGCGTGGTTCACCTTCGTGGCCTATGGCGACCTGGTGCACAACGCGCTCGACGAGCAGATGCGGCTGGTCGCCGATTCCTATGCAGGCAGCGATCCGCCGCGCACGCCGCGTCCGCTCGACGGCAACGCCGCCCTGGTGCGCGGCGCCTTCGTGGTGCAGCTCTGGAGCGCCGATGGCCGCACGCTGCGCGCAAGCTCCTGGCCGCCGCTGGCCGTGGTGCCGCTGCAGCCGCGGCCGGGTTTCAGCGATGCGCGCGCCGATGCGCCCACGCCGTCGCGCTGGCGCGTGTTCACGGCCGAGGCCGGGCCGCGCGCCGACCAGCCGCGCGTGCAGGTGCTGCAGAACGAGGACTACCGCCGGCGCCGGGCGCTGCGCCGCGCGCTGCTCGAAGGCCTGCCCATCGCGCTGCTGCTGCCGCTGGCCTTGCTGATCCTCTGGCTCATCGTGTCGGCGGCTTCGCGCTCGCTGCGCGCGGTGGCGCGCGACGTGGCCTCGCAGGACGAGCGCAGCCCCACCGAGCTGTCGCTGGCGCGCGTGCCGGACGAGATCGCGCCGCTGGTCCAGGCCTTCAACCACCTGCTGTCGCGCATGCGCAGCGCCTTCGCCACGCAGCGCCGCTTCGTGCAGGACGCGGCCCACGAGCTGCGCACGCCGATGGCCGCGATCGGCCTGCAGATCGAGAACCTGCGCGCGCACGTGCCCGCGGGCGAAGCCACCGAGCGCTTCAACCAGCTCGAGGCCGGCGTCACGCGCGCGCAGCACCTGATCGAGCAGCTGCTGAGCCTCTCGCGGCAGGACGCGCCGGGACGCCCGCTCGCGCCCTCGCGCGAAGCGGTCGACATCGAGACCCTGCTGCGCGAGAGCGTGAGCCAGCTGATGGTGCTGGCCGACGCGCGGCGCGTGGACATCGGTTTCGAGGGATCGATCGCGCCCGTGGTGCAGGCGCCGGCCGCCGAGCTGCGCAGCGTGTTCGACAACCTGATCGACAACGCGCTGCGCTATGCGCCCGAAGGCGGAGTGGTCGACGTGCGGCTGCACGAGGTCGACGGCCATGCGGTGGTCGACGTGCTCGACAACGGGCCGGGCATTCCGGCCTCGTCGATCGGCCGCGTGTTCGACCGCTTCTTTCGCGTGCCGGGCGCTCCGGCCGGCGGCAGCGGGCTCGGGCTGGCGATTGCGCGCACGGCCGCCGAGCGGCATGGCCTGCGCATCGAGCTGCGCAACCGCGATGAGGCAGAAGGTGGCGGCGGGCCGGGGCTGCTGGCCCGGGTGCACCTGCCGCCGGCGGCGACTGCGGCAACGGCGCCGCTCACGCCCGGCTAATTTCCTGCTCACGGCGCGCTCAGCCGGGCTGCCTAGAGTGCATCCAGGCCCTGCCACGCGCAGTTCGCGCGATGGCACGCGGCCGGAGACAAACCCTCAGGAGCACACACCATGCGCACTTCCTTCAAGCTTCTTGCCCTTGGCTCCTTCGCCGCGTTCGCGGCGCTCGGTGCCGTGAATGCGTCGGCCGAGACCACCGACGGCTCCGACTACCACCCGCTGCAGATGAATTCGCCCGAGAACCCCGACGTGCAGGCCGGCGCGATGGCCGCCGCGCGTCCCGACGGCACCGAGTCCATCGGCCAGTCGACCAGCGCGCCGGCCATGAACTCGACGACGCCGGTGTCCGACGTGCAGGCCGGCGCCTATGCGGCCTCGCATGCGACGGGCACCGAGTCGATCGGGCAGTCGACCGCGCTGCCGCTCGTGCAGTCGGCCAGCGGCAGTTGATCAGTCGTCGCTGTTGCCGAGCAGCGCGCGGTAGATCAGCGCGCCGATGATCGCGCCCGCGATGGGCGCCACCCAGAACAGCCACAGCTCCGACACCGCGTACGACGGGCCGAACAGCGCCGGGCCCGTGCTGCGCGCGGGATTCACCGAGGTGTTGGTGACCGGAATGGAGATCAGGTGGATCAGCGTGAGGCACAGGCCGATGGCCAGGCCCGCGAAGCCGCCGGCCGCGCGCTTGGCGGTGGCGCCGAGGATCACGATCAGGAACACCGCGGTCATCACCACCTCGCACACCAGCGCGGCCGTCATGCCGTACTTGCCGGGCGAGTGTTCGCCGAAGCCATTGGTGGCGAAGCCGCCGATGTCGGCGCCGGGCTTGCCGGTGGCAATCAGGTAGAGCACGCCGGCCGCGGCAATCGCACCCAGCACCTGCGAGACGATGTAGCCCGCGAGCTGCGAGGCCTTGAAGCGCCCCGCGGCCGCGAGGCCGATCGACACCGCCGGATTGAAGTGGCCGCCCGAGATGGGACCGAGCGCATAGGCGCCGGTCACCACCGTCAGGCCGAACGCCAGCGCGACGCCCAGGAAGCCGATGCCCAGGTTGTTCGGAAAGGCCGCCGCCAGGACCGCGCTTCCGCAGCCGCCCAGCGTGAGCCAGAAAGTACCAATGAACTCGGCCGACCACTTTTTGTAGGTGCTATGTTCCATCTGCTCCATCCCTCCAGAAGTTGAAAAAAATTGCGTGGCCGGGGGCCGCGCGCGGGCGGATTCTAGGAACGTAAACAGCATGCGTCACGCATGTTGTTGCAGCTGGCGGAACCTGTTCACAGTTCAGCGGTCTTTTGTTTCTGACACGCGTTGCGCAAACCGCTAAAGGGCTTGGTCAGGGCACGACGACGATCTTGCCGAAGGCGCCGCGCGCGAGATGGTCGAGCGCATCGGGCAAGTCATCGAAGGCGTATCGCGCCGCGATCACGGGCTCGAGCGCATTGGCGTCGACGGCGCGCACCAGGTCTTCGAGCGCGCGCCGATGGCCCACGCCAATGCCCTGCACCGTGACGCGGCCGAGCACCACCGCGTAGTACGAAGCGCTGAGCGTTTCGCCGCCGAGCATGCCGATGATCGACACGCGCCCGCCCTGCGCCACCGCCTGCAGCGAGCGGTCGAGGTTCGGCCCGCTCGCGAGTTCGAGCACATGGTCGGCGCCGCGGCCCTGCGTGAGCCGGCGCACTTCGGCCGGCCAGTCGCTGTCTCGCATCAGCACTTCGCTGGCGCCCAGCGCCAGCGTCTGCGCACGCTTCTCTTCGCTGCCCGTGACCACGATGGCTCGCGCGCCATGGAGCCGCGCCAGCTGCACGCCGAACAGCGCCACGCCGCCGGTGCCATGGACCAGCACGGTCTGGCCGGGCCGCAGCGCGCCGCTCTCGGCCAGCGCGAACCAGGCCGTGAGGCCGGCGCACGGCAGCGTGCTGGCTTGCGCGAAATCGAGCGTGGCCGGCGCGGCCACCGCCCAGGCCGCGTCGATCAGCACGTGCGAGGCGAGCATGCCCGGGCCGGGGCCGCCCATCGACACGGCCTCGGCCGGCCAGTGGCTGTCGATCCAGCCGCCCCAGAAAGTGTTGACCACGCGGTCGCCCACGGCCAGGCGTTGCACGCCCGGGCCCACGGCCACCACCGTGCCGGCCATGTCCGAGCCGGGCGTGAAGGGCAGGTCGAACTTCATGCCCATGCCGTCGCGGATCATCAGCAGGTCGCGGTAGTTGAGCGACACCGCGCCCACCTGCACGAGGACCTCGCCCGGGCCGGGCGTGGGCAGCGGCAGCGCCACCTGTTCGAGCTGCTCGCGGCCGAAGGAAGAAAGTTGCCAGCGCCTGAGCGTTCTGCTTGCCTGCATGAAAAAGCCTCCACAAAAAAAGAAGCCTTCATGCTATTGGCGAGTTGATATATCCAGTGGTGGATAATTTTCAACTCCATGGCGCCTGAAAGTATCCAATGAGTCCACGCCTGCAGGGCATCGAAGAGTTCGTGGCCGCGGTGGAGGCCGGCAGCTTTGCGCGTGCGGCAGAGCGGCTGCACGTCACCCGCTCCGCGGTGGCCAAGAGCATTGCGCGGCTTGAGGCGCGGCTGGGCACGCGGCTTTTCCTGCGCACCACGCGCAGCCAGAGCCTCACCGAGGAAGGCCATGGCTACTACGAGCGCTGCCGGCGCGTGCTGGCCGAACTCGATGCCGCCGAGGCCATGGCCGACGCCGCGCGCAGCACCGCCGCCGGGCTGGTGCGCCTGAGCATGCCGGCCATGCTGGGGCGGCTGAAGGTCGGGCCGCTGCTGCTCGCGCTGGCGCGCCGGCATCCGGGGCTGTCGCTGGAGCTTTCCTTCAACGACCGGCGCGTGGACCTGGTCGAAGACGGGCTGGACCTGGCCATCCGCAGCGGCGAGCTGGCCGACAGCGCCGAGTTGGTCGCGCGGCCGGTCGGCGTGCAGTGGATGGTGCTGTGCGCCGCGCCGGCCTACCTGGCCGAACGCGGGCACCCGGGCAGCGTGGCCGAACTGGGCGCATCGCCGTCGCACGAGGCGGTGTTCTACGCCCGCGACGGGCAGATCTCGCCCTGGCGCTTCCACGACGCCGAAGGCCGGCTGGCCGAAGTGGTGCTGCCCTCGCGGCTGCGCTGCGACAGCGCCGAGGTGCTGCTCGAAGCCGCCATCGGCGGCATGGGGCTCGCGCGCCTGCCGGCCTGGCTGGCGGCCGATGCGCTGGCGGCCGGCACGCTGGTGCGCGTGTTCGAGGAGCCGCGACCTTTCGGCTTCGAGCTCAACGTGATCCGCTCGCGCAGCCGCTACCTGCCCCACAAGACCCGGGTGGTGGTCGACTGGCTGGCCGAGCACCTGCCGCCGCTGCTGGCGGCCCGCTGAGCGGCTTTGCCCGCTATCCTTTCGTCGCCTTTCATCCTTCAGCCAGCCAGTCACTCATTCACCGGAGAACGCATGCGCCCCTTTGTCCAGAGGAATGCCGCGGCCCTTGCCGCATGCGCGGGCGCCATGGCCCTGCTTTTTTCTGCCGGCGCCGCCGCGCAGGGCACGGTGAACGCGCTGTGCAGCACCGACGCGGGCTGGTGCGAAGCCGCGGCCGCGGCCTTCACGCGCGAGACCGGCATCCGGGTGCAGCAGGCGCACAAGGGCACCGGCGAGATCGGCGCCCAGCTGCGCGCCGAGGCGGCCAACCCCAAGACCGACATCTGGTGGGGCGGCACCGGCGACCCGTTCCTGCAGGCCGCCGAGCAGGGCCTGCTCGAAGCCTACCGGCCGGCCTACATCAACGACCTGCACGACTGGTCGGTGCGCCAGTACGCGATGTCGCAGAACATGGTGGGCGGCTTCTACACCAGCGCCATCGGCTTCGGCTTCAACACCGAGCTGCTCAAGCGCAAGAAGCTGCACGAGCCCAAATGCTGGGCCGACCTGGTCAAGCCCGAATACCGGGGCGAGATCGAGATCTCGCACCCGGCCTCGAGCGGCACGGCCTACACCATCATCGCGGGCCTGGTGCAGCAGATGGGCGAGGACGCGGCCTTCGACTATTTGAGGAAGCTGCACCGCAACGTCACCAGCTACACCCGCAGCGGCCAGGCGCAGGCGCCCAACGTCGCCAAGGGCGAGGTGGCCATCGGCGTGAGCTTCATCTTCGGCTTCGAGCGCTGGCGGTATGACAAATTTCCGGTCAAGACCGCCGCGCCCTGCGAGGGCACCAGCTACGAGGTGGGCGGCATCGCGCTGGTCAAGGGCGCGCGCAACAAGGAGAATGCGAAGCGCTACTACGACTGGCTCATGAGCCCGGCCGGCCAGGCGATCGGGGGGCAGGTCGGCAGCCTGCAGTCGCCCGCCAACAAGACCTTCAAGCCCGATGCGCGCATTCCGTCGATGAGCGACGTGAAGCTCATCAAGTACGACTTCGAGAAATACGGCAGGGCCGCCGAGCGCAAGCGGCTGATCGACCGCTGGACCCGCGAGGTGGAATCGCAGGCCAGGTAGGCCTATTGTTTTTCGGGGCGAAAGCCCCAACTCGCAGAGTTGGCGAGTCGAGCGTGCGGTCAAGGCCGCCCGGCTTAGAATTTTTTGGCTTCGATATTTCTTCTCTTCCCATGGCTGATTCTTCCAACACGAAACTCCCGTTCCAGGCTGAAGTCGCGCAACTGCTGCACCTCGTCACGCATGCGCTCTATTCGAACAAGGAAATCTTCCTGCGCGAGCTGATCTCGAACGCATCGGACGCCTGCGACAAGCTGCGCTTCGAGGCCATCGACCGTCCCGAGCTCTACGAGGACCAGCCCGAGCTGGACGTGCGCCTTTCCTTCGACAAGGCCGCGCGCACCATCACCATCACCGACAAGGGCATCGGCCTGTCGCGCCAGGAGGCCATCGAGAACCTCGGCACCATCGCCAAAAGTGGTACCAAGGACTTCGTGAGCAAGCTCAGCGGCGACCAGAAGGCCGACGCGCAGCTCATCGGCCAGTTCGGCGTGGGCTTCTATTCGGGCTTCATCGTGGCCGACAAGATCACCGTCGAGTCGCGCCGCGCGGGCCTGCCGCCCGAGCAGGGCGTGCGCTGGACGAGCGGCGGCGCCGGCGACTTCGAGGTGGCCGACATCACGCGTCCCGAGCGCGGCACCCGCATCACGCTGCACCTGCGCGACGACGCCGACGAATACCTCAACGCCTGGAAGCTCAAGCAGATCGTCGGCAAGTATTCGGACCACATCTCGCTGCCCATCCTCATGGAAAAGGAGGAGTGGAAGGAAGGCGAGAACGACCAGCCCGGCGACATGGTCAAGACCGGCGAATGGGAAACCGTCAACAAGGCCAGCGCGCTCTGGAGCCGCCCCAAGAAGGACATCACGCCCGAGCAGTACGAAGAGTTCTACAAGAGCATCAGCCACGACTACGAGGCGCCGCTCGCCTGGAGCCACAACCGCGTGGAAGGCAGCACCGAGTACACGCAGCTGCTCTACATTCCGTCGAAGGCGCCGTTCGACCTGTGGAACCGCGACAAGAGCGCGGGCGTCAAGCTCTACGTGAAGCGCGTCTTCATCATGGACGACGCCGAGGCGCTGCTGCCCAGCTACCTGCGCTTCGTGAAGGGCGTGATCGACTCGTCCGACCTGCCGCTCAACGTGAGCCGCGAGCTGCTGCAGGAAAGCCGCGACGTGAAGGCCATCCGCGAAGGCAGCACCAAGCGCGTGCTCGGCATGCTCGAAGACCTGGCCAAGAAGCAGAAGACCGGGCCGGAAAGCGCAGAGGGCAAGATCGACGTGGGCTCCGGCGAATCGGTGCCGGCCCCCGAGCCGACCGAGTCCGTGACCGACGTGGTCGACAAGAATGCGCCGACGGCCGCCGAAACAGCGGCATCCGCGGCCGACGAATCGGGCAAGTACGCCAAGTTCTATGCCGAGTTCGGCGCCGTGCTCAAGGAAGGCCTGGGCGAGGACTTCGGCAACCGCGACCGCATCGCCAAGCTGCTGCGCTTCGCCTCCACCACGAGCGACACCGTGAGCGTGAGCTTTGCCGACTACAAGGCGCGCATGAAGGAAGGCCAGGACGCGATCTACTACATCACGGCCGACACGCTCGCCGCCGCCAAGAACAGCCCGCAGCTCGAGGTCTTCAAGAAGAAGGGCATCGAGGTGCTGCTGATGACCGACCGCGTCGACGAATGGGCGCTCAACTACCTCACCGAGTTCGACGGCACGCCGCTGCAGAGCGTGGCCAAGGGCGCGGTCGACCTCGGCAAGCTGCAGGACGAGGCCGAGAAGAAGGCCGCCGAGGAAGCCGCCGAATCCTTCAAGCCGCTGCTCGAGAAGCTCAAGGAAGCGCTCAAGGACAAGGCCGGGGACGTGCGGGTGACCACGCGCCTGGTCGATTCACCGGCCTGCCTGGTGGTGCAGGACGGCGGCATGAGCACGCAGCTCGCGCGCATGCTCAAGCAGGCCGGCCAGCCGGCACCCGACCTGAAGCCCGTGCTCGAAGTGAACGCCGAGCACGCGCTCGTGAAGAAGCTCGACGGCTCCGAGCACTTCGACGATCTTGCGAACATCCTTTTCGACCAGGCGCTGCTGGCCGAAGGCGGCCTGCCGGCCGACCCCGCGGCCTACGTGAGGCGCGTCAACGCGCTGCTGGTGTGAACGCCCGGCCGCGCACCGCCCGTGCAGCGGCCGCCGTCGCGGCGGCGCTGCTGCTGGCGGCGGTGAGCGGCTGTTCGCACTATCACATTGGCATTCCGCTGGTGCCCGGACTCTCGCTCGGGCTGGGCGCCACCAAGGACGGCAATTTCTCCGTCGGGCTCAACACCGGCTGGGGTCCGCTCGGCGCGGGCGTGGCGGTCAACAACACCGGCGTGGTGGCCGGCAATGCGGGCGTGGGTGTCGGCGTCGGCATCGGTCCGATCGGCACCGGCGTGGGCGTGGGCAAGAGCGTGGTGCTGCACGATCCCAATGCCGGAAAGGCCGGCTACGCGCCTGCAGGCGGCGCCGCGCCGGTCACGACGGCGGCGGTGGGGGCCACGGTCCCGGTTTCCGGTACCTCCGGCATCACGGGTGTGGCGCCCGTGGCGGCGATTCCAACCGCTGCGCCGGTCACGGTCACCAAGGGCGGTGTGACCCAGCCGGCCGCCGCCTCTGCGCCGCGAGCGGTGCCGCCGCCTTCCTCGGTGCGTGTTTCCTACCGCCCGGTGGCCGATGCCGCCGCTCCTGCAGCCGGCAGCCCCGGCACGCCGGGCAATCCGATCGCACCCTGATCGCCGCTGCCTGCGGCGCTGTGCTGGAGACCGCTCCTTGGAACTCAAGCAATGGCGATGCTTCGTCACGCTCGCCGAGATCGGCAACATCCGCCGCGCGGCTTCGCTGCTCGCCATCTCGCAGCCCGCGCTCAGCGTGCGGGTGCAGCGGCTCGAGGAGGCCCTGGGCTTTGCGCTGTTCGACCGGCAGGCGCGCGGCGTCCGGCTGACGGAGCAGGGCGCGCGCCTGCTGCCGCATGCCCGGCGCCTGTTGTCGCGCGCCGCCGAAACCGACGAGGCCGCGCGCGCCATCGGGCGCGGCGCCTTCGACCGGCTGGAGATCGGCGTCACGCCCATCGCGGCGCTGTCTTTCTTTCCCGATGCCATGCGTGCCTTTTCGGCCACGCACCCGGGCGTGGTGCTGGCGCTGACCGAAGGCCTGTCGGACGAGCTCGAGGAAGCCGTGGCGCACCGCAGGCTCGACCTGGCGGTGGTGCATCCGCCGTCCTCGCGCGACGACCTCGTGGTGCGCGAGGTGGCCCGCGACCGCTTCATGGCCGTGGTGCCGGCCGCGCATCCGCTGGCGGGCGCCGGGTGCATCGCGGCGGCGGACCTGCGCCAGCAGACGCTGGTCGGGGTGCGGCGCGACATCGGGCCGGTGGTGTTCGACCGCATCGCCGCGTACCTTGCGCGTGCGGGCATCACCACGCAGGTCAACCAGTGCGCGAGTTCGTCGATCTCGCTCGTGGGGCTGGTGGCGGCCGGTGCGGGCATCGGGCTGGTGGTGGAATCGCTTGCCTGCATTGCGCGGCCCGACATCCGCTTCGTTGCGCTTGCCGACGACCCGCCGAGCCTCGGCTATGCGATGTGCCACCGGTCCGACCTGCCGGCGGAACTGCAGGGCGCGTTCATGCAGGCCTTCCATGCGCCCAAGGCGGGCGCGGGCGTGCGGCCCGAGTCATGAGGCGCTGGCGCCGGCCGCGGATTCGGGCAGGAAGCGCTCGCCTGGCGTGAGCGGCGCGTGCCGGTAGCTCGCCGGCGTGCGGCTGAGCTTCACGGGCGCGCCGATGCCGCGGTAGCCGCCTTCCATCTCGACCACCATCTGGCGATGCGCCGTGTGCGGATGCGCGAGCGCGGCATCCACCGGCAGCACCGGCGCGGCCGGCACGCCCGCGGCCATCAGCTGCTCGACCAGCGCACGGCCGTCGAACGCAGCCATCGCCGCCTCGAGTTGCTGCTTGAGCCCTGCGCGGTGCACCGAGCGCGCACCGGCCGTGCGGTAGAGCGGGTCGTCGGCCAGCCCGGGCAGGCCGATGCAGCGGCACAGGCTCGCGAACTGGCGGTCGTTGCCCACCGCCACGAACACCGGGTCGGTGCCCGTGGCCAGCGCGTCGTAGGGATAGATGTTGGGGTGTGCGTTGCCGGTGCGGCGGGGCTCGGTGCCATCCATGAACCAGTTGGCCGCATGTGGATGCAGCAGCGAGAGCCCGCTGTCGTACAGCGCCGCCTCCACGAACTGGCCGCGGCCGCTGCGGTTGCGCTCCTGCAGCGCGAGCAGCACGCCGATCACCGCGTTCAGCCCGGTCACCATGTCGACCACCGGCAGGCCCACGCGCAGCGGGCCGCCGTCGGCCTCGCCGTTGATGCTCATGATGCCGGTCATGGCCTGCACGGCGGCGTCGTAGCCGGGCAGCGCGCCCAGCGGGCCGTCGGCGCCGAAGCCCGAGACGCGGCACCAGACGAGGCGCGGAAAGCGCTGCGAGAGCGTCTCGTAGCCGATGCCCCAACGCTCCATGGTGCCGGTCTTGAAGTTCTCGATCAGCACGTCGGCCTCGGCCACGAGCGCGAGCAGTGCTTTGCGGCCTTCGTCGGTGGAGAAGTCCAGGTGCTGCACGCGCTTGTTGCGGTTCAGGCCGTGGTAGTACGAGGCCACGCCGTCCTTGAAGGGCGGACCCCAGGTGCGCGTGTCGTCGCCCTGCGGCGGTTCGACCTTGAGCACGTCGGCGCCGTGGTCGCCGAGGATCTGGCCGCAGTACGGGCCGCCGAGGATGCGCGAGATGTCGAGGACGCGGATGCCGGCGAGGGCGCCTTGGGGTTGTGTCATTTCGATGTTCCGTGCTTTTGTGTGTGGGGCTTTTGTTCCTGGCGCTGTTGTTCTTGGTGCTGTTGTCCGGGGCGCGTGCACAGGCCACCGGGTACTCCCCTCCGCGAATGTCCCCCGGCCTGCGGCCTCCTCCTTGATTTCGCTGCGGGGAGCACCCGATGCCCTGTGCACCGGGGCACGCTGCTGGTTTGCCGCCGATCAAGCAGTGCTCTGAAAGCACTCACGTCGATGGGGTGCCTTGCGCAGCGAAATAAAGGGGGAGGCCGCAGGCCGGAGGACATTCGCGGAGCAAGGTACCCCGTCGGCGTGAGCGCGCCCCGAACAACAAGGCGAAATCAATCCAGCTGCGCCCCTGACTTCTTGACGACGTCCTTCCACTTGGCCGACTCGCTCACGATGAACTGCCCGAGCTTCTGTGGCGAAGTGTCCGCCGAGGCTTCCAGGCCCTGCGCCGCGAACATCTGCTTCACCTTGGGCGAGTTCAGCACCTCGGCGAAGGCCTGGTTGAGCTTGCTCACGCGGTCCGCGGGCGTGCCGGCCGGCGCCACGATGCCGAAGAACACGCTCACGTCGTAGCCCTTGTAGCCCTGCTCCGAAATCGTCGGCACATCGGGCAGCGCCTGCGAACGCGCGACCGTTGCCACGCCCAGCGCGCGCAGCTTGCCTGCCTTCACGTACGGCAGCGCGGTGAGGATGTCGGTGAAGGTCATGCCGACCTGGTTGCCGAGCAGGTCGTTGAGTGCGGGGCCGGTGCCTTTGTACGGGATGTGCTGCAGGTCGGTACCGGCCACCGAGTTGAACAGCACGCCCGCCAGGTGCGACGAGGCGCCGTTGCCCGAGGACGCATAGCTGAGCTTGCCGGGGTTGGCCTTGGCATAGGCGACGAGTTCGCGCACGTCCTTCACCGGCAGCGCGGGGTTCACCACCAGGATGTTCGGCAGGTAGCCGACCTGGATCACGGGCGCGAAGCTCTTGACGGGGTCGTAGCCGATCTTGCGGTAGAGGCTCGCGTTGATGGCGAGCGGGCCCGAGGTGCCGAACAGCAGCGTGTGGCCATCGGCCTCACCGCGCGCCACGTAGTCGGCGCCGATGTTGCCGCCTGCGCCCGCACGGTTCTCCACGATCATCGGCTGGCCGAGGCGGTCCTTCATCTCGGCGGCCAGCGTGCGGGCCATGGCGTCGGTCGGGCCGCCGGGCGGGAAGGGCACGACCAGTATCAGGGGCTTGGAAGGGAAGGGCCCCTGGGCTTGCACGGCGGGTGCGGCGCCCAGCAGCGCGGCGCAGGCGGCCAGGGCCGCGAAGAAGTGAGTGAGGTGTCGCAAGGTGATGTCTCCGTTTTTTGTGTCGTGAATCAGGCGACGGCGTTGGCGGCGCGCATCGCGGTGAGGTTCCAGTCCGCGGGCATCGCGTCGGGCGCAAGCGGGTCGCGCGGCAGCACGCGGTGCAGCAGCACCAGCTGGGCCCAGCGCAGGCGCGCGGCCGAGCCACTGCGTGCCGCCTCCCAGGCCATCGCGATGCTGCTCGTACAGTGGTAGAGCGCCGAGGCGGCCTGCCGCGCCAGCACGTCGCCACTTTCGCGGGCGGCCGTCTCGGCCAGCGCGGCGGCGCGCGCCAGCGCATCGCGCAGCGCCGCCGCAAAAGCCGGTGCCAGTTCCGCATCGGCGAGCAGCTTCTCGCAGTGCGCGCGCAGCACCGGCAGCGAGCCCTCGCGCTTCACGGCGCGGATCACGTCCAGCGCCACGATGTTGCTGGTGCCTTCCCAGATCGAGCCCAGGTGCGCATCGCGCACGAGCCGCGGATCGCTCCATTCCTCGATGTAGCCGCAGCCGCCGCGCACTTCCATCGCATCGCCCGTCACCTTGCGCGCATCGCGGCAGGCGCGGAACTTGATGAGCGGCGTGAGGATGCGCAGCAGCGCGTAGGCATCGGGCTCGCCGGCATCGGAGCGCGCGAGCGCCAGCGCGGTCTGGCACACCATGGTGCGCGCCTGTTCGGCCGGCAGGCGCAGCTTGTCGAGCTGGCGCTGCATCAGCGGCATCTGGTCGAGCGTGCGGCCGAAGGCGCGGCGCTCGGCGGCGATGTATTCGGCCTCGGCCACCGCACGGCGCATGAGGCCGGCGGCGCGCACGCCGTTCGACAGGCGCGAGTTGTTGACCATGTCGGCCATCTGCACGAAGCCGCGGCCTTCCTCGCCCACCAGGTACGCAATCGCGCCTTCTAGCCGGATCTCGCCGCTGGCCATCGAGCGCGTGCCCAGCTTGTCCTTCAGCCGGATGATGCGGTAGTGGTTGAGGCTGCCGTCTTCGAGCCGGCGCGGCAGCAGGAACAGCGACACGCCTTTCATGCCGGGCAGGCCGTTCTCGGCGCGCGCGAGCACCATCGCGAAGTCGGCATCGGGGTTGGAGCAGAACCACTTGTCGCCGGTGATGCGCCAGCTGCCATCAGTCTCTTGCCGCGCCATCGTCGCAGTGGCCGCGATGTCGGAGCCCGCGGCCTGCTCGGTCATGAACATCGCGCCCTGCGCAAGCTCGTCGAAGTCCAGCGACGTGAGCCGCGGCAGGAAGCGCGCGACCAACTCGGGGCGGCCGAACTTCTTGAGCGTGCGCGTGAGCGAGTCGGTCATCGACACCGGGCAGCACAGGCCGAACTCGGCCTGCACGAAGAGATAGGTCAGCACGTACTTGACGAGCGGCGGCATCCGGCCCTTCCAGCCCAGCGTCTCCTCGCGGTGCGACATCGCGGCCAGGCCGAGTTCGCTGAGCGCGAGGCGCTCCATCTCCACGTAGGCCGGATGCTTGATGACCTTCTGCTCGTCCAGGCCGGTGCGGGTGCGCTGCTTCAGCGTGGGCGGGTTGCGGTCGGCGGTGCCGGCCAGGTCGTCGAGCAGGCCGCCCGCGAGGCCGCCCAGCCGCTCGAAATGCGGCTGCATGTGGGCCAGCAGATCGGCGGGCAGGTAGAGCGCGAGCAGCCTGTGCAGCTCGGTGTCGGCCGTGAACAGGTTCTGGCCGTGGCGGTCGGGGATCGGGTGGGCGTGCGCGGCGGTGGCGTCGTTCTGGGCCATGCGTTTGTCTCCTGGTTCGCCGCATTGTTGGGGCCCCGACGATCCGTGTCTAATATCGATTAGGTCTTGTTCGATTCGATTTACCTATCCATGGAACTGCGACACCTGCGCTACTTTTCCGTGCTGGCCGAGGAGCTGCATTTCGGGCGCGCCGCGCGGCGCCTGTCGATCTCGCAGCCGCCGCTGTCGGTGGCCATCCGCCAGCTCGAGGAGTCGGTGGGGGCGCGGCTGTTCGAGCGCAACAGCAAGGAGGTGCGGCTCACGCATGCGGGCGAGGCGCTGCGCATCTCGGCGCGGCGGCTGCTGCTGCAGGCGGAAGAGGCGGCGCTGGAGGCGCGCGACGTGGCCGCGGGCTCGGCGGGAAGGCTGCGCATCGGCTTCGTCGGTGCGATGCTCTACCGCGGCCTGCCGCAGGCGCTGCGCGCGTTCCAGGCCAGGCACCCGGCGGTGCGCGTCACGCTCGCCGAAATCAATTCCGGCGTGCAGATCGCCGAGCTGCTGCACGACCGTCTCGACCTGGGCTTCGTGCACACCAGCCGCATGCCGCCCGAGCTGCAGCACCGCCTGCTGCTGTCCGAGCCCTTCGTGTGCTGCCTGCCCGCAGGCCACGCGCTGGCGCGCAAGCGCGTGCTCGCGCCGGCCGACCTGCGCAGCCAGCCCTTCGTGCTGTTCTCGCGCGAGGCCTCGCCCGACTACCACGAGCGCATCCTGTCGATCTGCGCCGACGCCGGCTTCCTGCCCGAGGTGCGGCACGAGGTGCGCCACTGGCTCGCGGTGGTCTCGCTGGTGTCGCAGGGCATGGGCGTCGCGCTGGTGCCGCAGGCCATGCGGCATTCGGCTCTGCGCGGGGCGGTGTTCCGGCCGCTCGACCGCGCGGTGGCGCAATCGGAGGCCTACGGCGTGTGGCGCAGCGGGCCGCCGAACGTGCTGGCCGAGCGGCTGTTGCAGGGCGTGGCAGAAAGCCTCGCGGCCGAAGCGGCGCCCTAAGCGTAGAGCGGCTCTTCGGCCATCTGCTCGCACTGCTCCTGCAGCACGAGGATCTGGCCCTTCCAGTAGTCGCTGGAGCCGAACCACGGAAAGTTGATCGGGAAGATCGGGTCTTCCCAGCGCCGCGCGAGCCAGGCGCTGTAGTGGATGAGCCGCAGGGTGCGCAGCGGCTCGATCAGCGCGAGTTCGCGGCGGTCGAATTCGCGGAACTGCTCGTAGCCGTCGAGCAGGCCCGAGAGCTGCGCGGTGCGCTGCGCGCGCTCGCCCGACAGCAGCATCCAGAGGTCCTGCACCGCGAAGCCGGTGCGCGCATCGTCCAGGTCGACGAAGTGCGGGCCGCCGCCGGGCCGGTCGGTCGGCGTCCACAGGATGTTGCCGGGATGCACGTCGCCATGCAGGCGCAGCTTGCGCGGCTGGAAGTCGGAGGCCGGGGCGTTCACCGCCAGCGCGGTGGCGGCAATCATGTCCAGCGCTTCGTTGCAGGCCTTTTCCCAGTCGCGCTGCACGTCGAGCGGCACCTTGTCGTGGGCCAGCAGCCAGTCGCGCGAGGCGATGCCGAAGGTCTGCAGGTCGAGCGCGGGCCGGGCCTCGAAAGGCCTGGCGCTGCCCACCGTGTGGATGCGCGCGAGAAAGCGGCCGACCCATTCGAGCACTTCGAAATCGTCCAGCTCCGGCGCGCGGCCGCCTCGGTAGGGGCTCACGCTGAAGGCAAAGCCGCCGTGGCGGTGCAGCGTGGCGCCGTCGAAAGCCAGCGGCGCCACGGCCGGCACTTCGGCCGCCGCCAGCTCGAGCGAGAAGCCGTGCTCCTCGAGGATCTCGGCCTCGCTCCAGCGCTCGGGGCGGTAGAACTTGACCACCACCGCACTGCGGTCTTCCAGGTAGACCTGATAGACCCGGTTTTCATAGGAGTTCAGACCCGTGAGCCGGCCGTCGCCGTGCAGGCCGAGCGTTGCGAGGGCGTCGAGCACCACGTCGGGTGTGAGGCTCTCGTAAGGATGGGTGTTCGCGGGCGCTGCGGGGGAAAGGGTCATGCAGCGATTGTCGCTACCCCGGCCCCCGGAATGTCAGAGGCCGCCCGGTTGTTTGTAAAGCGAAAGGATATGGCCGGTGCGCGGGTCGCCCTTGCCGGCCAGCACCTGCGCATAGGCGGCCTGCACCGCTTCGCCGCCGTGGTGGTGCTCGGCGCGCAGCCAGGGCTTCTTCGCGTCGGTCACCGTGGCCAGGAAGTGGTGCCAGGCGGCCACCATGCGCCGGCCGAATTCGTCGGCGCCCCACTCGGCGGTGCGCTTCTTGATCTGCGCCGGCGCGAAGAACAGCGTGGCGCGCGGGCCTGCCAGGTCCTTGCCCGCGCCCTTGGCCGCGAGCTGCTCGACGTGCGTGCCGCCGATCGAGCAGCTGTACCTGAGGTTGGAGAAGCGCGCGTGGATCGCGTTGCGCAGGCCGGCGTTGCCCGCGAAGTCCACATAGACGCAGGGCGTGCCGGCCGCGATGCCCTCGAGCGCGTCGTAGGTGACCACGCGGTGGTAGCAGCCCAGGCTCTCGCAGAAGGCCGCGTTGGCGGGCGAGGTCAGGCCGATCACCTCGATGCCTTCGCGCTGGTGCAGCTGGAAGGCGGTGCCATAGGCCGTCTTGCTCGATGCGCTCGACAGCAGCAGGGTGTTGGCGCCGAAGAAATCGTTGTCGGCCATGAAGTCGTCGATCAGCCACGAGGTGATGAACAGCGGGCGCAGCAGCGCCTGCACGTCTTCGGTGTCCGAGGTGTAGAGCGGGTCGGCGTTGCAGCGGAAGTACTGGTTGTAGACCGCGGGCAGCTCGGCGCGGTGTGGGGCGGCATCGGTGAAGCGCCCGGGCGAGAGGCGGTCGGGGCTCAGCACGGCGCCCGACGACATCGGCCAGTAGCCGTAGAGCCGCTCGCCCACCGCCACGCCCGGGTGCAGCGACTGCACCACGCTGGCGAAGCCCCATACCGGGATGCTGCCCCAGCCTTCTTCCGTGGACGGGAAGAACTGCCAGTAGCTCATCGCATCGCCGAAGGCGGCGTAGGTGATGTTGTTGGAGGTGAGCGCAAAGCTGTCGATGCGCACGCGCACCTGGCCGTCTGCGAGCGGCTGGTCGGCGGCGGTGTGCAGCCGCGTGGTGGCGAGTTCGCCCTTGCGGATCAGGAGGCTGGTGGTGCTGCTCATGGTGTCGATCTCCATGGTGGTGGTGTGGGTTGCGGGGATGGCGCGTGCTGCAGCCACATTAGCCAAGCTCGATGAAAGGCGCTATCGCGCTTCCCTTTTCCGCGTCACCCGTGAGACAAGCTCGGCCATGAAAAAAGCGCCCCGGCTTGTGGCCGGGACGCTTTTTTGTTGTTGCGCAGGGCGCGGAATCAGGCGATCGAGAGCTCGACGTCGATGTTGCCGCGCGTGGCGTTCGAGTACGGGCAGACCTGGTGGGCCGTGTCGACCAGCTTCTGCTTCTGGTCGGCGTCGAGGCCGGGCAGCGTGATCGCCAGCTTCACGGCGATGCCGTAGGCGGCGCCGCCGTTCGTGGGGCCAAGCGAAACGCTGGAGTCGATGGCCACGTCTTCAGGCACTTTGACGCCGATCTTCGGGCCGACGGCCTTCATTGCGCCGATGAAGCAGGCGGCATAGCCGACCGCGAAGAGCTGCTCGGGGTTGGTGCCGGGCTTGCCCGAACCGGGCGAGCTGAGCTTGACGTCGATGGCGCCGTCGCTGGACTTGCCTGCGCCGTCGCGGCCGCCGACGGTGTGGGCTTCAGCGGTGTAGAGAACCTTGTCGAGCTTGGTGGTCATGGTGATTCCTTTGATGATGGAGGGAGGGTGAAAAAAGCTTCTCTCTCTTTCGATCGAAGCGGGGAGAAAACCGGTGTGCCTGTCAGGCCGCCTTCTTGATGCGGTCGCGCAGCGACTGAATCTGCTGGGTGAGCGAAATCAGTTCGGGCACCGAGCACTGGGCGGCGGCCATCAGGCATTCGGGCACGTTCGCGGCGCGGGCCTTGAGCCTGCGGCCCGCAGCGGTGAGCGTGATGTGCACGCGGCGTTCGTCGGCCGCGTCGCGCACCCTGGCCACGTAGCCGGTGGCTTCGAGCCGCTTGAGCAGCGGGGTGAGCGTGCCGGAATCCAGCGAGAGGCGCTCGCCGAGCTCGGAGACCATCGGCCCGTCATGTTCCCAGAGGGCGAGCATGACCAGGTATTGGGGATAGGTGAGCTGCAGCTTTTCCAGCACCGGCTTGTAGAGGCGGGTCATGGCCAACGAGGCGGAATAGACGGCGAAGCAGAGCTGGTTGTCCAGCTTGAGCATTTCGTCTGTGGCTTGTGTGGGGCTGCTGCGCATGGCTGGAATTGTAGCGAGCAATTTAATTGTGTGCAATGTAATTGTTTTGGGCTCATTTTGGGTGTTGGCTTTCCGGGGCCGGGATTCCGCCCGGCGGCGGCCTCACTTTCTTTTGCTTCGCCAAAAGAAAGTAAGCAAAGAAAAGGCGACCCCACTGTCTGCGACCCCTTCGCTGCGCTACGGGGCAACCTGCGGTGCTCGGGTTTCGCGGGGTCTCGCAGAACTCGCTTCGCTCAAACAGCTGAGAGCCCTGATCCGCGAAACCCTGCGCTCCTCGGCGCAGCCAGAGGGGAGGGCAAACCGAACGGGCCATTGCTGCGCTCGGCCACCAAGCCACCGCAGGCGCGCAGCGCCCGCGGTGGTTGGGCTGTTGGTATTGAGTTGGGCTGTTGGTATTGGGGCCGAGCGAAGCGAAGGCCACCCGCTCCCACCCCTTCTGTATGCGCCGAGGAGCGCAGATGGAGGCGGGATCAGGGCCGCAGCTGTTTGAGCGAAGCGAGTTCTGCGGACCCCCGCCGGAATCGAGCACCGCAGGTTGCCCGCAGCGAAGCGGAGGGACGCAGACAGTAGGGGTCGCCTTTCTTTGCTTACTTTCTTTGGCGAAGCAAAGAAAGTGAGTCGCCCGCCGGGGCGAGACCCGGCCCCGAAACCCAAAAAAACCACCTACCCCCCAAACCTCTTCCGAGTCAACGCCAGCGCCACCCAGAAAGCCGCAACCGCATACACCGCCAGCACCCCCGCATGCAGCCACCAGTCGCCAGGCCACTGGTCCATGAACAGCGGCCGCACCAGCGCCACCGCATTGGTCAGCGGCAGCCATGCCGCCACGGCCCTCACGGCGGAAGGCAGTTGTTCCAAAGGAAAGAACACGCCGCTCAAGAACATCATCGGCGTCATGAACAGCGTGAAGTAATAGGTGAAGAAGTCGTAGCTCTTGGCAAGCGCATTGAAGATCAGTGCGATCGAGGAGAAGGTGATGCCCGCGCCGATCAGCACCATCCAAGCGACGATCAGCTTGGGGCTGTGGCTGATGCCCAGCCCGAGCATCACGAACAGGATCGCGGTCACGGTGAAGATCGACTTGAACGCCGCCCACAGCATCTCGGCCAGCACGATGTCGTCCAGCCCGACGGGCGCATTCATGATGCCGTCCCAGGTCTTCTGCACCTGCATGCGGGAGAACGCCGAGTACAGCGCCTCGAAGCTCGCGGCATTCATCGCGCTCATGCAGATCGAGCCGCTCGCGAGGAACAGGATGTAGGGCACCTTCACGCCGTCCACCGCCACCTGTCCCACCAGCGCGCCCATGCCGTAACCGAAGGCCACGAGCCAGATCAGCGGCTCGGCGATGTTGCCGATCAGGCTCGGTATCGCGAGCTTTCGCCACACCAGCAGGTTGCGCAGGAACACGGGCCACCAGCGCAACGAGATCTCGGGCGCGCGCCACACGGAACGGGCCGGCGGCGGTGCCGCGGCAGCAGAAGAACTTGCAGTCGTCGTGTTCATGATTTCACCCTAGCCGTCCTCGCGGATCTGCCGGCCCGTGAGCTTGAGAAAAAGGTCTTCGAGGTTCGCGGGCCGGTGGAAGGTGCGCAGGCGGCCGTGCCGCGTGAGCGCATCGAGCAGCCGGCGCGCGTCCTGCGTGTAGAAGAACACCGTCTCGCCGCTCACTTCCACGCGCGCCGCCATCGCCTTCAGTTCCGGCGACTCGGCCAGCGAGAGCGCGCCGTTGCCATACACCTCGACCACGTCGGGTTCCAGGTGCTCGGCGATCAGATCGCGCGGGCGGCCCTCGGCGATCTTGCGGCCGTGGTCGAGCACCAGCAGGCGCGAGCACAGGCGCTCGGCCTCGTCCATGAAATGCGTGGTCAGCAGAATCGACTTGCCCTGCTGCAGCAGCACCTGCAGGCGCTCCCACATCAGGTGGCGGGCCTGCGGGTCGAGTCCCGTGGTGGGTTCGTCGAGCATCAGCAGCTTCGGGTCGTTCACCAGTGCACGCGCCAGCGAGAGGCGCCGGCGCATGCCGCCCGAGAGCTCGCCCGGCTTTGCATCGGCCTTGTGCGAGAGCGCCGCAAACTCCAGCAGCTGCGGCACGCGCTCGCGCACCTGCGCCTTGCTGAAGCCGAAGTAGCGGCCATACACCACGAGGTTCTCGGCGCAGCTGAAGTCGGGGTCGAGCGTGTCGAACTGCGAGACCACGCCGAGCTGCGCCTTGATGGCCAGCGCATCGCGCGGCATCTGCAGGCCCAGCGCGGAGATCTCGCCGCCGTCGGGCGCGGTCAGGCCCAGGCACATGCGGATCGTGGTGGTCTTGCCGGCGCCGTTCGGGCCGATCACGCCAAGACATTCTCCGGGCGCGATCTCGAACGACAGGTCGTCCACGACCGTGGTGCCGCCATAGCGCTTGAGCAGATGGCTGGCGTGAAAGAGGGGGGTGGAAGAGGAGGATGGCACGCGGCCATTCTGGCCCAGGCTCGCGAACGCTGCCGCAATCGCTTCAACCGATGGACAAGCAGCGCAGGTTCGGAACCGTATCCGGCAACCGGGGCGTCACATCCGCAGGCCGTTGAACTCTGTCTTCATCCAGTCGATGAAGGCCCGCGTGCGGGCCGGCAGCAGCCGCGCGTTCGGATAGATCACGCTCACCGGCCGCGGCGGCGGCTCAAAATCCTCGAGCACCAGCTGCAGCCGGCCCTGCGCCACATGCGGCAGCACCTGGTAGGAGAAGAAGGTGCCGAAGCCCATGCCCGCGGCGCAGGCCTCGATGGCCGGGGCGAGGTGGTTGAACTCGAGGCGGCAGCTCGGCGTCACGCTGACGGTCTTGCCGCGGTCGTGGAACATCCACTGCGGCGGCGCGTCGATGCGGCCGCGCACGCAGGGGGCGCCATGGAGATCGCGCGGATGGCGTGGCGTGCCGTGGCGCGCGAGGTACTCGGGGCTCGCCGCCACTACGCGCCGGATGGTGCCGAGCGTCTGCGCCACGAGCGACGAATCCGCCAGCGGGCTGATCCGGATGCCCACGTCGATGCCTTCCTCCAGCAGGTTCACCGTGCGGTCGTGCAGCAGCACGCTGCAGCGCACCTTGTCGTGGCGCTGCATGAAGCGCGTGATGGCGGGCGCCACGTACATGTGGCCGAAGAGCACCGGCGCAGTGATGGTGAGCTGGCCCGCGGGCTCCCGCGCCTCGGCCTTGAGCGCGAGGTCGGCGGCATCGGCCGCCAGCAGCACCTCGCGCGCGCTCGGCAGGTAGTGGCGGCCTTCCTCGGTGAGCGAGAGGCGGCGCGTGGTGCGGTGGAACAGGCGCACGCCCAGGTGCGCCTCGAGCGCGGCGAGCGCGCGCACCACCGCGGGCAGCGAGCTGCCGAGCGCCTCGGCGGCGCGGGTCAGGCTGCCCTGGTCGGCAATCTGCACGAAGGTCTGCATGGCCTTGAAACGATCCATGGCGCGATTAAACAGGATTAAACCGATTGACGCAGCAGTCAAATGCAGGAATGGCTATTCCTTCATTCAGCGCAAGAGAGAAGAATCCCGATCACGCCCACTCCACATTGCAGAGAACCACCATGAACGCCATCGCCTCCCCTCCCGCCCAACCCATCAAGCTCTATGGCAGCGCCATCTCGGGCCACGTGCACCGGGTGCGGCTGTTCCTCTCGATGCTCGGCCTGCCCTTCGAGGTCATCGAGCTCGACCTGAAGAAGCGCGACAACCGCACGCCCGAGTTCCTGGCGCGCAACCCTTTCGGCCAGGTGCCGGTGATCGAGGATGGCGAAACGACGCTGGCCGATTCCAACGCGATCCTGGTCTACCTCAACGAGCGCTATTCGGCCGACCCGGCGCGCTGGATGCCGCGCGACCCGGTGGGCGCGGCGCGCGTGCAGCGCTGGTTCTCGGTGGCCGCGGGGCCGCTGGCCTACGGGCCAGCCGCCGCGCGCGTCATGGCGCTGTTCGGCCGGGCCGCCGATCCCACGGAGACCGTCACGCGTTCGCATGCGCTGCTCGCGGTGATGGAGATCCACCTCGGGCAGCAGCCCTTCCTGGCCGGGTCTGCGGCCACGCTGGCCGACATCGCGAACTACGCCTACGTGGCGCATGCGCCTGAAGGCCGCGTGGCGCTCGATGCCTACCCGCAGGTGCGTGCCTGGCTCGCGCGCGTGGAGGCCCTGCCCGGCTTCGTGCCGATGGTGCGCACGCCGGTCGGGCTGGCGGCGGCGGAATCATGATCGCCGCGCCCTTCCACGCCGGCGAGCGCGCACTGCAACTGCAGACGGGCTGGCGCGAGCGCATGGAGGCCATGGGGCCGCGCGTGATCCGCGACTACATGCCCGACCAGCACCGCGAATTCTTCGCGCAGCTGCCGTTCCTCGTGGTCGGCAGCCTCGATGCCGATCTGCAGCCCTGGGCCAGCGTGCTTGCGGCGCCCGCGGGCTTCGCGTATTCGCCCGGTGCCACGCACCTGCGCGTCGACGCGCTGCCGGCAACTGGCGATCCGCTGGCCGGGCAGCTCGCCCAGGGCGCCGCGCTCGGCCTGCTGGGCATCGAGCCGCACACGCGGCGGCGCAACCGCATGAACGGCACGGTCGAGGCGCTCGATGCTCGCGGCTTCATGGTCGCGGTGCAGCAGAGCTTCGGCAACTGCCCGCGCTACATCCAGGCGCGCGAGCCGGAACTGGTGCCCGCGCGCGACGGCAGCGCGCCCGTGCAGCGGCTCGACACGCTCGATCTCGACGCGCAGCGTCTCATCGGCAGCGCCGACACGCTGTTCATCGCCACGGCCTACCCGGACGAGGCGGCTGCCGGCGACGAAGCCGATGCACGTTCGCACGGCGTCGACGTGTCGCACCGCGGCGGCCGGCCCGGCTTCGTTCGCGTCGACGACGGTGGCGTGCTCACGGTGCCCGACTTCAACGGCAACCGCTTCTTCAACACGCTGGGCAACCTGGCGGCCCATCCGCGCGCGGGCCTGCTGTTCATCGACTACGACAGCGGCGATCTGCTGCATGTGGCGGCCACCGCGGAGCTGGTGCTCAACGGCCCCGAGATCGCCGAGTTCGAAGGTGCCGAGCGGCTGCTGCGGCTGCACGTCGAGCACGCCTTGCGCCGGCCCGCGGCCCTGCCGCTGCGCTGGGGCGATGCGGCGCTGTCGCCCCATCTGGAAGGCACCGGACGCTGGGCTTCCGCGCGCGCCTGAACGGCCTTCGCATTCCCGTCAATGAAAGACCGGAATGCGCGCGGCGACCGAAGGCCGGTAGTGCCAGCCGCGTTCGCGCAGTGCCGCGAGGTCAGGCCTGCGATGCAGCACCGCCTCCAGCCCCGCGGCGGCCAGCGTGCAGGCCAGCGCCTGGCCCGGGCAGGCGTGCACGCCGTGGCCGAAGCCGAGCATGCGGCGCCGCGCGCGCACGAGGCTGAAGCGCTCGGGCTCGGGGTTGAGCGCGGGATCGCGGTTCGCCGCGGCCAGCACCAGCAGCACCGTGTCGCCCGCTGCCAGCGGCGTGTCCGCGATGGTGACGGTCTCGGCCACGAAGCGCCGCGTGTTGTGCACCGAGGGGTCGTGCCGCGCCGTCTCTTCCACGATGGCCTGCAGCCCGCCCTGGGTCTGCGCTGCCTGCGGCAGCGATGGTTCGCGCATCACCGCGATCAGGCTGTTGCCCAGCAGGCCGGCCGTCGCATCGCAGGTCTGCGAGAGCAGGCCGACGAGGTTCGCGAGCAGTGAGCGCGGGAGCGGCGCGCTGGCTTCGCCTTCGGCGAGCACGGCCGAGAGCAGTGTTCCATCGCGCGGCGCTGCGCCGGCGGCCAGCGCTTCGAAGCGCGCCATGAGCTCGCCCGCGGCGGCGCTGGCGCCTTGCAGCTGCTCTGCTGTCGACAGCGGCGACAGGCAGGCGACGAAATCGCGCATCCACCGGTCCACCCGCGGCAGCGCTTCATCGCCAAAGCCCAGCAGGTGCGCGACGGCCCGCACCGGCATGGAGAACAGCGCGTCCGACAAGGGCTGCACCGGCACGCCGTGCGCGACCCGCAATGCCGCTGCGCGAACGGCTCCGAGGTCCAGCCCCGCCAGCGCACGCTGCAGCGCAGGCCGATGGGCCTGGTGCGCCGTGCCGTCGTTCATGCGCACGAGATGGCCGAACACTTCGCCCGCCGCGCTGCCCACGATGGCGCGCGGCACCGGCTCGGCCGCCGGCCGCACGCGCAGCGCGCCGTGCGCGAGCAGCAGCGATTCGACGACCTCCGCGCGGCTCGTGACCCACAGGCGCAGCGTCTCGTTCCACGCGAGCGGCGGCCCCGCGCGCAGTTCGGCATAGAAGGGATAGGGATCGGCATGCGTGACGGCCGCGACCGGATCGGCAGGCCGGCCGGCGAGGGAAGTGGGGCTGGTGTTCATGGCGTCCAGTGTGCAGCCGGCACCGCGGCCACACTTCGCCCGTGAACGAAGTGTCGATTGCGGGCGGGTCTTACGATCGGCGCATGGACACGCACTCATCCTCCACCGTGGATCTCCAGCTGGCCCGCCTTGCAGGCGCCATCGCCGAACCCGCGCGCGCCCGCATGCTCAGCTGCCTGATGGACGGCCACGCGCGCACCGCGACCGAGCTGGCCACCGTCGCCGAGGTGGCCGCCTCCACCGCCAGCGCGCACCTCGCGCGCCTCAAGGAAGAGCGGCTGGTCGAGCTGCTGGTGCAGGGCAAGCACCGCTACTTCCGGCTGGCCGGCGACAACGTGGCGGCCGCCCTCGAAAGCCTGATGGTGGTGGCCGGCGCGCCGCGCGCCGAGCAGTTCAAGCCCAGCACGCCGAGCCGCCTGCGCGCCGCGCGCACCTGCTACGACCACATGGCCGGCACGGCGGGCGTCGCGCTGCACGACCGGCTGCATGCGCAGGGCTGGCTCAGCGGCCTGCACAGCGGCGCGTACGAACTCACGCCCGAGGGCGCGATCGCGCTGGAGAGCCTGGGGGTCGAGGTGGATGCGGTGCGCCGCTCGCGCCGGCGCTTTGCCTGCGCCTGCCTCGACTGGAGCGAGCGCCGCCCGCACCTGGGCGGCGCGCTCGGCGCGGCCTGGCTCCAGCTGTCGCTGCGCCGTGGCTGGGTACGCCAGGAACTCGACGGCCGCGCGCTGGCGCTCACGCCCAGGGCGCAGCGCGAGATGCCCGAGCTCTTTGCCTGAAGAGCGCCGTCAGGCCTTGAGTTTGAGCAGGTAGATCATCGGCCCGGCCATCGCCAGGTCGAGTTCGAGGAAGCTCTCGAAATCCTTGCCTGCCATCCAGTACGCATCCCAGTTGTTGCGCTTGATGGTCTTCTGCCAGACATCGGCGTTGGTGGCGCGGTGCACGGCCTCGAGCAACACGGCCCGGCGTTGCTCGGTCACCTTCTTGCCGGTGAGCACGCCGCGCCAGTTGGCCAGGTCAGCGTCCACGCCCTGCTCGCGCACCGACGGAATGCCCAGGAACGGCCGCTTCGACGACACGCCGATGGCGCGCAGCGTGCCGTTGGACAGGCCCGCGCTGAATTCGCTGAAGCCGGAGATGCCGGCCACGGCCTTGCCGGTGACCAGCGCTTCCACCACCTGCGCGCCGCCGGGGTACGGCTGGTAGACCAGGCCCGCGGTGTTGCCGGCCACGCGGGCCAGCATGCCGGCGTACATGTGGTCCACGCCACCGGCCGAACCGCCCGCGATGACGGCCTTGGCCGCATCGGCACGCAGCTGGGCGATCAGGTCTTTCGGTGTCTTGATGGGGGAGTCGGCCTTCACGGCCACCACTTCGTAGTCGCTGGTGAGGCGCGCGACCGGCGCGACCTGGGCCATGGTGACGGCCGGTTTCTGCAGTGCCACCGCACCGACCATGACCATGCCGCTCATCAGCAGCGTGTCGGGGTCGGCGTCGTATTTCTCGACGTACTTTGCGAGACCGATGGTGCCGCCTTTGCCGCCGATGTTCTCATAGACCACCTCGCCTGCCGCGCCCGAGGCCAGCAGCGCCGCGCCGAGCGCGCGGCCGGTCTGGTCCCAGCCGCCGCCTTCGTTGGCCGGAATGACGATGCGCAGCCTGGAAACAAGTTGCGGCTCCGCCGCTCCGGCCGAACGGGGCCACAGGACGGCATGCCCCGCGCCCGCAGCGGCGGCCGCGCCCGCCATCCATGCATTGAAGTTGCGGCGAGAAAGCTTCTCGGGCGACGAGCGAGGCATTTTGTTTCCAGTTGTGAACAATGTTTCCAGATGATGTCCGCGAAATGCGTCGCCCGCCTACATCTGGTAGTAGGTGTAAACCCTAGGAAGTGCCAACTATTACTGAAAAGCGACCTCCGCGAAGCTCCGCAGCTTGCGGCTGTGCAGCCGGGTCGAACCCTGCTCGCGAAGGATGTCGATGGCCCGCATGCCGATGCGCAGGTGCTGCTCCACGCGCTCGCGGTAGAAGTGGTTGGCCATGCCCGGCAGCTTGATCTCGCCATGCAGCGGCTTGTCGCTCACGCACAGCAAGGTGCCGTAGGGCACGCGAAAGCGGAAGCCGTTGGCCGCGATGGTGGCGCTTTCCATGTCGAGCGCCACGGCCCGGCTCTGGCTGAAGCGGCGCTGCGGCTGGTTGCCCGGCAGCAGCTCCCAGTTGCGGTTGTCGGTGCTCGCCACCGTGCCGGTGCGCATGATCTTCTTCAGGTCGGGGCCGGTGTAGCGCGTGACGTCGGCCACCGCCTTTTCCAGCGCGAGCTGGATTTCCGAGAGTGCCGGGATCGGCACCCACAGCGGCAGCTCCTCGTCGAGCACGTGGTCCTCGCGCACGTAGGCATGCGCCAGCACGTAGTCGCCGAGCTGCTGCGCGTTGCGCAGGCCCGCGCAGTGGCCCAGCATCATCCAGGCATGCGGGCGCAGCACGGCGATGTGGTCGGTGATGGTCTTGGCATTGGCCGGGCCGACGCCGATGTTCACCATGCTGATGCCGCTGCAGTCCTCGCGCACCAGGTGGTAGGCCGGCATCTGCGGCAGGCGCGGCGGCGCCGTGCCCTGGCTGCCGTCGAGCAGGCCGCCATAGCTGGTGCTGGCGCCGGCGGCCAGCCCGCGCCGGCGCGTGACCACGTTGCCGGGCTCGATGAAGGCGACGTACTCGCTCTTCTCATCGGCCATGGCCTCGTGGCCCAGGCGCACGAACTCGTCGATGTAAAACTGGTAGTTGGTGAACAGCACGAAGTTCTGGAACCACTCGGGCGCGGTGCCGGTGTAGTGCCGCAGCCGGTGCAGCGAGTAGTCCACGCGCGCGGCCGTGAAGAGCGACAGCGGCTGCGCCTCGCCCGCCAGCGCCTCGTAGGTGCCGTTGGCGATGCCGTCGTCCATCACGCCCAGGTCGGGCAGGTCGAACACGTCGCGCATCAGCGCGCGCCGCTCCTCGCTCATCGTGCCTTCGATGTGGTCGTTCTCGGCAAAGGAGAAGTGGATGGGAATCGGCTGCGTGCTGGTGCCCACCTCGATCTCGACCTGGTGGTTTTCCAGCAGCAGGCGGAACTGGTCGAGGTAGTAGCGCGAGAACAGGTCGGGCCGCGTCAGCGTGGTCTCGTAGCGGCCGGGCCCGGCGACGAAGCCGTAGCTCAGCCCCGCGTTGGCCGGCGGCGTGTGGCGCGAGACGGTATGCGTGTGCACCCGCACGAAGGGGTAGCAGGCCCGCACCCGGCCCGGCAGCGCCTCCCCGGCCACGAAGCGCAGCATCGATTCGCGCAGATGCGCCAGGCCGCCCTGGTAGATGGACTTGACCTGTTCGAGCGCGGCGGCGGCGTCGTTGAAGCGGGCGGGGGCGACGAAAGTGGGCATGTAGGGCATGACGGCATTGTGCAATGCGGCCGTGCCGGCTGCTGCCCCCGCAACCGGCTCAGGCGAGAAGACAGGCCAGCACCTTGGCGAGCATGTCGTCCACATCCGCAGCCTGCACCGCGCCCGGCAGTTCGACGTCGCCATGCATCACGAACACCGGCTTGCCCCACTTGAGCCCCATCGCCATTTCCGACAGCGTGCCCATGTTGCCGCCGATGGCGACCAGGCACACGCCGCTGCGCGCGATGATGCCGTTGCGCATCTCGCCCATGCCGGTGGGAATGGCCACGCTGAGCCATTCGTTGGCATTGCGGTCGTCGTCCTCGGGCAGGATGCCCACGGCAATGCCGCCGGCCTCGGCGGCGCCGCGCGAGGCCGCGGCCATCACGCCGCCGCGTCCGCCGCAGACCACCGCCATGCCAGCACCGGCCAGCGCATGCGCCACGGCGTAGGCCGCCTCGCATTCGGCCGGGCCGCCGTCGCCGGGGCCGAGGATGGCCACCGGCTGGCGGTGGCGCGCCGGTCCCTGTTGCTTCTGCGCCAGGCGCGCCAGCGCCTCAATGACCGGCGCCGGCCGCACCGCGCTCGCGCCTTCGCGTAAGGACATCGCCCACTCCCATCACGATCACACACACCACCATCAGCACCAGCGACAAGGCCGCTGCCACCGCAAAATCCGAACCGCCGTCGCCCACCTGCGCGAACAGCATCAGCGGCAGGATGTTGAGCTGCGTGCCCACCAGCGCCAACGCCGTGCCATAGGTGCCCATGGCGATCGCGGCCACCATGCAGGCGTTCGACAGCACCGAGGGCATCACCTCGGGCAGCACCGTATCCCGGAAGGCCCGCGCCCGCGAGGCGCCCAGCGTGCGCGCCGCCTGCGCCGGGCGCAGGTCGAGGTTGGCGAACACCGGGTACAGCGACAGCGCCACGCGCGGGATCAGGTAGTACGCATACGCAAAACCCAGGCCCGACACGCTGTAGATCCAGCTGCCGAGCGCGGCCGGGTCCGCACCCAGGCCGGCCAGCAGCTGCGTCACGAAGCCCGCGCGCCCGAAGGCCAGGATGAAGCCGTAGGCGATCACGAGGCCCGAGAAGGCCAGCGGCAAGCCCAGCAGGGTCATCATCCACTGGCGCCGGCCCTCGGGCTGGCGCGCGAGTTCGATCGCGATGCAGGTGCCCACCAGCGCCGAGATCGCGCCCGCCGCGAGGCCCAGGCCCAGCGTGTTGCGCAGCGCGCCCAGGAACAGCGGGTTGCCGAACAGCCGCCCGAAGGCACTGCCGCCGTCGCCGAAGGCCTCGGGCAGCAGCGCCGCCAGCGGCACCGCGAAGAACAGCGCCATGAAGGCCCAGGCCGGCCAGGCGCCAAAGCGTCGCATGGCGGCCTACTTGCCCAGTGCGGCCTGCGCCCAGAGCTTGTCGACTTCGGCCTTGCGTTCCGAGGCCTTCACCACGTCGAGCGGACGGATCTGCGGCGCGGCCGGCATCTTGGCCGCGACATCGGCGGAGAGCGGCGTGCCCGGCACGGCAGGCCGCACGAAGCCCTGCGCGAACAGCGACTGGCCGGCCTCGCTCATGATGAAGTTGAGCCACAGCTTGCCGGCATTGGGGTTGGGGCCGTTCTTCACGAGGCTGATCGCATAGGGCGCGGCCACGCTCGCTTCCTTCGGGATCACGACCTCCACCGCGTCGCCCATGCCGTCGACGTGCTTGGCCTTGAGGCCATCGTTCTCGTAGCTGATCCAGACCGGGATCTCGCCCTTGAGGAACTTGGCGTACGGCGTCGTGCCTTCCACGCGCAGCACGTTGCCGGCCGCATGCAGCTTGCCCAGGTAGTCCGTGCCGGGCTGTACGTTGTCGACGCTGCCGCCGTTGGCATAGGCCGCGGCAAAGGTCAGCACCTGGCCGATGCCGGTGGAGCGCGGGTCGAGGTAGACCACCGTGCTCTTGAACTCGGGCTTGAGCAGGTCGGCCCAGCCGGTGGGCACGCTCTTCACCAGCTTCTTGTTGACCAGGAAGGCGATGTTGAGCGTGTGGATGGTGAACCAGCGGCCCTCGGCCTCGCGGAACACCGGCGGCAGCTTGTCGAAGTTCACGGGCTTGAAGGGCGCGACCACGTCCTTCTTCGCGGCGTCGACGGCGGAGGCCGCGAAGTAGTAGGCGGTGTCGGCCTGCGGGCGGCGCTTGGTCTTTTCGAGTGCGACCACGGTGGCGGCGGAGCCGATGTCGTTGTAGGTCAGCTCGATCTCGGGGTAGCGCTTCTTGAAGTCGCGGAACAGCGATTTCCAGTTGGCCCACTCGGGGCCGGTGTCGAAGGAGACGCACAGGCCTTCCTTCTGCGCCTCGGCGTACAGCGCCTTCTCGCCAGCGTAGAGCTCCGGGCCGTCGAAGGCGAAGGCGGTGCGGGCCGCGAGGGAGGCCAATGACAGTGCGGGCAGTGCGCCGGCGGCCTGGATCAGATGTCTGCGTTGCATGGGGTGGCTCCTTGGAGGGGAAAAAAGGTCAGTGGTCGAGCAGGCGAAGGTGTTCGGGCGCGATGGCAATCGCTTCGGCGGCGGGCGTCGCCGATTCGGCGAGGAAGGGCTTGCCCGCACCCGCCACCTCGAAGTCGTAGCGCGTGAGCGCGCCCAGGTAGCGCTGCGCGCCGGTGCGGCCCGCGAGGCGGTTGATGCTGCCGGCCGGCGGATCGGCCTGGATGTGCTCGGGCCGCACCAGCACATGCACCGCGCTGCCGGCCGTGCGGCTGCCCGTGGGTGCGGCGAGCTCGGCAAAGCCGAGGTCCAGCCGGTCCGGCGCGCCGACCTTCGCGGGCAGGATCGTCGAGAGCCCGACGAACTCCGCCACCGCGCGGCTCGCGGGGTTCTCGTAGATCTCGCGCGGCGTCGCGATCTGCAGCAGCCGGCCGTCCTTGAGCATGGCCACGCGGTCGGCCATCACGAGCGCCTCTTCCTGGTCGTGCGTGACCAGCAGCGTGGTGGCGTCGAAGCGCTGCTGGATCGAGCGGATCTGGTCGCGCAGGTGGCCGCGCACGCTGGCGTCGAGGGCCGAGAGCGGCTCGTCGAGCAGCAGCGCGCGCGGGTCGATGGCGAGCGCGCGCGCCAGGGCCACGCGCTGCTGCTGGCCGCCCGAGAGCTGCGCGACGGCGCGCTGCGCGTATTCGCCCAGTCCCACCACGTCGAGCAGCTCCTGCGCGCGCTTGCGGCGCTCGACCGCAGCCACCTTGCGCAGCTTGAGCCCGTAGGCCACGTTGTCGAGCACGCTCAAATGCGGGAACAGCGCATAGCTCTGGAACACCATGCCGATGTGGCGCTGGTGCACCGGCGTGCGCGACATGTCTTCGCCGTCGAGCGCGATGCGGCCGGTGTGGCCGGTTTCCAGGCCCGACACCAGCTTGAGCAGGGTCGACTTGCCCGAGCCGCTCGGCCCGATCACCGCCACCAGCTCGCCGGTGCGCACATCGAGCGACACCTCGTGCAGGCCGTGCGTGCTGCCCGGGTAGTTGTAGCTAACGTTGTCGAGGAGGAGGCTCATGCGCGCTGCTTCACAAGGGAGGAAGAAAGAAGGGCCGACGCGCTCGCCAGCACCAGCAGGATCACCGTGGCCGCACAGGCGAAACCCGTCGCGCCGTAGAAGGCCTGCAGCAGCACCACCGGGTAGGTGCGGTTCTGGAAGCTCGTGAGCAGGTTCGACACGCCGAACTCGCCCACCGAAATGGCGGCCACCATCACCAGCCCGCTGATCAGGCTCTGCCGCAGGCTGGGCAGCACGATGCCGGTGAACTGCTGCCAGCCCGAGGCGCCGAGCGTCGCGGCCGCCTGCTCCAGCCGGCCCAGGTCCAGGTGGCGCAGGTCGGCCAGCAGCGTGTTGGTGAGGTAGGGCAGCGTGAGGATCGCGTGCGCCGCGATCAAGAGCGGCATCGAACCCAGCCATGGCGCGAGGTCGGTGTTGAACACGATCATGTAGCCGAAGGCCAGCGTGATGGCGGGCACCGCGATCGGCATGGCGCTCACGATGCGCGCCGCCAGGCTGCTGCCGCGCCCAGCGCCGTGGTACAGCGCATAGGCCAGCGGCAGCGCCAGCACGGTGTTGATCGCGCAGGCCGACATGGCCACCACCAGGCTGCTCACGAAGGCCTTGCGGAACGAGCTGTCGAGCCAGAGGTCGAGGTACCACTGCCCGGTGATGCCCGTGGGCAGCAGCGTGTTGGTCCAGTTGCCGCCGAAGCTGCCGACCAGCAGCAGGGCGATCGGCAGCAGCAGGTACAGGCCGTAGATGAGCGAGATGCCGCGAACCAAGTGGATGTCTCCCGATGTCTTGTGCAGCCGGCATACTTTCCGGGTGCGCTACTTTTTGCGCACGGCCAGTTGCCGCGCTCCAGCGAATTCTAGGAAGCACATGCGTACTTATGGGTGAAAGCTGGATGACGACGCTTGAGCAATCGGAAAGTGTTTTTCACGGAGCTTTCATCAACCGGAGCCATGCATGAAGCGCGACTGCCCCACCATCCAGGAACTGCTGGCCTTCGACGCCGTGGCGCGCCACCAGAGCATCACGCTCGCGGCCGGCGCCCTGTGCATCACGGTGAGCGCGGTCAGCAAGCAGATCGCGGGGCTCGAGGCCTTCCTGGGCCGCGAGCTGCTGCAGAAGAACGGCCGCGGCGTGCAGCTCACGCCGCAGGGGCGGGTGTACTGGCAGAAGATCTCGGGCGGGCTGCGCGCCATCGAGACCGCGACCTTCGAGGCGCGCTCGGGCGATGCCGGCGCCGGTCTGCTAACGCTCGCGAGCGTGCCCACCTTCCTCACCAAGTGGCTCATCCCGCGCCTGCCGGCCTTCAGCCAGAAGAGCCGCCATGTGATGCTGAGCTTCAGCCGCCACCTGGAGCCCAGCGACGGCATCCCGGCCGGCGTCGATGCCGCCATTCGCTACGGCCCCGACGGCTGGCCCGGCGTGGTGTCCGAATACATCGCGGGCAGGGAATTCGTGCTGATCGCGGCGCGCGCGCTGGTCGAGCAGCGCCACCGCATCGCGCAGCCGGCCGACGTCGTCGCCCACACGCTGCTGCACCATGAGGGCGCGCCCACCGCCTGGCGCCAGTGGGCCTCGCAGCACGGCGTGCCCGAGGTGCAGACCGTGGCCGGGCCGCGCTTCGCGCAGTATTCGGCGCTGATCCAGGCGGCCCTCAGCGGCCTGGGCATCGGGCTGGTGCCGAAGCTGCTGGTGCAGGAGGAGCTGTCAGAGGGATCGCTGCTGAGCCCCTGCGGCATGCCGGTGCGCGTGGACCAGGGGCACTACCTCTGCTATCGGCCGGACCGGCTCGACCTGCCGGCCTTCGTGGCGTTTCGGGAATGGCTGATGGAGGAGGGCGTGAAATCGCGCGGCACGCAGGCATGAGGCAGCAGGCTTCGCTAATCTCTGTACTCGAACAGTCAGACAACCAAGGAAGCGAAACGATGAAAGTCGCAGTCATGGGCGCCGGCGCAGTCGGCTGCTACTACGGTGCCATGCTGGCGCGCGCGGGCCACGAGGTGGTGCTGATCGGCCGGCCTTCGCACGTGGAGGCGGTTCGTGCGAACGGGCTGCGGCTGGAGACGAAGGCCTTCGACGAGCAGGTGCCGCTCGGCGCCAGTACCGAGCCCAGCGCGGTGCAGGGCGCCCAGCTTGTGCTGTTCTGCGTGAAGTCCACCGACACCGAAGCGGCCGCGGCGCAGATCAAGCCGCATCTCTCGCCCGATGCGCTGGTGCTCACGCTGCAGAACGGCGTCGACAACGACGAGCGGGTGCGCGCGGTGCTGCCGTCCAGCGAGGTGGCCGCCGCCGTGGTCTATGTGGCCACCGAGATGGCCGGCCCCGGCCACGTGAAGCACCACGGCCGCGGCGAGCTGGTGATTGCGCCTTCGCGCCGCAGCGAACAGGTTGCGCAGCAGCTGGTGACCGCCGGCGTGCCCACGCAGATTTCCGGCAACGTGCGCGGCTCGCTCTGGGCCAAGCTGGTGCTGAACTGCGCCTACAACGCGCTGTCGGCCGTGTCGCAGCTGCCCTACGGCGAACTCGTGAAGGGCACGGGCGTGGCCGAGGTGATCCGCGACGTGGTCGCCGAATGCCTGGCCGTGGCCAAGGCCGACGGCGTCGAAATCCCGGGCGATACCGATGCGGCCATCCGCGGCATTGCGCAGTCGATGCCCTCGCAGTATTCATCGACCGCGCAGGACCTCGCACGCGGCAAGCCCAGCGAAATCGACCACCTCAACGGCTTCGTCGTGCGCCGCGGCGAGGCGCTGGGCGTGCCCACGCCCGCCAACCGCGTGCTGTTCGTGATGGTGAAGCTGCTCGAAAACAAGCAGCGCTAGCCCGGCATGGGCTCGCGCATCGTCACGAACTCTTCGGCCGCCGTCGGGTGGATGCCGATGGTGCTGTCGAACAGCGCCTTGGTCGCGCCCGCGCGCATCGCCACGGCAAAGCCCTGCACCACCTCACCCGCATCGGCGCCCACCATGTGCAGGCCGACCACGCGGTCGCTGGCCTTGTCGACCACCAGCTTCATGAAGGTGCGCTCGGTGCGGCCCGACAGCGTGTGGCGCAGCGACTTGAACTCGCTCGAGAACACCGCCACGTCGCCGAACTTCGCGCGCGCGTCGAGCTCGGTGTAGCCGCAGGTGCCGATGTTGGGGTGCGTGAACACGGCCGTCGGAATGAACTCGTAGTCGAGCCGGCGCCGGCCCTTGCCGAACAGTTCATCGACCACCACCATCGCCTCGGCCAGCGCCACCGGCGTGAGCTGCACGCGCGTGGACACATCGCCCACCGCATGGATCGACGGCACCGAGCTGCGGTAGTGCGCATCGACCGCGATGGCGCCGCGCTCGTCGAGCTTGACGCCCGCCGCTTCGAGGCCCAATCCCTGGGTGTTGGGCACGCGGCCGGTCGCAAACAGCACCGTGTCGGCTTCGATCTGCTGGCCGCGCGCGAGCGTGACCGTGAGCCCGTGCGCCCCGCGCGTGATCGAGGTGGCCTCGCAGTTCAGCCGCACCTCGACGCCCGCCTTGCCCATCTCGTTGGCCAGGAACTGCCGCACGTCGTCGTCGAAGCCGGTGAGCAGGTGTGCGCGGCGATGCAGCTGCGTCACCTGGGCGCCCAGGCCGTTGAAGATCGATGCGAACTCGCAGGCGATGTAGCCGCCGCCCACCACCAGCAGGCGCTTGGGAAACGGGTCGAGGTCGAACATCGCGTCGGAGGTGGCGATGTGCTCGCGGCCCGGGATGTCGGGCACGTAGGGCGTGCCGCCGGTGGCCACCAGCAGATGGCGCGCGGTGTGGCGCTTGCCGTCGACCTCGACCGTGTGGCCGTCGAGCAGCTGCGCCCAGCCCGTGACCAGCACGACGCCGGAATTCTTCAACAGCGAGGCATACACGCCGTTGAGCCGCTTGATTTCTTTTGCGCGCTGGTCCTTGAGGTGCGCCCAGTCGAATTGCGGCGCCTGCGGCAGTTGCCAGCCATAGCCCGCGGCTTCCTCGAAGGATTCGGCATAGCCGGCCGCGTAGCTGTAGAGCTTCTTCGGAATGCAGCCCACGTTGACGCAGGTGCCGCCGAGTTCGGCCGCCTCGGCCAAGGCCACGCGTGCGCCTTGCTGGGCCGCCATGCGGGCTGCGCGAACGCCGCCGCTGCCGCCGCCGATGACGAAAAGATCGAAGTCGAATGTGCGCATGGAAAGACGCTCCTTGGCGGCGACTGTAGCCGCCGGCCAAGAGCGCCGCTTGCGGCGGGGCTTGCACGGCGCGGTGGCGCTGCCGCGCCGTGAGACCGGCGTTCAGCGCTGGTCGGGAGAGGTCCAGAGCCGCCGGCGGTCGTCGGCGCCGGACTGGCCCGGTTGCGCAGGGAGGTGCGGCTGGGCCTGAGGTTGAGGCTGCGCTGGAGCTGGTGCGGTGAAGCCGCGTTGCTGCTGCATCGCGCGCACCTGCGCTTCCTGGGCTTGGCGCTGGGCCTGCTGTTGTGCCTGGATCTGCTGCTGCGCCTGGGCGGCGCGTTGCTGCGCCTCCTGCTGCTGGCGCAGCATCTGTTGCTGAGCCAGGGCCTGCTGCTGTGCCGCGCGTTGTTGCTGCTGCATCTGCTGCTGGGCTTGTGCCTGGGCCTGCGCCTGGGCTGCACGCTGCTGCGCCTCCTGCTGTTGCCGCAAAGCCTGTTGCTGCTGTTGCTGGAGCTGCATCTGCTGCTGCTGCCGTTGTTGCCACTGGTCCTGGGCGCCGCGTTGCGGCCATTCCTGCTGCTGGCGCAAGCCCTGCTGGCGCTGCCATTCCATCTGCTGCTGTTGCTGCTGCTGTTGCTGGATCGCCTGCGCCTGCTGCATCTGCTGGGTTCGCCGCGCCTGTTCGTAGCGCAGTTCCTGCTGCTCGCGCGCCATCAGCTGCGTCGGCGGTGCCACCGCGGCCGGCCGGCCGAAGCCGCCGCCGAAGTTGTGCATCGGGATGCCCGGCGCCGGCGCGACCGGCACGCGCGCGAAGCGGTCGTCCGGCAGCCGCACCAGGTCGCGCCGGCCGAAGGGGCCGCGGCCGAAGCGATCGGCCGGCAGCACGGTCACGGCGCCCGCCATCTGCTGGTTGGCATAGAAGCCGTTGCGCAGCTCGGCCTGCCGGTTGCGGTAGGCCGCCATGCGGTTCACCTGGTCGAGGTAGCGCTGGCTCGCACGATAGCCGGGCCGCCATGCCTCGCCGGGGGCCAGCGGGAACCAGCCCACGCCGCTGCGGCCATCGCCGATCTGCAAGGCGGCGTTGGCGCCGCCGCCGCCCACGAAGCCGACCAGCGCGGGCGAATACACGGGCCGTGCGGCCGGCCGTCCCGGCACCCAGGCCCAGCGCGGGCCCACGCGTGCCCAGCGGCCGTAGTGGAAAGGCGCAAAGCCCCAGGGCGCGGCGTCGACCCAGGTCAGGCCCCAGGGCGCGATGTTGACCCACTGGCCGTCGCGGTAGGGCGCCCAGTCGGCGTCCACGCCGCGCGGGAACCAGACGTCGCCGTAGGTCGGGTCGCTCTGCCAGTCGCCGTAGGCGTCGAGCTGCTGGTAGCCCACGACCTCGCGCGACACATAGCGTGCGGAGATCGACTGGTCCTCGATGCGGTTGCGTTCGGCCACCCACGCGTCGAAGCTCCCGCTCTGCGCCGGCGCACCGCCCACCGCGGCCAGGTTGCGGCCCGATACGGTGAGCTGCTGCCGCGCACCCAGCGATTGCGATTCGCCGTTCTCGCCATAGAGCGTGACGCGGCCCGAAGCCACCGCGATCCAGGTGGTGCCGGCCGCCGGGTCGGCCGCCACGCGGTATTCGCCGGGCGCGTCGATCACGACCGCGAGGTTGCCGGTGTCCACCTCGAAACGCTGGCCCGCGAGGTCGTCGCGCACGCGCAGCTGCAGGTTGCCCTGGTTCGCGGTGAGGCGCACGGTGTCGTCGTCGAGTTCGGAGAATTCGACATGCGTCTGTCCGTCCATGCGCAGCGCGGCCGAGCCGATGTGGACTTCGGCGCGCGCATTGCGGTCGGTCCAGAGCCGGTCGCCGGTGGTGATGGGGCGGTTGGGCTGTGCGTCGTACCAGCTGTCTTCGCCGGCCGGCGCGAAGCTCACCGTGCCCTGCTGCAGGTTCAGGCGCGCCACGCGTCCCGGCGGGTCCTGCTGTGCGCTGGCCGCCGCACCGAGGCACAGCAGCGCGAAGCCGAGCAGCCATCGGTGCCATGGCCGGTGAAGATCAGGAAAGGCGGGGCGGTTCATGGGTTTGTCTCTGGTTCCCGGGGCCGGATGAAAGCGTTGGATATGTAACGCGCGAGAATCCGCTGCCGCTGTCAGCGCATGTCCCCTGCTTGGTGAAGCGCACGCACATTCGGCAACCGCTTGTAATCGAGGACTCGGCATGAAAAACAACAAGAACGCCTGTGCACTGGGCGAATTGCGCTACCGAAACAATAGTGCGGCCCGGTGGGCGGCAGCGCTCGCCTGCGCCGCGATGGCCATTGTTGCCGCCGCGCCCGCGGGCGCGCAGCTCGCGCGCAAGCCTTCCTACTACCAGCAGCAGAACAACAAGGCGGCTCCGGAAGGCGCGCAGCCTCCGGCGCGGCCGGCCGCACCCGCGTCGCTGCCGATGCTGCGCAGCCGCGGCGACTTCGACACCCTGGCCCGCGTGTACGACGCCGGCACCCCGATGCAACTGGCCCACGTCCTGTTCGCGGTCGACCGCCATGCGAGGCCGGTGCGCACCTACTACATCGACACGCCGCGCTACCAGCTGCATGTGCGCTTCGTGCGCGAGACCGGGCTCGCGCCGCGCGCGGGCAAGCGCGAGATCGACCGCAACTACCTCGTGCCCGATCGCCGCTTCCTGTTCGGCACGCTGAGCTGGCAGCAGAACATCGGCAGCTTCACCTACGAGTTCTGGGAAGGCGACCGGCTCACGCCCGCGCTGCTGCGCGAGGCCGATGCGCAGGTGAAGGCCAGCTTCTTCGCGTCCGTGAAATTCAAGACCAACTCGACGCTGCATGAACGCATCGCGAACGAGGCGGGCATCGGCTTCGTCAGCCAGGAGGCGCTGATCCGCGAGCAGCCCTACATGCCGATGAACCTGGGCACGGCCACGGGCCGCGTGCGCATCGTGGACGAGGCCTCGGGCGCGAATGCGCTGAACGCGCTGCTGCCCGACGACATTGCCGTGCTGCGCCAGGTGCCGATCGGCCTGCCGCCCGTGGCCGGCGTGCTGACCGAGCGGCCGTCCACCGCGCTGTCGCACGTCAACCTGCTGGCCAAGGGCTGGGGCATTCCCAACGCCTATGTGCGCGATGCCGCGGCCGTGCTGCGCGAGCACGCGGGGCAGTGGGTGGCGCTCAAGGTGGCCGCGTCGGGCTACCAGGTGCGCCGCCTCACGGCGGAAGAGATCGCCGCGCTGCCGCCGCGCGCGGCGCGTGCGGCGGCCACCGGCGCACTGCCGGGCAGCGGCAAGGCCGCGAAGCCGGACCTGCGCGAGACGCGCCTGCTGCCGCTGGCGTCATTGCGCGCCCGGAACAGTGCGCAATGCGGCGCCAAGGCTGCCAACCTCGGCGCCATGCTGGCCGCGCGCATTCCGGGCACGACCGTGCCCGACGGCTTCTGCATTCCGTTCGCGCACTACGACCGCTTCATGCGCGCGAACGGCCTGGCCGGGCGCATCGCCAGCATGCGGCAGCAGCCCGGTTTCGCGGGCGATCCGCAGATCCGGCAGAAGGCATTGGCGCAATTGCGCGACGAGATCGTGCAGTGGCCGGTCGATGCGGCCAGCGCTGCGGCATGGCGGGCCGCATGGCAGGCGCAGCTCGGCGGTGGCGGCGTGTTCGTGCGCAGCTCGTCCAACTCCGAAGACCTGCCCGGCTTCAGTGGCGCGGGGCTCTACACCACCGTGCCCAACGTCAAGACCGGCGACGCGCTCGAACTCGCGGTGAAGAAGGTCTGGGCCTCGGTGTTCAACCCCGAGGCCTGGGAGGCGCGCAGCGCCGCGGGCTTCGGCGCCGAGTCGGTGCTGATGGGCGTGTTCGTGCAGACGGCCATCGATTCCACCAGCGCCGGCGTGATGATCACGCGCGACCCCTTCGACGCCGGCCATCCGCACGCCACCTACATCTCGGCCAAGCGCGGCATCGGCATCCGCGTGGTGGAGGGGCGGCGCGTGGCCGAGCAGGTGATGTATTCGAGCTGGTCCAAAGCGATCCAGGTGCTGAGCCGCTCGGCCGAAGAGACGGCGCTGCAGCTGGACAGGGACGGCGGCGTGAAGGAGGTGCCGGTCGAGGCCGGGCGCAACGTGCTGACCGACGAGCTGGTGGTGCGGCTGGCCACCGTGGGGACGGCCGTGAAGCGCGCGTTCAACGGCGTCGACCAGGACATCGAATGGGCCACGGTGGGCGAGCGCATCGTGCTGCTGCAGGCGCGGCCGTACGTGGAGCGGCGCCGCTGAGCGCCGGCGTTCTCCGTCTGGTTCCGCTCGCAGTGCCGCCGCGGCACCGGCGGCGCCTCATCCATACAGGTACTGTGGCAGCCACAGCGTCAGCCCCGGCCAGATGTACATGAACACCATGCACAGGATCACGATCAGCATGTAGGGCATCATCCCCGCGAAGATCTGGTTGATCGTCACGTGCGGCGGCGACACGCCCTTCAGGTAGAAGGCCGACATCGCCACCGGCGGCGAGAGGAACGCCGCCTGCAGGTTCACGAACACCAGCACGCCGAACAGCAGCGGGTCGATCTGGAAATGCGCGAGCAGCGGCAGGAAGATGGGCACAAAGATCACGATGATCTCGGTCCATTCGAGCGGCCAGCCCAGGATGAAGATGATCGCCTGCGACAGCAGCAGGAACTGCAGCGGGCTGAGGTTCATGCCCAGCACCCATTCCTCGACGATGCGCTGGCCGCCCAGCAGCGCGAACACCGCCGAGAACAGCGCCGAGCCCACGAACAGCCAGCACACCATCGAGGTGGTCTTGAGCGTGAGGAACACGGCCTCCTTGATCTTCTTGAAGTTCAGCGTGCCGGCCTGCCATGCCATCAGGAAGGCGCCGGCCGCGCCCACCGCGGCCGACTCGGTGGCGGTCGTGATGCCGAACAGGATCACGCCCAGCACCACCAGGGTGAGCGTGGCCAGCGGCATCACCGACGACACTAGCATGCGCAGGATCTCGAACTGCTCCGCGTCCATGCGCCAGTAGTACCAGGCCAGCAGCGCGAGCGTGAAGAGGCTGGCCAGCAGGAAGCCGGTGTAGAAGGCCTCGGGCACGGCGGCGGTCTTCGGCGCATCGACCGCTTCGCCGAGCTGCCGCAGGCCGCCCTCGGCCGCCGCGGGGGCCGGGGCTTCGCTGCCGGGAGGCTCCTCGACGCCGCCCGGCGGCTCCTGCAGGCCGCCTTCCGCGGCAGGCTCCTTCGGCGCGTCGGACGCCGGCGGCTCGGCCAGCCCGGTTCCGGAAGAAGCTTCGGGCGCCGCCTGCTGCTGCTGCTGCTGCTGCTGCGCCACCGGCGCGTTGCCGCTGTTGTTGTCCGCCTGCGAGTAGATCGCCACGTACCACCAGACCGATCCCAGCGTCGCGGCCGCGAGCGCCAGCGGCACCAGCGCGCTCAGCAGGCTGCGCAGCAGCATCCACCAGGTGATGCGCACGCCCTCGGCCGCGCCGCGCAGCGCGCGCGCCGGCGACACCACGGCCGCTGCGAGCGCGGGCAGCATGCGCGGCGAATAGCTGGCTGCGATGTGCGCGACCCAGGGTGAGATGGGTGCGCGCTGCTGGTCGGGCGGCAGCTTGGGCGCGACCTTCGGCTGCAGCATGGCCCAGCCGATCACGTAGATCAGGTAGAGAAAGGCGAGGAAGAAGCCCGGGAACATCGCCGCCGCATAGAGCTTGACCACCGACTGCCCGGCTACGGCCGCGTACACGATGATCATCACCGAGGGCGGAATCAGGATGCCGAGCGTGCCTCCCGCCGTGATGACGCCGGCCGCCAGGCGCGTGTCGTAGCCGGCGTTGAGCATCGGCCGCATCGCGATCACGCCCATCAGCACCACCACCGCGCCGACCAGGCCGCTCGCAATGCCCCAGAAGGTGCAGACGATCAGCGTGGTCACCGCGAGCGACCCCGGCACGCGGCGGAAGGCCAGCTGCACGCTGTGGAACATCTTGTCGACCAGCGCGCCGCGCTCCATCACATAGCCCATCAGCACGAACAGCGGGATCGACAGCAGCGTCTCGTTGGTCATGGCGCCGAAGGCGCGCTGCACCATCAGGTCGAAGATCCTGTTGTCCAGCCAGTGCGCGGCGGGATCGTGGAAGGCGATGAAGCCGAAGAACATGCCCAGCCCCATCAGCGTGAACGCCGTGGGAAAACCCAGCATGATCACGACCACGATCAGGCCGAGCATCGAGAGGCCGAGTGCGGGGTCGCTCACTGGGTACCTCCTGCCGTGCCGCTCTTGCGCTGCTGCGCAGCCTGCTCGATGGCCTTGGCCTTGTCGATCACCTCGCGCTTGTCGGCTTCGTCCACATGGGTGCTGCCGGCGAGCTGCTCGCCGACCACGTCCATCTCTTCCGCGTCCTTCAGGCGCGGCGTCCACGCGCCGGTCTTCAGGCACAGCACGCAGCGCACCATCTCGGCAATGCCCTGCAGCAGCAGCACGGCGCCGGCCACCGGAATGACGAACTTGAAGGGATAGAGCGGAATCGGGACGGCATTGAAGGTCTGCTCGCGCATCGCCAGCGATTCGCCGAAGTAGGTCCAGCCCGACCAGGTGAGCGCCACCACGCCGGGCAGGAAGAAGAGGATGAACAGCACCAGGTCGAGCGCGGCCTGCGTGCGCGGCTTCATGCTGCCGTAGAGGAAGTCGCCGCGCACGTGGCCGGCCTGCGAGAGCGTGTAGGCGCCGCCCATCATGAAGAGCGTCCCGTAGAGCATGTTGTTGGCATCGAAGATCCAGGCGGTGGGTGCGTTGAGCGCGTAGCGCTTGAAGACCTCGCCGCACACCAGCAGCATCAGCGCCACGATGAGCCAAGAGAAGGTCTTGCCCACGACCATGCTGAACCGGTCGACGGCGTGGAGGAAGCGTTGGGTGTTCATGTCATGTTGATAGGCAGGACCCATCCGTGGAACACCGTGGAACCGGCTTTGCCGGGCCACAGGTGTTGCTCCCTGCAAGAGGTTTGGCGAAGCGACACGAAGCGCACACCGACCGGTGTCAGCTCTTCTTCTTGCCGAAGTAGTGGTTGTAGGCCATCTTGAAATCGACGCCGTAGTCGTTCTGCCACTGCAGCGCGCGCTCCGCGAACACGCGCTGCGAGTCGAGCACCTTCTTGAACAGCGGGTTCTCTGCGGACTTCTTCTCCACCGTCTTGTCCCAGGCAGCAAGCTGCGCGCGCAGCACCGCGTCGGGCGTCTTGTAGAACTTGATGCCGGCTTTCTTCATGTCGGCATAGTCCTGCGAGTTGCGCTGCACCGCCTTCCAGCTCATGTCGGCACTCGCGGCCTGCACGGCGTAGTCGATGATGGAGCGCAGTTCCTGCGGCAGCGCGCTGTACTTGCCCTTGTTGAACAGCACCTCGAACTGCTCGCCCGACTGGTGGAAGCTCTGCAGCATGCAGTTCTTCACCACGTCGGGAAAGCCGAGCACGCGGTCGCTGGAGGCGTTGTTGAACTCGGCCGCATCGATCAGCCCGCGGTCCAGCGCGGGCACGATCTCGCTGCCGGGCAGCGGGTTCACCGCCGTGCCCATCTCGGTGAACATGTCGACCGCCAGGCCCACGGTGCGGAACTTCAGGCCCTTCATGTCTTCCACCTTGGCCACCGGCTTCTTGAACCAGCCCAGCGGCTGCGTGGGCATGGGGCCGTAGAGGTACGACACCACCTCCATGTTCAGGCTCTTGTAGATTTCGTCGAGCAGCGCCTTGCCGCCGCCGTAGTTGTGCCAGGCCAGCACCGTGTTGGCGTCCATGCCGAAGCCCGGACCCGAACCCCACAGCGCGAGCGCCGAGTTCTTTCCGTAGTGGTAGGCGACCACGCCATGGCCGCCGTCCAGCGTGCCCTTGTTCACCGCTTCGAGCAGCTGGAACGCCGGCACCACCGCACCCGAGGGCAGCACCTCGATCTTGAGGCGGCCGCCCGCCATGTCATTGACCTTCTTCGCGAAGTCCTGCGCATATTCGTGGAAGATGTCCTTGGCCGGCCAGGTGCTCTGGAAGCGCAGGGAGGTGGTCTGGGCCATGCTGACCATCGGCGCCGACATGGCGCCTGCGGCAACGGCGGCACCCTTCAGGAGGTTGCGGCGGCCGGGCGATTTGCTGTCTGTCATCTTGTCTCTCTCCATACAATTTCTGACCGAAGAAACCCTGCCCGCCTTCTTGGCGCGATGTTCGGCAGGCCCATCCGCATCTTTGGCGCGCTGGAATATGTGACAAACAGGGTTTTCACGAACTGGTGAAAAATTCCATCATCCGGCGAGGACGCCGAACAGCGTGAAGACGGCTGTTGCCAGTGAAGTAACCCTATCGATTGGAAGGAATGAAAGAGATGACTGAACCCGTTGGGGAAAAAGGCTATGCCGGCGACGTGACGCCCGAGCAGGCCGCGCAGTGGATGGCCAGCGGCGAGGCCGTGCTGGTCGACGTGCGCACCGACGCCGAGCGCGAATGGGTCGGCTACGTGCCCGGCGCCGTGCCGCTGGCCTGGAAGCAGTGGCCAGGCATGGCGCTCAACCCGGCCTTCGACGGCGGCATCCGCGCGGCGGGCGAGGACGGCAAAAAGAAGCTGGTGCTGCTGTGCCGCAGCGGCGTGCGCTCCATCGCCGCCGCACGGCGCGCCACCGAACTGGGGCTGGAGGCCTACAACATCCTCGAAGGTTTCGAGGGCAATCCGGATGAGAGCGGCCACCGCGGGCAGATCGGCGGCTGGCGCAAGCGCGGGCTGCCCTGGAAGCAGAACTAAACAAAAAGGCCCACCGAAACCAGTGGGCCTTTTTCATTGCAGCTGGCTGAATCAGCTCACAGCACCGGAATGCGCAGCTTCTGCCCCGGATAGATCTTGTCCGGATGGCTCAGCATCGGCTTGTTCGCCTCGAAGATCACGTTGTACTTGTTGGCGTCGCCGTAGTACTTCTTGGAGATGGCCGACAGCGTGTCGCCCTTCACCACGTCGTGGTACTGGGCCGGCGGTGCGGGCGGGGCGACCAGCTTGTTGTCGACGCTCGTCACATTGGCCACGTTGCCCGCGGCCAGCGCGGCTTTTTCGCTGGCTTCCTGCGAAGGCGCCTGGCCGGCCAGGGTCACCACGCCGCTGCTCGCGGTGTAGGTCACTTCCAGGCCCGTGAGCCCGAGATTCTGCGTCTCGATGTAGGTCTTGATGGCCGCCGCGGCCTTGGCGTTGGCATCCGGCTCGGCCGCCTGCGCCGACGATCCGCCGAACAGCTTCTCGCCGGCTTCCTTGATGAAACTGAGCAAACCCATGGTTCTCTCCTTGCGCCTTGGTTGAGGGGAATCGCGAATGTAGCGGCGAAACCGGGCATGGGCGCGTAGGTCCGCGCCGCGTGTGTCAAAGACGTGCCAGCATCGATCACGACAAAGTCGCAATAATCCCGCCCATGGCATCCCCCTTCCTTGCGATCGACATCGGCAATACCCGCCTCAAATGGGCGCTCTACGATGCGGCGCATCCGGGGGCCGCGCTGCAGGCGCATGGGGCGGAGTTCCTCGACCACATCGAGCGGCTGGCCGACGGCCCCTGGGCCGAGCTGCCCGCGCCCGGCTCCATGCTCGGCTGCGTGGTGGCCGGCGACGCGGTGCGCCGCCGCGCCGAGGAGCAGATCGTCGAGCGCTTCGATTGCGCCCCGCGTTGGGTGGTGTCGAGCGCGGCCGAGGCCGGCATCGTCAACGGCTACGACCATCCGACGCGGCTGGGCGCCGACCGCTGGGTGGCGATGATCGGTGCACGCCACCGGATGCTGGACGCGGGGCCGGCGCGGCCGATGGTGGTGGTGATGATCGGCACCGCGGTGACGGTCGAGGCCATCGATGCCGGCGGCAAGTTCCTGGGCGGCCTGATCCTGCCGGGCCACGGCATCATGCTGCGTGCGCTGGAGTCGGGCACGGCCGGCCTGCACGTGCCGACCGGCGAGGTGCGCGAATTCCCCACCAACACCAGCGACGCGCTCACCAGCGGGGGTACCTATGCCATTGCCGGCGCGGTCGAGCGCATGGTGCAGCACGTGCGCTCGCACTGCGGCGCCGAGCCCGCCTGCTACATGACCGGCGGCGCGGGCTGGAAGATGGCGCCCGTGATGAACGGGGACTTCGAGCTGGTCGAAAGCCTGATCATGGACGGCCTGCTGGTGATTGCCCAGGCACGCGGCTGACCCGCCGGCAGCGTCAACGGCCGCTGAAGCGCGCGGGCCGCCGCTCGACGAAGGAACGCACGCCTTCGGCCGCGTCCTCGCTGTTCGACAGCCGCTTCTGTGTCTCGATGAATTCCGAGACGGCCGCGAGCGGTCCTTGTTCGACGGCCTTGATCACGTTGAGCCGCGTGGCCACCACCGCCAGCGGGGCCTGCGCCGCGATGCGCTGCGCAATGGCCAGCGCCGCGTCGAGCTCCTGTCCGGCCGGCACCACCTTCTGCACGAAGTTCAGGCGATAGGCTTCGGCGCTGTCGAACTCGTCGGCCGTGAGCAAATGCAGCATGGCGTTGCCCACCCCCGCGCGCTCGGCCATGCGCAGCGTGGCGCCGCCCGTGGCCATGATGCCGCGCTGCACCTCCATCTGCGAGAAGCGGCAGTTGTCGGCCGCCACCACGATGTCGGCACCCAGCATCAGTTCGATGCCCACCGTGAAGCAGATGCCCTTGACCGCCGCCACCATCGGCTTGGTGCGGCGGCGGTAGCCGGGCAGGCCGAAGTCGTGCGGCTCCACCAGGCCCGCCGGAATCGCCTTCTCGCCGCGCTTCATGTACTCGGTGACCGCCGGCAGGTCGAGCCCGGCCGTGAAGTGGTCGCCGAAGGCATGCAGCACGCCCACGCGCAGCGCCGGGTCGTCGTCGAGCCGGGTGTAGGCCTCGGCCAGCTGCCTGAACATCGGCGGCGTCCAGCCGTTGCGCTTGGCGGGGCGGTTGATGCCGATCAAGAGCACGTGGTCGAGCACCTGGGTGTCGATGCAGCCTTCTGCCGGCGGGGTGGTGGGTGTCGCGGTCATGGCGTTTGTCTCCTTGTTCTTGTCGGACGCCAGATCAGTAGGTGTACACGCCGCGCCCGGTCTTGCGCCCGAGCTGGCCCGCAGCCACCATCTCCTTGAGCAGCGGGCAGGGCCGGTACTTGGAATCGCCGAACTGCTCGAGGTACACCTCCATCACGGCCAGGCACACATCCAGCCCGATCATGTCGGCCAGCGCCAGCGGGCCGATCGGCTGGTTGCAGCCCAGCTTCATGCCGGCGTCGATGTCTTCGGCCGTGGCGATGCCTTCGGACAGCACGAAGAAGGCCTCGTTGATCATCGGCACCAGGATGCGGTTGACCACGAAGCCCGGCGCGTTCTTCACCGTGATCGGCGACTTGCCGAGCTTCTCGGCCAGCGCCTTGACGGCGTCGTGCGTGGCGTCGCTCGTGAGGTAGCCGCGGATCAGCTCCACCAGCGCCATCATCGGCACGGGGTTGAAGAAGTGCATGCCGATGAAGCGGTCGGCGCGCGAGGTGGCGGCCGCGAGCTGGGTGATCGAGATCGAGGAGGTGTTGGAGGCGATGATCACCTCGGGCGCCAGCAGCTCGTCGACCTGCTTGAGGATCTTGAGCTTGAGCGCATGGTTCTCGGTGGCGGCCTCGATCACGAGCTGCGCGCCCTTCAGGTCGTTGTAATCGGTCGAGCCCTTGATCAGCGCGAGCGCGGCAGTCTTCTGCTCGGCCGTGAGCTTTTCCTTCTTGATCAGCCGGTCGAGGCTGCCCGAGATGGTGGCCAGGCCCTTGTCGACCGCCGCCTGGGCGACATCGATCATCACCACGTTGACGCCCAACACCGCGCAGGCCTGCGCGATGCCGTTGCCCATTGTTCCGGCGCCGATGATGCCGACGGTCTGAATCGTCATGAGAAAACTCCTTGAAGAATGAAAGCGAAAAAAGAGGGAGCGGGTGGACGCGCCACCGCGGCAGGAGATCGATTGTGAAGCAGCCCCGCCCGGCCGCCGTTGCCGCGCGTGACACCGGTGGCCCGCGGGTGGCTTACAGTGCTGCGATTGCTTTTTCTTCCCTCTTTTCGACTCCGACCATGACCACCCTCGGCACCCCTCTTTCCCCCTCGGCCACCCGCGTGATGCTGCTGGGCTCCGGCGAACTCGGCAAGGAGGTGCTGATCGCGTTGCAGCGCCTGGGCGTGGAGACCATCGCGGTCGACCGCTACGAGAACGCGCCGGGCCAGCAGGTGGCCCACCATGCGCGCACCATCACCATGAGCGACCCCGAGCAGCTCAAGGCGCTGATCGAGGCCGAGAAGCCGCAGCTCGTGGTGCCCGAGATCGAGGCCATCGCCACGCCGATGCTCCAGCAGCTCGAGGACGCCGGCGTGGTGCGCGTGATTCCCACCGCCCGTGCCGCCCGCCTCACGATGGACCGCGAAGGCATCCGCCGCCTGGCCGCCGAGACGCTGGGCGTGCCCACCAGCCCCTACAAGTTCTGCGACTCGCTGGCCGAGTTGCAGGCGGCCATCGACGCGGGCATCGGCTATCCCTGCATCGTCAAGCCCGTGATGAGCAGCTCCGGCAAGGGCCAGAGCAAGATCGACGGCCCGGCCGACGTGCAGAAGGCCTGGGACTACGCCATGGCCGGCGGCCGCGTGAGCCACGGCCGCGTGATCGTCGAGGGCTTCATCGACTTCGACTACGAGATCACGTTGCTCACGGTGCGCGCCAGGGACGCGGCCGGCGCGGTGCAGACCCGGTTCTGCGAGCCCATCGGCCATGTGCAGGTCAGCGGCGACTATGTCGAAAGCTGGCAGCCGCACCCGATGGCGCCGGCCGCGCTGCAGAAGGCGCAGCAGATTGCCGAGGCCGTCACGTCCGACCTCGGCGGCCAGGGCCTGTTCGGCGTCGAGTTGTTCGTGAAGGGCGACGAGGTCTGGTTCAGCGAAGTGAGCCCGCGTCCGCACGACACCGGCATGGTGACCATGGCCACGCAATGGCAGAACGAGTTCGAGCTGCATGCGCGCGCCATCCTCGGCCTGCCGGTGGACACCTCGCTCAAGAGCCCGGGTGCCAGCGCCGTGATCTATGGCGGCGTGGATGCTGCCGGCATCGCCTTCGACGGCGTGGCCGAGGCGCTGCAGGTGCCCGGCAGCGACATCCGCCTGTTCGGCAAGCCCGAGAGCTTTGCCAAGCGCCGCATGGGCGTGGCGCTGGTGCATGCGGCCGACACCGGCACCGCCCGCAGGCTGGCCAAGGAAGCCGCCTCGCGCGTGAAGCCGCGCAAGGCTTAGCCAGTTTTCGCAAGCCGCGCCGGGGCGGCGCGGGCATGGTCGGACCGATCCACCGGAGACACCATGCTGCACCCCCAGGCGCGCGCCTTGCTTGACTTCATCGAGGCGCGCGGCATCCCGCCCACGCACACGCTTTCGCCGGCCGAGGCGCGCGCCTTCTATCGCGAGCGCCGCGCCACCACCCAACCCGAGGCCCCGCCGGTCGCCGAAGTCCGCGGACTGGAGGCCGACGGGCCGTACGGCACCATCCCGGTGCGGCTATACCGCCCGCTGGGTTCCCTGGCCCATGCCGCGCTGCCGGTGCTCGTGTACTTCCACGGCGGCGGCTGGGTCATCGGCGACCTCGACACACACGACGTGCTGTGCCGCTCGCTTGCCAACGGCGCGGGCTGCGCGGTCGTGTCGGTCGACTACCGCATGGGGCCTGAGCATCGCTTCCCGGCTGCCGTCGACGACGTGCTGGCCGCCACCCGCTGGGTGCGCCGCGAGGCCGCCTCGCTCAGCCTCGATGCAAGCCGCCTCGCGGTGGGCGGCGACAGCGCGGGCGGCAACCTCGCCGCGGTGGCGGCCATTGCCGCGCGCGATGCCGGCGACCTGCCGATCGCCTTCCAGCTGCTGGTCTATCCCGCCACCGACATGCGCCGCGGCCATCCCTCGCACCAGGCCAACGGCCAGGGCTACCTGCTGACCCGCGACACGATGGCGTACTTCCACGACCACTACATCGACGACCCCCGGCACGACCTCGACTGGCGCGCGTCGCCGCTGCTGTGCGCCGATCTCTCGGGCCTGCCGCCCGCGCTGGTGCTCACGGCCGGCTACGACCCGCTGCGCGACGAAGGCATGGCCTATGCCGAGGCGCTGACCGCCGCCGGCAACCGTGCCGCGTACGTCTGCTTCGAGCGCCAGATCCATGGCTTCATTACCATGGGCAAGGTGCTCGACGAGGCCGACACGGCCGTCGCGCTGTGCTGCGCCGAGCTTCGCCGCGCGCTCGTGCCATAGCGCCAGCAAGCCCTAGGGAAAGTCCCCGCGCAAATGCACGCCGCGCAGCCGGCCCCCGCCGCTACGATCCAGCCAACGCAGCGCCGGCCCCGGGCCGGCGGCGGCCCGATGCAGGAGACCGACACCATGCAGCGAACGAAGGCGGCGCCGCCGGAAAGCGGCGGCGCGCAGCGCGGGGAGCGCCTGATGTGGCTCACGCACCAGCGTGTGTTCTACGCCGGGCTGCTCGGGGCCGCGGCCGAGCGCACCATGGGCGGGTACGGGGTGTACGTATCGCCCGCCGGCGCGCCGCCGAACCGCCTGTGCGTCGGCGGCGGCGCCTGGCAGGCGGGCGAGCTGCTGGTGGTGCCGCCGCAGGTGCCGCACCGCGTGGAAAGCGCGCATCCGCTCATCTTCAACCTGCTGATCGAATCGGAGTCGGTCGATCCCGCCCGGATGCCGGCCTTCATGCAGCACTGCGGGCCGGTCGATGCGCCGGCCTTCGTGCGGCGCATGCGCAATGTCCATGCGCACCTGCTCGCCGCATCGGGCCGCGGCACGGACTTCGACGGCTTCGACTTCGATGCCCTGTTCTTCGGCGGGCCGCTGGCGCCGCGCGCGCTCGATGCGCGCATCCGCAAGGTGATCGACGCCATCAACGCCGACCCGGCCGCACCCACTTCCGCGGAAGGCTGCGCGGCCTCGGTGCATCTTTCTTTTTCGCGCTTCCTGCATCTGTTCAAGCAGGAAACCGGCATGGCGTTTCGCGCCTTCCGCGCCTGGAAGCGCGCGCGCAGCCTGCTGCGCCACGTGCGCCAGGCCAGCACGCTGACCGACATCGCGCTGGACACCGGCTATCCCGATTCGACGCACTTCAGCCATTCGATCCGCCAGGTCTACGGCCTGAAGCCCAGCGACATCCTGGCCGGCTCGCGCCGCCTCGCGCTGCACGACGCAGCCGGCGGCTTCAGGCAGTAGCCGCAAGAAGAGGCCCCATGCAGATCCTCCAACTCCTGCTGTCGGGCATTGCACAAGGTTGCATCTATGGGCTGATCGCGCTGGGCTTCGTGCTGATCTACAAGGCCACCGAAACCGTGAGCTTCGCGCAGGGCGACCTGATGATGCTCGGCGCCTTCGGCGCGTTTGCCGGCATGTCGCTGTTCGGGATGCCGTTCTGGCTCGCGGCCCTGCTCGCGGTGGTGGCGATGGCGGCCTTCGGCGTGCTGCTCGAACTGGTGGTGATCCGCCCGATCCTCGGGCAGCCGCAATTCTCGATCGTGATGCTCACCATCGGCATCGCCTACGTGGCGCGCGGGCTCATCACCATGGTGCCGGGCATCGGCACCGACACCCACACGCTGCCCGTGCCCTACAAGGACCAGATCTGGAAGCTGGGCGGGCTGGTGGTCAACCTCGAGCAGCTCGCGATCATCATCGCCACGGCCATCCTCTGCGGCCTGCTGTTCGCGATGTTCCGCTACAGCAAGCTCGGCATCGCGATGCAGGCCTCGTCGCAGAACCAGCTCGCGGCGTACTACATGGGCATTCCGGTGAAGCGCCTGAACGGATTGGTGTGGGGGCTCGCGGCGGCGGTCGCGGCCATTGCCGGCATGCTGCTCGCGCCCATCACCTTCGTGCACGCGAACATGGGCTTCATCGGACTCAAGGCCTTTCCGGCCGCGGTGGTGGGCGGCTTCGGCAGCCTGCCGGGCGCGATCGTCGGCGGGCTGGTGATCGGCATCGTCGAATCGTTTGCGGGCTTCTACCTGCCCGACGGCTTCAAGGACACGGCGCCGTACATCGTGGTGCTGCTGATGCTCATGATCAAGCCGAACGGCCTCTTTGGCGAGAAGCTGCGCAAGAAGGTGTAGAAGCATGTGCCCCCACGCTCGTCACTTCGTGTACTCGCTGCCCCCCGAGGGGGCGCAGGTCCGCCTTGGGGCGGCCCGGCGACGGACCTGATTCATGCGCTTCATCTTCAAGACCAGCTACGACCAGGACATCCGCCTCGCCAAGCACGGCGGCCATGTGTTCTGGTACGGCCTGCTCGCCGCGTTCCTCGTCGCCGCGCCCTGGGCGATCGACGAGTACTGGCTCGCGCAGCTGACCTTCGTGCTGATCTACGGCATCGTCGGGCTGGGCCTGATGCTGCTGGCGGGCTTCACGGGGCAGTTCTCGATCGGGCATGCGGCCTTCCTTGGCGCGGGAGCCTACACGCAAGGGGTGCTGACCAACCTGGGCGTGCCGTTTCCGATTGCGCTGCTCGCGGCCGCGGCGCTGTCGGCGGCGGTGGGCGTGGTGGTCGCGCTGCCGGCCCTGCGCGTGAAGGGCATCTACCTGGGCATTGCCACGCTGTCGTTCGGCTTCATCGTCGAGGAAGTGTTCGCGCGCTGGGAGAGCGTGACGGGCGGCAACGCGGGGCTGCATGTGAAGCCGCCGCAGCTGTTCGGCTGGTCGCTCGGGTCGGGCAATGGCTTCTACTTCCTGTGCCTGGTGGTGGCGGTGCTCAGCACGCTCGGCATCCTGAACCTGCTGCGTTCGCCGACCGGCCGCGCCTTCGTGGCGATCCGCGATTCGGAAATCTCGGCGCAGAGCATGGGCATTCACCTGGCGCGCTACAAGACGATGTCGTTCGCGATCTCGGCCGCGCTCGCGGGCCTGGGCGGCGCGCTGTATGCGCACAAGCTGAGCTTCATCTCGCCCGACCAGTTCAACATCCTGCAGTCGATCGACCTGCTGCTGATGGTGGTGATCGGCGGCCTGGGCTCGGTGCATGGCGCGTTCCTGGGCGCGATTTTCCTGATCGCGATGCCGCAGCTGATCTCGATGGGCAAGGACTGGCTGCCGGCCGTGATCGGGCAGGCGCCGGGGCTGCAGGGGCTGGTATACGGGCTGGTGCTGATCGCCTTCGTGCTGTTCGAGCCGCTGGGGCTGTATGGCCGCTGGCTCAAGATCCGCACCTGGCTGCAGCTCTTTCCGTTCTACCGCAAGGGGTTGTTCAAGCGACAGAAGTCGTTCACCAAGTCGGACCGATTGAGATGACGAGCAGCGGCGACATCCTTCTTTCGGCCAGGGACCTGAGCGTGCGCTTCGGCGGCGTGCTCGCGGTCAACAAGGTGAGCTTCGACGTGCGGCGCGGCGAGGTGTTCACGCTGATCGGACCGAACGGCGCGGGCAAGACGACGGTGTTCAACCTGATCAGCCGGATCTACACGCCGACAATGGGCGAGATCACGTGGCATGGCGGGGCGGCCGGGCCGCTGGCGCTGACACATCAGGCGCCGCACGCGATTGCGGCACTCGGCATTGCACGCACCTTCCAGAACATCGAACTCTTCGAGCATGCGACGGTGCTGCACAACCTGCTGATCGGCCGCCACACGCATCGGCAGACGGGGTTCTGGAGCGAGGTGTTCTTCACGCCGGCCACGCGGCGCGCGGAAATTGCGGCACGCGAGAAGGTGGAGCAGGTGATCGATCTGCTGGATTTGCAGCATCACCGCGATTCGATGGTGGCCGGCTTGCCGTACGGCGTGCGCAAGGTGGTGGAGCTCGCGCGTGCGCTGTGCACCGAGCCCAAGCTGCTGCTGCTCGATGAGCCATCGTCCGGGCTCAACGTCGAAGAGACGGCGGACATGGCTTTCTGGATCCAGGACATCCAGCATGAGCTGGGGGTGTCGGTGCTGATGGTCGAGCACGACATGTCCTTGGTGTCGAAGGTGTCGGACCGCGTGCTCGCGATGAACATGGGCGAGGTGCTGGCTACCGGCACGCCGCGCGAGGTGCAGGCGGATGCGCGTGTCATCGAGGCTTATCTCGGGACTGTGGATGACGTGAGCAGCTTGAGGAGGGTTGGGGCGTGAATGTTCTGTTCGCCGCTTCGTTGGAGGCGCCCGGTATGCGGTGCGGCGCGGTCGCCCCCACTATGCCGGCCCTTCGGGCTCCCTTCCGGTGCTCGCTTTCCGCGGGGTCTCGCCCAAACTCGCTTCGCTCAAACAAGGGCGAGCCCTTATCCGCGGAAAGCTGCGCTCCTCAGCGGCACAGAGGGGGCGCCCACCCCGCACCGCACACCGGGCTCGGGCGGAGGTGGAACCACCCTGAGCGTGTCCACGGCGTTGGGGCCCCTGCCCCGGGCGGGCCGTTGAGGCGCCGCCGAGCAGCGGAGCGACAAGCGGATCAGGGCTCGCAGCTGTTTGAGCGAAGCGAGTTCTGCGAGACCCCGCTTGTCGCGAGCAGCGCAGGGAAGCCCGAAGGGCCGGTGACGTCGGCCGGCCCGGGGCAGGGGCCCCAACGCCGCTCCCCGTTCTTGTCAAACGATCGAGCAAATCCTCAAGGGACAACGAAGTGACCGACGTCGTCCTCCAACTACTCAACGTCGAAAGCGCCTACGGCCCCATCAAGGCCATCCGCGGCGTGAGCCTGAAAGTCAGGCAAGGCGAGATCGTGACCGTGCTGGGCTCCAACGGCGCAGGCAAGACGACGATCCTCAAAACGATCTCGGGAATCATCGACCCGAGAAAGGGCAGCATCGAGTTCCAGGGCAGGGACATCACTGCCAAGGACCCGGCCTACATCGTGCAGCAGGGCCTGAGCCATGTGCCCGAAGGCCGCGAGGTGTTCCCGCTGCTGTCCGTGAAGGACAACCTGCTGATGGGCGCCTACACCCGCAAGGACCGCGACGGCGTGGCGCGCGACATGGAGGGCGTCTACACCTACTTTCCCATCCTGCGCGAAAGGGCCGCGCAGGATGCCGGCCTGCTCTCGGGCGGCCAGCAGCAGATGCTCGCCATTTCGCGCGCCATCATGGCCGCGCCGCATCTGATCCTGCTCGACGAGCCCAGCCTCGGTCTCAGCCCCAAGCTGACGAAGGAGATCTTCGAGATCGTCGTGCGCATCAACCGCGAGCGCGGCACCACCATCCTGCTCGTGGAGCAGAACGCCAACATGGCGCTCAACGCTTCCGACCACGGCTACGTGCTCGAGAACGGCCGCATCGTCATGGAAGATACCTGCGAACGCCTGCGCGAAAAGGAGGACATCAAGGAGTTCTACCTCGGCGTCAAGGACGACGGCGTGCGCGGCGAGCGGCGCTGGAAAAAGAAGAAGACCTGGAGATGAAGGCATGAGCACAACTGCCCTGCGCGCTCCAGCAGGCCTCTGGGACCTCGCGCATCTGCAGCCGAGTCCCGGCATCGTCGTGCCGGGCGAGACCATCCCCGCCGTGTTCTGGAAGGCCGTGGAGCTGCGCGCCGACAAGGTCTGGATGCGGCAGAAGGAATTCGGCATCTGGCGCGCCTGGACCTGGCGGCAGACCGCCGAGGCCGTGCGCGAGATTGCGGGCGGCCTGCTGGCGCTCGGCTTCGGGCCGGGCGAATGCGCGTCGATCCTCGCCAACACCGTCATCGAATGGGTGCTGTGCGACGTCGCCGTGCTCAGCTGCGGCGGCGTGTCCAACGGCATCTATCCCACCGACGCGGCCTCGCAGGTGCACTACCTCTGCGAGGACTCGCGCACCACCGTGCTCTTCGTCGAGGACGACGAGCAGCTCGACAAGGCGCTCGAAGTGCGCGCGCGGCTGCCGATGCTGCGCAAGGTCGTCGTGTTCGACATGAAAGGCCTGCGCGACCTCGACGACCCGGGCGTCATCAGCCTGGACGCCCTGCGCGCACTCGGCCGCGACCACCTGCAGGCCCATCCGCAGGCGCTGGAGCAGCGCATCGCCGCCTGCCGCCCGGAAGACCTCGCGATCCTGGTCTACACCTCGGGCACCACCGGCAAGCCCAAGGGCGCGATGCACAGCCACCGCGGGCTGGTCTACACCATGCGCGGCTACAACACGCTGCTCGCGCAGGGCGAAGGCGACGAGCGCATGTGCTTCCTGCCGCTGTGCCACATCGCCGAGCGCATGGGCGGCGAATACTTCGCGATGTACACCGGCTCGATCCTCAACTTCGTCGAGAACCCGGAAACGGTGCCCGAGAACGTGCGCGAGATTTCGCCCACGGTGTTCACCGCCGTGCCGCGCGTGTGGGAGAAGTTCTACTCGGGCGTGATGATCGCGCTCAAGGAAGCCAGCCGCCTGCAGCAGGCCGCCTATGGCTGGAGCATCGGCGTCGGCCGGCAGATTGCCGAGCGCGTGCTCCAGGGCCAGCCGGTGGGCGCCTGGCTGCGCTTGAAGTTCCGCCTGGCGCGCTGGCTGGCGCTCGACAACGTTCGCAAGCTCATCGGTATCCACCGCGCGCGCTTCCTCGTGACCGGCGCGGCGCCGATCTCGCCCGAGCTCGTGCGCTGGTACCTCGCGCTGGGCGTGCCCATGCTGGAGGTCTGGGGCATGACGGAATCGTGCGGCGCTTCCACCGGCGTGCCGCCTTCGCGCATCCGGCCGGGCTCGATCGGCCCGGCCACCAGCTACAACGAGGTGCGCCTCGATCCGCAGACGGGCGAAATCCTGGTGCGCGGCCCCAATATCTTCATGGGCTACCTCAACCTGCCGGAGAAGACCGCCGAGACCATCGACGCCGACGGCTGGCTGCACACCGGCGACGTGGGAACGGTCGACGCGGAAGGGTATTTCCGCATCACCGACCGCATGAAGGACATCATCATCACGGCAGGGGGGAAGAACATCACGCCGAGCGAGCTGGAGAACGAGCTCAAGTTCAGCCCCTACATCACCGACGCAGTGGTGATCGGCGACAGGAAACCCTACCTCACGGTGATCGTCATGATCGACCAGGAGAACGTCGAGAAGTTTGCGCAGGATCACGACGTGCCATTCAGCAACTACGAAAGCCTGACGCGCGCGCAGGAGGTGCTGGGCCTGATCCAGTGCGAGATCGACCGTGTCAACGCCAGGTTCGCGCGGGTCGAGCAGATCAAGAAATTCTTTTTGCTCGAAACGCAGCTGAGCGCCGAGGACGAAGAGCTCACGCCGACGATGAAGCTCAAGCGCAAGCTGGTGCAGGCCAAGTACGCGGAGCGCATCGAAGCCATGTACCGCTGATTCATTTTTCGTCAACCCGAGGAGACAACGCCATGATGAAGCTCAAGACAGTGACGACCCTGGCCGTGCTGGGCCTGGTCGCGACGTTCGCGTCCGCGCAGCAGCAGGGCGTGAGCAAGGACGAAATCCGCATCGGCACCATCCAGGACCTGTCGGGCCCGCTCGCGGGCTTCGGCAAGCAGGCGCGCAACGGCATGCAGCTGCGCGTGGACGAGCTCAACGAGCAGGGCAGCATCCACGGCCGCAAGCTCAAGCTCTTCGTGGAGGACTCGGGCTACGACCCGAAGAAGGCCGTGCTCGCGGCGCAGAAGCTGGTCAACCAGGAGAAGATCTTCATCATGGCTGGCCACATCGGCACGGCGCAGAACATGGCGGCCATGCCGGTGCAGTTCGAGAAGAACATCGTCAACTTCATGCCGATCACCGCGGCGCGCGAAATGTACGAGCCGCTGAACCGGCTCAAGTACTCGTTCGCGGCCACCTACTACGACCAGATCCGCCTGGCGCTGCCCAAGATGATCAAGGAGAAGGGCGCCAAGAAGGTCTGCACCATCTACCAGGACGACGAATTCGGGCTCGAGGTGCTGCGCGGCGCCGAGGCGGGCCTGAAGACCGCCGGCATGGAGCTGGCCGAGAAGACCTCGTTCAAGCGCGGCGCCACCGACTTCAGCTCGCAGGTCGCCAAGATGAAGGCCGCCAACTGCGACCTCGTGGTGCTCGGCACCATCATCCGCGAGACCATCGGCACCGTGGGCGAGGCGCGCAAGACCGGCTTCAACCCGACCTTCCTGGGCTCCAGCGCCTCCTACACCGACCTGATCCACAAGCTCGGCGGCAAGGCCATGGACGGCATCTACGCCACCATGACGGTGCAGAACCCCTACACCGACGAGCAGTCGCAGCCGCTGCGCTTCTGGGCCAACAAGTACAAGACCAAGTTCAACGAAGACCCGACGGTGTTCTCGGTGTATGGCTACGTCATCATCGATTCGTTCATCAAGGCGGCGCAGAAGGCCGGCCCGAACCTCACGACCGACAGCTTCATCAAGTCCATGGACAGCATGACCTTCGAGCCCGACATGTTCGGCAGCCCCAAGAGCTCGTACACCGCGACCAAGCGCCTGGGCAACGACCAGTCGCGCTTGTCCCAGATCAAGGATGGGAAATGGGTCGTCGTGTCCGACTATGTGACACCATAGCGGGACCATGCCCAACTACTGGTTGATGAAATCCGAGCCCGACGAGGTCTCGATCGACGATGCGCTCGCCGCGCCCAACGCCACCGTGGCCTGGACCGGTGTGCGCAACTATCAGGCACGCAACTTCATGCGCGACGGCATGAAGGTCGGCGATGGCGTGCTGTTCTACCACTCGAGCTGCCCCGAGCCCGGCATCGCAGGCCTTGCGCGCGTGGCCTCGGGCATCAAGCCCGACCCGACGCAGTTCGACCCGACGTCGCCTTATTACGACCCGGCCTCGAAGAAGGACGATCCACGCTGGCTGCTGGTCGACGTGCAGGCCGTTCGCAAGACGCGCCTGCTGCCGCTGCCCGAGCTGCGTGCCAGGCCCGAGCTGGCCGAGCTCGTCGTGCTGCGCAAGGGCAACCGGCTGTCGATCACGCCGGTCGAGCCCGCGCACTGGCGAGTCATCGAGAAGATGCTGGGCTGATTCGGTCAGCCCACGCGCTGCAGGATCGGAAACAGCTTGCCCAGGCCGTCGGCCATGACCTCGACCGCGAGCGCCGCGAGGATCAGGCCCATGAGCCGCGTCATGATGTTGATGCCGGTCTTGCCGAGCACGCGCGCGATCGGCTGCGCGAGCGAAAACGCCAGCGCGGTGGCCAGCGCCACCACCACGCCATACCCCACCAGGAGCCCGAGCTCCCACAGGTGCTGCGTCTTGTCGGCATAGATCACCACGGTGGAGATCGTGGCCGGCCCGGTGAGCAGCGGAATGGTGAGCGGCACCACCGCAATGGAGGCGCCCATGGACGCCTTGACCTCGGTGGCGCGCAGTTCCTCGACATTGGTCTTGCTCTCGGCCGGCTTGGCGTTGAGCATCGACAGCGAACTCATGAGCAGCAGCAGGCCGCCGCCCACCTGGAAGCTGGCAATCGAGATGCCGAAGAACGCCAGCAGCTGCAGCCCGATCAGCGCGCTGACCGCAATCACCACGAAGGCGCTGAAGGCCGACATGCGCACCGTGTGGCGGCGCTGCGCATCCGAGTAGCCCTGCGTGTAATGGATGAAGAAGGGCACGATGGCCAGCGGGTTGACGATGGCCACCAGCGTGACCAGCGGCTTGATCAGGTCCATCGAGGTGCTCACTTCTACCTCCCTCCGGTCACGTCGAGCAGGGCCATGGTGGTGTAGCTCGCCTCGGCGGACAGCAGCCACAGGATCGCGCCGGCAATTTCTTCCGCGCTGCCGGTGCGCTGCATCGGCACGGTGGGCGCGAGCTCGAAGGCGCGCTCGGGCATGCCGCCGGAGGCATGGATCTCGGTGTCGATCAGGCCCGGGCGCACCGCGTTGACGCGGATGCCCTCGGCGGCCACTTCCTTGGCCAGGCCGATGGTGAAGGTGTCGATGGCACCCTTGCTGGCCGCGTAGTCGACGTACTGGCCGGGCGAGCCCAGCCGCGCGGCGGCGCTCGAGACGTTGACGATGGCGCCGCCCGATCCGCCGTGCCGGGTGCTCATGCGCCGAACCGCTTCGCGCGCGCAGACGAAGCTGCCGATCACGTTGATGCGGAACATGCGTTCCAGCCGCGCCACGCTCATTTCGTCGACGCGGGCCTGCACGTCGACGACGCCGGCGTTGTTGACCAGAGCCGTGAGCCGGCCGAGCCTGGCATCGACCTTCTCGAACATGGCCAGCACCTGGGCTTCGTCGCCCACGTCGGCCTGCACGGCAATGGAGGTACCGCCGCCCGCGCGAATGGCGCGCACCACCTCGTCGGCGGCGAGCGAGTTGCTCGCGTAGTTGACAGCCACCGCGTAGCCGCGCTGCGCCGCCAGCAGGGCGGTGGCGGCGCCGATGCCGCGGCCGCCGCCCGTGATCAAGAGCACCTGGTCCAAAACCTACCTCCTGCAGAGAAACTGCGTGTCAGTTAAAACCGTTGGCTTGGATTACATCATCGGGGGCACGCGCATGAGCACTGACAAGACGATTGACTACTACTTTGCGCCACAGAGCCCATGGACCTATCTGGGGCATTCCCGCTTTGCCGCGATCGCTGCGGCTGCCGGCGCCACGGTGCGCGTGCGGCCGATCGACCTGGGCAGCGTGTTCCCGGTGTCGGGCGGGCTGCCGCTGGGCAAGCGCGCGCCGCAGCGCCAGGCCTACCGGCTGGTCGACCTCGCGCGCTGTTCGCGCCACCTCGGCCTGCCGCTGAACACCAGGCCGAAGTTCTTTCCGGTGGCCAGCGACGATGCGGCCCGGGTCATCATCGCGGTCGACATGCACGACGGCACCGAGGCCGCCATGCGCATGTGCGCGGCAGTGTTCGCGGCCGTGTGGGTGCAGGAGCGCAACATCGGCGACCCGAAGGTGCTCGATTCGCTGGTCGTCGAATGCGGGCTGTCGCCCAAGCGCGCGGAGCAGTCGCAGAGCCAGGCGGTGCAGGAGCGTTACGAGGCTTACACGCAGGAAGCGATCGACATCCAGGTGTTCGGTGCGCCAAGCTATGTCATCGATGGCGAGATATTCTGGGGCCAGGACCGGCTCGACTTCGTCGAACGCGCGCTGCGCCAGTAACCGGCATTCCTTTTCCTTTCAGTTGCCATTCAAGGAGCAAGACAACATGGGTCAATTCATCGATCTGAAAGCCAAGGACGGCTTCACCTTTCCCGCCTACGTGGCCGAACCGGCCGGCAAGCCGCGCGGCGCGGTGGTCGTGGTGCCGGAGATCTTCGGCGTCAACTCGCACATCCGCTCGGTGGCCGACGGCTATGCGGCGGACGGCTACCTGGCGGTGTCGCCCTCGACCTTCCATCGCGTGAAGCCCGGCGTCGAGCTCGGCTACAGCGACGAGGACATGAAGGCCGGCTTCGCGCTGAAGACCGCGGTCGAGGCGCTGCCCGCGCCCGGCGTGCTGCAGGACATCGAGGCCGCCGTGGCCTATGCGTCGAAAGCCGGCAAGGTCGGCATCGTGGGCTATTGCTGGGGCGGCCTGCTGGTCTGGCGCGCCGCCAGCCTGGTTCCGGGTATTGCCGCTGCGGCGCCCTACTACGGCGGCGGCATGACCACGCCGGAGGAAACCGCGCGCCAGCCCAAGGTGCCGGTGCTCGCGCATTTCGGCAACCAGGACCACTGGATCCCGCTGGACACCATCGAGGCCTTCAAGAAGGCGCATCCCGAGGTGGAGGTGCACGTCTACGAATCGGGCCACGGCTTCAACTGCGACCAGCGCGGCTCCTACAACGCCGAGGCCGCCAAGCTCGCGCGCACGCGCACGCTCGGGTTCTTTGCCAAACACGTCGGCTGAGTGCGGCCGGGGCCCGGCCTATTTCTTCCGCGAGCCCGGCCCCTTGCCGACGCGGGTCTGCAGAAAGTCGAGCAGCGCGCGCAGCGCCGCGCTGTTGTGGCGCCGCTGCAGGTAGGCGGCCGACAGCCACATGTCCTTGCGCGCATAGCCCTGCAGCACCGGCACCAGCTCGCCATGCTCGATGTGCGACTGCACGAGGATCGAGGGCAGGTAGATCACGCCGAAGCCGTGCATCGCGACCCGGATCAGCGGCGCACCCTCGGTGCAGTCCATGCGGCTCTTCACCGGCACGTCCAGCGGCTCGCCGCCGTCGTCGAAGCGCCAGACCGGCTGGGCGCCCAGCAGCGAATGCGTGAGCGCCTCGTGCGCCGAGAGGTCGCGTGGATGCTCGGGCTTGCCGTGTTTCTTCCAGTACACCGGCGAGGCGCAGACCACCATCTCCATGAGCATCAGCTTGCGCACGATCAGGTTGGCGTCCTCGACCGGGCCGCTGCGGATGTCGACGTCGATGCCTTCTTCCGCGAGGTCGACCGTGCGGTTGGTCAGCTGCAGGCTGATGCTCACGTCCGGGTAGTAGCGCATGAAGTCGGCCAGCAGGCTCGGAAACTCGCCGTTGCCCATGCCGTGCGGCGCTGAAATCCGCAGCCGGCCGCCGGGCTGCCTGGCGCGCTCCTGCAGCTCGGCCTGGGTGAGCTCCACCATTTCGAGCACCGGGGTGCTGCGCTCGAGCAGCAGTTGCCCGGCATCGGTCAGGCTCACGGAGCGCGTGGAGCGGTTGAGAAGCCGCACGCCGAAGCGGGTTTCGAGTTCCGCCACGTACTTGCTGACCGTCGCCTTCGACATGTCGAGCTTCTTGGCCGCGTGCGAGAAGCTGCCATGCGAGGCCACTTCCCGGAAGGTTCTGATCAGATCGAGACTGTCCATGTCAAAGTCAAAGCGCCCATTGTTTCCGTTCCGCGGCCGGCCCGCTTCGATTCTCGGGGAAGCCCCGGCATTTGCAGGCGCCGGTGCGCCCGGTTCGTGTGCATGCTGCCGGTGCGTCATTGTTTCAATAGAGGAAACACCGTGTCTCTGTTCCGCGTGATTTACACAGGCCGTTCAGTTGGAAACTCGCCGCACAGGTGAGCACGGACGAATGAACGAGCGAGCCTGGTGGACGAACCATCCAACCAATACAAGGAATTGAAATGAAGACTTCGCACATCCTCGCCGCCGCTGCCCTGACCCTGCTGGCCGCCACCGGCGCCCAAGCCGAATCCTACGAAGGCGTGAACACCGCCGTCTCGACCAAGAGCCGCGACGAAGTCAACGCCGAAGCCGTGCGCACCGCATCGGCTCCCAACCAGAACGTGACCCGCGGCTCGCGCGGCCCGGAAACCGTCGCCGTGTCGAAGGACCGCGCGCTCGTCGAAGCCGAAGCCGTCCGTACGGCCTACGCTCCCGACCAGAACGTGACCGGCGGCTCGCGCGTCAACAGCAAGGTCATCTCGACGATGCCCCACCCGATGGACGCACGCGTCCAGGCCCAGCAAGGCTCGGGCGCCGTCGCCAAGTAAGACCGGCGAAACCGCTGGCCCTCGCGGGTAAGCAAAAAAGCCACGCAATTGCGTGGCTTTTTTGCTTTGAAGCGGGACGGGGCCCTCAGCGCGTGCGCGCCAGGTAGCGCTTGCGCCAGAACACCAGCACCAGCAGCAGCGCGATCACCAGCATCGCGATCATGGCGATCCAGAAGCCATCCGCCTTGTGCACCAGCGGAATGAACTCGAAGTTCATGCCGAAGATGCCGGCAATGAGATTGAGCGGCAGGAAGATGGCCGTCAGCACCGTGAGCACCCGCATGATGTCGTTGGCGCGGTGGCCCTGCACGCTGAAATGCATCTGCACCGCGGTTTCCGCGTTCTGTTCGAGCCGGTGCACGTGGTGCACCACGCGCTCGATGTGCTCGAGCACGTCGCGGCTTCGCACCATGATCAGTTCCCGCTCGCGCTGCTCCGCCTCGCCTTTGACCGGGGGCAGCGTCTCGAGCGAATCGATCCAGTCCTGGATGGCCGCGCGCTGGTCTTCGCAGATCTCGTCCAGGTGGTGCAGCGACTGCCGGGCTTCCATCAGCGCGCCCCAGTTGGTGAAGCGGCTGCGCGGATCGATCAGCTCGGTCTGCCAGTGGTCGAGCTGGCGCGTGAGTTCGCGGCGCATGTCCAGGTAGCCGTCGACGATCTGGTTGACGACGCGCAGCATCAGGTCGGCGGTGCCGGTGGGCACGCGGGCCGAGGTGGCGCGCACGTCGAGCGCGGGGGCGCCCTTGTCGTCCGGCGATCCCGCGGCGAGCAGCCGGGCGGCAAAGGCATCGCGCACCGCGCCGTCCTCGGGGTGCACCGACAGCAGCACGCGGTCGAACAGCGCGAAACCCACCGGGCGGGTGTCGACCCGGCGCAATACGGGAGGGCCGCGGCGCAACGGCGCGGGAAGGGGCGGCTCGCCGCCCGTGGTGCCCTTGCCGTTGCCCAGCGCCGCCTGGCCAGGGCCGCTCGAGAGGCGCCGGAACACCAGCACGTCATATTGCGAGGTGTAGTCGTAGTGCGACGGCAGCTGGTCGTTGAGCAGGTCCGCCACGTGCAGGTCGACCAGCTGCGCCTGGCAGAGCGACTGCAGGATCTGCTGGACCTCGGACAGCGAGGCGCGGAATTCCTCGCGTGTGAGCGAAATCCAGAGATAGCCTTGCGCGGCACAGGCCCCGGGCAGTGCGAGAGGCGCCAGCGCCGGATGCTCGCTCACGCGCGAGCGGTCGATTTCGAAGATGCGCATGCGCTATTGTTTTTGCAGCAGCCGCGCGGCGTCGAGCGCAAAGTAGGTGAGCACGCCGTCAGCGCCGGCGCGCTTGAAGGCGAGCAGGCTCTCGAGCACCACCGCGTCGTGGTCGAGCCAGCCGTTCTGGGCTGCGGCCTTGAGCATCGCGTATTCGCCGCTCACCTGGTAGGCGAAGGTCGGCACGCGGAATTCGTCCTTCACGCGGCGCACGATGTCGAGGTACGGCATGCCGGGCTTGACCATCACCATGTCGGCGCCCTCGGCAATGTCGAGGCCGACCTCGCGCAGCGCCTCGTCGCTGTTGCCCGGGTCCATCTGGTAGACCTTCTTGTTGCTCTTGCCGAGTGTCGCGGCCGAGCCCACGGCGTCGCGGAACGGGCCGTAGAAGGCGCTCGCGTACTTGGCGCTGTAGGCCATGATGCGGGTATGGATGTCGCCGCGGGCCTCCAGCGCGGTGCGGATCGCGCCGATGCGGCCGTCCATCATGTCACTCGGCGCCACGATGTCGACGCCGGCTTGCGACTGTGTGAGCGCCTGCTTCACCAGCACTTCCACGGTGGCGTCGTTGAGGATGTAGCCGGTGTCGTCGAGCAGGCCGTCCTGCCCGTGGCTGGTGTAGGGGTCGAGCGCGACGTCGGTCATCACGCCGAGTTCCGGAAAGCGCGACTTGAGTGCCGCGACCACGCGCGGGATCAGTCCGTCGGGATTGAAGGCCTCGTCGCCCGCGGGCGTCTTGAGGCTGGCGTCGATCACCGGAAAAAGCGCCATCACCGGAATGCCGGCCTCCACGCACTGTTCTGCCACCGGCAGCAGCAGGTCCAGGCTCAGGCGATCCACGCCGGGCATCGACGCCACCGCGTCGCGTTTTTTCTCGCCTTCCTGCACGAACACCGGATAGATGAGATCGTGCGCCGTCAGCGCATGCTCCCTGACCAGGTTGCGGGTGAAGGTGTCGCGGCGCAGGCGGCGCGGCCGGCCGGCGGGATACATGGCAAAGGAAGATGGCGTCATAGGCGGAAAATTGTGCCTGAAGCCTCCGCCCGTGCGCTGAGCGGCTGGCCAAGTGTTGTCCGACAACCCTCCGGATGCGTAGACCAAAGGTTCTCTTTTTTTGCGCGGAATTGTCAAAGAATCTGGCCCGAGCCGCTTGAAACTTTGTTTCGCCTTTGTTAAATTCAAAAGCGGGCGGTTTACCGCTCCCCGCTTTTCCTCCCTGAGCGGGTGCCTTGATGTGTGACAGCAAAAGGGCTTCCCAGCCCGACGTGAAGACGTCGGGCTTTTTTTTGCCCGCTGCATCCGCGCCGGCGCCAAAGCCCGACGTGCATGGTGCGGTCCCGCCACTAAACTGGCCCCATGCTCTGGGTTAAATCTCTTCACATCGTCTTCATTGCCAGCTGGTTCGCGGGGTTGTTCTACCTCCCCCGGATCTTCGTCAACCTGGCGATGGTGCCGCCCGAGTCCGTGGCCGAACGCGAGCGCTTGCTTCTGATGGCACGCAAGCTGCTGCGCTTCACCACCTTCCTGGCCATTCCGGCGTTGGGTTTCGGCCTCTGGCTCTGGCTGGGCTATGGCATCGGGCGCGGCCCCGGCAACGGCTGGCTGCATGCCAAGCTGGCGCTGGTGCTGGCAGTGATCGGGTATCACCATGCCTGCGGCGTGCTGCTGCGCCGTTTCGTGGCCGGAGGCACCCAGCGCAACGACCGCTGGTACCGCTGGTTCAACGAACTGCCGGTGCTGCTGCTGCTCGGCATCGTGGTGCTGGTGGTCGTCAAGCCGTTCTGAGCCCGAAAGCCACGGTGGAGACACAGCACAAGTCCGCCGCGCTGCCCCTGGCGCTGGCCTACGCCGCGCTGATCGTCTATGCCAGCTTGTACCCGTTCGCCGACTGGCGCGACCAGGGCATCGCCCCCTGGGCCTACCTGTCGGCGTCGTGGCCCAAGTACTGGACGGGCTTCGATTTCGCGATCAACGTGGGCGGCTACGTTCCCTTCGGCTTCCTGTGTGCGCTGGCGGTGCTGCGAACGCGGCGCGACGCCAGCGTCTGGCGCGCGGTGCTGCGCGCCACGCTGGCCGGCGCGGCCGTGGCCTTTGCCATGGAAACGCTGCAGAGCTATCTGCCCGCGCGCATTCCCTCCAATGTCGACCTGGGCCTGAACAGCTCCGGCGCGCTGCTGGGGGCCCTGCTCGCGGCGGGGCTCGAGCGCCTCGGCGCGGTGGCGCATTGGAGCCGCACGCGCTCGCAGTGGTTCGTCGACGACTCGCGCGGCGCGCTGGTGCTGCTCGCGCTGTGGCCGTTGGCGCTGCTGTTCCCGGCCGCCGTCACCTTCGGGCTCGGCCAGGTGTTCGAACGCCTCGAGGTCGCGGTCTCGGAGTGGCTGCTCGACACGCCTTTCATCGACTGGATGCCGCTGCGCCAGTTCGAGCTGGAGCCGCTGGTGCCGGCCGTCGAGCTGCTGTGCGTGATGCTCGGCGCCCTGGTGCCATGCCTGCTGGCTTTCATGGTGACGCGCACGGTCGCCCGGCGTGCCGTGCTGCTGCCGCTCACGCTGCTGGCGGGCATTGCCGCCTCGGCGCTGTCGGCCGCGCTGAGCTACGGCCCCGAGCACGCATGGGCCTGGCTGGGCCTGCCGGTGCAGGTTGGCATTGCGACGGCGATGGTGGCCGGCGTGCTGCTGCTCGGGGCACCGCGCCGGCTGTGCGCGGCCTTGCTGCTGGTGGCGCTGGTGATCCAGCTGAGCCTGCTGAACCAGGCGCCCGAGAGCGCCTATTTCGCGCAGACCCTCGCCACCTGGGAGCAGGGGCGCTTCATCCGCTTCCACGGCCTGGCGCAGTGGCTCGGGTGGCTGTGGCCGTTCGCGGTCCTTGCCTATGTGGTGGCGGCGCTGTCGCGCCGGGGGCGGCCGGCAGGCTGATGGCTTGCGGCGGGCGTCACTAAAATCTCCCGATGCCCAGTTCCTCTTCCGCCGCGCCGCGCGGCTATTACGGCCGCCACATCTTCTTCTGCCTGAACGAGCGCAAGAACGGGGAAGACTGCTGCGCCCTGCACAACGCCCAGGCGGGTTTCGACCGCTGCAAGGCGAAGGTAAAGGAGGCTGGACTGGCCGGTCCCGGCAAGGTGCGCGTCAACAAGGCGGGCTGCCTGGACCGCTGCGCCGGCGGCCCGGTGGCGGTGGTCTATCCCGAAGCGGTCTGGTACACCTTCGTCGATGCCGACGACATCGACGAGATCGTCGACTCGCACCTGAAGAACGGCCAGGTCGTCGAGCGCCTGTTGCTGCCTCCCGATGTCGGGCGCTGAACTTTTCGCGAAGTCCGGCGCTCGTACCCTGCGCCCGGACCCTCGCGGCCGGGTGCTTCCATTCCTCGCACCATGAATTCCCAGACCGAGAAGATTCGCCTCCAGGGCGCCGCCGGCGTCATCGAGGTGCAGCGCGACCAGCCGGCCGAGGCTGCGCGCGGCATCGCCGTGATCGCCCATCCGCATCCGCTGTTCGGCGGCACCATGGACAACAAGGTGGTGCAGACCCTGGCGCGCGCATTCGTCTCCTGCGGCTGGACCGCGGTGCGTTTCAACTTCCGCGGTGTGGGTGCGAGCGAAGGCGTGCACGACGAGGGGCGCGGCGAGTGCGAAGACATGCTGGACGTCATCTCCCAGCTCGCGCCCCAAGGCCCGCTGGCGATTGCCGGCTTCTCGTTCGGCGCCTTCGTGGCAAGCTGCGCGGCCGAAAAGCTCTGGGCCGGCCGCGACCTGCGGCAGCTCGTGCTCGTTGGAACGGCGGCTTCGCGCTTTTCCGTCGCCACGCTGCCGGCCGAGGCGCACGAGCGCACGCTGGTGGTCCACGGCGAGGCCGACGACACGGTGCCGCTGGCGGCGGTCATGGACTGGGCGCGGCCGCAGTCACTGCCTGTCACGGTTATTCCGGGGGGCGGCCATTTCTTTCACGGACAATTGCCCCTCCTCAAAAGCCTGGTTGTCCGCCATCTGCGCGCGGGCGCCGCATGAAAAGCCTCACGGGCTTGTGTTTTCGCCTCCTCCCCGCTTCTCTCCTATTGCTCCCATGAATCGTTTTTTTGACGCGTTTCGCGCGCTGGTGCTGGCCGCCGCCGCATCGGCTTGCATGATCGCCGCTGCCCAGGTGCCGGCGCCGCCCGAGATCGCCGCGCGCAGCTACCTGCTGCTCGACGTCACGGCCAACCAGATCCTTGCGCAGAAGGACATCGACAGCCCGGTCGAACCGGCGTCGCTCACCAAGCTGATGTCGGCCTACATCGTGTTCGACGCGCTGCGTGCCAAGAAGATCACGCTGACCCAGACCATGCCGGTCAGCCAGCGCGCCTGGAAGATGCCCGGCTCGCGCATGTTCATCGATCCCAAGATGCAGGTGCCGGTCGAAGACCTGATCAAGGGGCTGATCGTGCAGTCGGGCAACGACGCCACCGTGGCGCTGGCCGAAGGCGTGGGCGGCACCGTGGAGCATTTCGTCGAGCTCATGAACGCCCAGGCCAAGGCGCTGGGCATGAAGAACACCACCTACAAGAACCCCGAAGGCCTCACCGCGCCCGGCCACACCACCACGGCGCGCGACCTGAGCATTCTCGCGACGCGCCTGGTGCGCGACTTCCCCGAGGAAGCCAAGTACTACGCGATCAAGAAATACCGCTATCCCGGCACACCGTCGACCAACGACACCAACCGCAACCTGCTGCTGTTCCGCGACCCGACCGTCGACGGCCTGAAGACCGGCCACACCGAAGCGGCCGGCTACTGCATGATCGCCACCGCCAAGCGCGACTTCCCCAACCTGACCGGCGGGCGCCGGCTGCTGTCGATCGTGCTGGGCACCTCGGGGGAGACCGTGCGCGCGAACGAATCGCAAAAGCTCCTGAACTGGGGCTACACCGCCTATGACGCCGTGCGCTTGTTCGACGCCGGCCAGCCGGCCGCCACGCCGGCGGTCTGGAAAGGCAAGGCCAACACGCTCAAGCTGGGCCGCCCGGAAGCCATCGTGGTCGCGGTACCGACCGGTACCGCCAGCAAGATCAAGACCCAGGTGGCGCGTCCCGATCCGCTGGTGGCGCCGTTCACCAAGTACCAGCCGGTGGGCTCGCTCAAGGTGACCCTGGACGACCAGCCGCTGGCGGACGTGCCGCTGGTGGCGCTGGAAGGCGTCGAGCAGGCGGGCATCCTCGGCCGCGCCTGGGATGCTGTCCGGCTCTGGATCAAGTAAGGAAGAGCGCCAGGCAACGCCGGCCGACGCTGTCCTTGCCGTTTCAAGCCCGCCTGCTATACTCGTGGGCTTTTCGGAATTTTCCGAAGGGTTTCACGTTTTCGTTATTCCCGGTTTCCTTTTCTTGCGTCACGACAAGGCAGGGGCGGCTTCACAGCCAAAAGCCGGGTTGTTTTGGGACTAATTCATTCATGCCAACCATCAATCAACTGGTGCGTCAGGGTCGAACGGTCGAAAAGATCAATTCGAAGAGCCCTGCCATGCAGAACTCGCCGCAACGCCGCGGTGTCTGCACCCGCGTCTACACCACGACGCCCAAGAAGCCCAACTCGGCGCTTCGTAAAGTTGCCAAGGTCCGCCTGACCAACGGCTTCGAAGTCATCTCCTACATCGGCGGCGAAGGCCACAACCTGCAGGAACACAGCGTCGTGCTGGTTCGCGGCGGTCGTGTCAAGGACTTGCCCGGTGTTCGCTACCACATCGTGCGCGGCTCGCTCGACCTGCAGGGCGTGAAAGACCGCAAGCAGTCGCGCTCCAAGTACGGCGCGAAGCGTCCCAAGAAGGCTTAAGCCTTCCTGTTGCCAAAAAACAAACGGTGTTCGGTTGCCTTGGCGGGCACATCGAACGAAGTGACCCAATCCCGGGTCGAGTAAGTGAGAGTCCGGAATGGCTCTCGCGGTATCGGAAACGATGCCAACTGAAGCAAAGAGGTTAGAAAAATGCCACGTCGTCGCGAAGTCCCCAAACGTGAAATCCTGCCGGACCCCAAGTACGGCAATGTCGAGCTGTCGAAGTTCATGAACGTGATCATGGAAGGCGGCAAAAAGGCGATCGCCGAGCGCATCATTTATGGCGCGCTCGACTTCATCGAAAAGAAGAACCCCGACAAGGACCCGCTCGAGGCCTTCACCGTTGCCATCAACAACGTGAAGCCGATGGTCGAAGTCAAGTCGCGCCGCGTCGGCGGCGCCAACTACCAGGTGCCGGTCGAAGTGCGTCCCGTGCGCCGCCTGGCGCTCTCGATGCGCTGGATCAAGGAAGCTGCCCGCAAGCGCGGCGAGAAGTCGATGGCCCTGCGCCTGGCCAACGAACTCATGGAAGCCACGGAAGGCCGTGGCGGCGCCATGAAGAAGCGCGACGAAGTGCACCGCATGGCAGAAGCCAACCGGGCGTTCAGCCACTTCCGCTTCTAAGAATCAAACTTCGCTTGGGCGTTGGGTGTTGGGTTTCGGGCGATGTCGCCCGTGCTCGAGGCCCAGCGCTCAACGCATTTAACCCGAAAGTAAATCATGTCCCGCAAGACCCCCATCGAGCGCTACCGCAACATCGGCATCTCCGCGCACATCGACGCCGGCAAGACCACGACGACCGAGCGCATTCTGTTCTACACCGGTGTGAACCACAAGATCGGTGAAGTGCACGATGGCGCCGCCACGATGGACTGGATGGAGCAGGAGCAGGAGCGTGGCATCACGATCACCTCGGCTGCCACCACCTGCTTCTGGAAGGGCATGGCCGGCAAGTTCGACGAACACCGCATCAACATCATCGATACCCCCGGCCACGTGGACTTCACGATTGAAGTCGAGCGCTCGATGCGCGTGCTGGACGGCGCCGTCATGGTGTACGACGCGGTCGGCGGCGTGCAGCCCCAGTCCGAAACCGTCTGGCGCCAGGCCAACAAGTACAAGGTTCCGCGCCTTGCGTTCGTCAACAAGATGGACCGCACCGGCGCCGACTTCCTGCGCGTGCGCCAGATGATGGTGGACCGCCTGAAGGCCAACCCCGTCGTGATCCAGATCCCGATCGGTGCCGAAGAGCACTTCCAGGGCATCGTCGACCTCGTGAAGATGAAGGCGATCATCTGGGACGAAGACAAGGGCGTGACCTTCACCTACGGTGAAATCCCCGCGAACCTGACCGACGTCTGCAACGAATACCGCGAAAAGCTCGTCGAAGCCGCTGCCGAAGCGAGCGAGGAGCTGATGAACAAGTACCTCGAAGGCAACGAGCTGACCGAGGAAGAAATCAAGAAGGCCATCCGCCAGCGCACCATCGCCGGCGAGATCCAGCCGATGCTGTGCGGCTCGGCCTTCAAGAACAAGGGCGTGCAGGCCATGCTCGACGCCGTCGTCGAATACATGCCGGCACCGACCGACATTCCCCCGGTCAACGGCCTCGACGAAGACGAAGCGCCTGTCACCCGCAAGGCCGACGACAACGAGAAGTTCTCGGCGCTCGCGTTCAAGCTGATGACCGACCCGTTCGTGGGCCAGCTGACCTTCGTGCGCGTCTACTCGGGCGTGCTGACCAAGGGCGACAGCGTCTACAACCCGGTACGCGGCAAGAAGGAACGCATCGGCCGTATCGTGCAGATGCACGCGAACAACCGCGAAGAAGTCAATGAAATCCGCGCCGGCGACATCGCCGCCTGCGTGGGCCTGAAGGAAGTCACCACGGGCGAAACCCTGTGCGACCCGGCGGCCATCGTGACGCTCGAGCGCATGGTGTTCCCGGAATCGGTGATCTCGCAGGCCGTCGAGCCCAAGACCAAGGCCGACCAGGAAAAGATGGGCATCGCCCTGCAGCGCCTCGCGCAGGAAGACCCTTCGTTCCGCGTCAAGACCGACGAGGAATCGGGCCAGACCATCATCGCCGGCATGGGCGAGCTCCACCTCGAAATCATCGTGGACCGCATGAAGCGCGAATTCGGCGTGGAAGCCAACGTCGGCAAGCCGCAGGTGGCCTACCGCGAAACGATCCGCAAGACCGTCGAAGAAGCCGAAGGCAAGTTCGTTCGCCAGTCGGGCGGCAAGGGCCAGTACGGCCACGTCGTGCTCAAGATCGAACCGCAGGAAGCCGGCAAGGGCTTCGAGTTCGTCGACGCCATCAAGGGCGGTGTGGTTCCCCGCGAATACATCCCCGCGGTGGAAAAGGGCGTTGTGGAAGCGCTGACGCAAGGCGTGCTGGCGGGCTACCCCGTCGTCGACGTCAAGGTCACGCTGCACTTCGGTTCGTACCACGATGTGGACTCGAACGAAATGGCGTTCAAGATGGCCGCGATCTTCGGTTTCAAGGAAGGTGCCCGCAAGGCCAACCCCGTGATTCTCGAGCCCATGATGGCCGTGGAAGTCGAAACCCCCGAAGACTACGCCGGCAACGTGATGGGCGACCTCTCGTCACGCCGCGGCATGGTGCAGGGCATGGACGACATGATCGGTGGCGGCAAGTCCATCAAGGCCGAAGTGCCGCTGTCGGAAATGTTCGGCTACTCGACCACGCTGCGCTCGATGTCGCAAGGCCGCGCCACGTACACGATGGAGTTCAAGCACTACGCCGAAGCTCCCCGTAACGTGGCCGAAGCCATCGTGGCTGCTCGCGCAAAGTAAGTTTCAAGAATGCAGGGCCGCGCAGTGCGCGGCCCTCGTTGTCTGCGATCCGGTGCCGCCGCGTTCCCGTGCGGGGCGAACCAGCAATCGGATGCAGACATAAAACCAATACACGGGAATGCTCTTTCAAGGATTGAAAAATGGCAAAAGGTAAATTCACCCGCACCAAGCCGCACGTGAACGTGGGCACGATCGGTCACGTTGACCACGGCAAGACCACGCTGACGGCGGCCATCGCCACGGTGCTGTCGGCCAAGTTCGG